>JAGNWT010000007.1 GCA_017985935.1 Anaerolineales bacterium | reverse complement strand
AGATGTTTTTAGAATGGTGACAGTTTTTCAAACCACAATATAAGGATCAATTTTCCGAATTATCATCCAAACCTGTGCATCCACGATCTCGCATATCAATATTTCCGTCCCCATCATTATCAATTCCGTCACTACATTGGGGTATTTCTTTCGGCACTGCGGTTACGGTAGGCACAAGGGTTGGCGGAAGCGCAGGATCCTGTAAAGAGGGTGGATTACCGCAATTGCCGCTCGTTCGACTATATTTTTCCGCTTTCGAAACATATCCATTTACACCAGGTTCCACCTCAACCACCCAGAACTGACCATCTTCACTCTGCCCAACAATCGGAAATTTTGTCCCTGTAACCACACCGGTAATGGCAGGATATAGACTAACGCCGGGACCTTCTCGCACAAAGACATTGACGACCGCTTCCCAGACACATGGCTCAGGCTCTGGGTCCGGCACTTTGGTTGGAGTGGTAGTTACAACAACCAAGGACTCAACCGTTGGAATACCATCCAAAATCGGGCTGCATGTTTCAGGGACGATCACCTCGTCGCTTGGCTCGCTAAAAGATTCGCCGTTTGAATTGTATGCGCTTATTTTATATCTGTACGCCCCTTCGGATAGTTGGAAATCGCTGTATGAATTCGTACTGTATAGATACCCATTGTATGGTCCACCCGCCCACTCATCCAGGGAAAGATCGTCAATTTCCAGATATTCCGCACCCGAATCTGAACGATAGATCCGAACGCCGTCTGTCTTGCTCCCAAATACCTTTGCCGTTATTTGAACGTCACAACCACCCACGCCTCCAACGCCCACCTGGATAATTATTGGATTAAATGGCATATCCACAAGCGGAGATGTTCCGCAATCCGCATCGATCGTGATCGGCTCACTGTAATCTTCACTGTAATATGTCGCATCGGAATCAAAGTAACCAATCCGATACGAATACACCCCCGACGGAAGACCTTCATCTAAAAAACTGGAAGCCTGTTCACCATGCGGGTTTGCAAATTTAATTTGTTCAGAGGAGGCTTCACCAATTTGTCGTTTCAGGAAAACAACTGAATCCGCATCCTTCACATGATCAATATAATTAATGCGGATATTACAATTGTTCTCCACCACCACAGAGGTGATGTCAGGGGTTGTGTTGGTCGGCAGGTTACAAGCAGTTAATGCAAAGATAAAAGCCAGGCAAAATAACATTCTCGTGCAAAGCTTTATAGACATCCAATAATCTTTCATCATTGTCTTATCCTTCCCACAAAATTTATCGGTCGTGTATTAATCACGGACCGATGAGTGGACTCGGTTTGTTGACAGATTATTTAGTACAATAGCCTGTAATCTTTATCCCAACCTTGAACAGGAACCTTATGCCAATTTTACTACTCATCCGTCACGGTGAAAACGAATACGTCAAAACAGGGAAGTTGGCAGGACGATTGCCCGGGGTCCACTTAAACGAAAAAGGACAGAAGCAGGCCGCGGCGTTGGGAGAAGCGCTGAAAGATGTGCCGCTCAAGGCCATTTACTCCAGTCCGCTGGAACGAGCAATGGAGACCGCCGCGCCTATCGCTGATTCGCATAAATTGGTCATTCAGCAAGAACCAGACCTGATGGACACAAACATTGGAAAGTGGCAGGGAAAATCGTGGAAGCTGCTCGCGTTGAAAAAAGAATGGAAGATCGTGCAGAATGCACCTTCGCGGTTTCGCTTTCCTGAGGGCGAGTCGTTTCCTGAATGTCAACTGCGCATTGCCAATGTGTTGGAACGGGTAATCAAAAAGCACAACAAACCGCAGGACATCATCGCAGTGGTCTTTCATGCGGACCCGATCAAGCTGGCAGTGGCTCATTTTCTCGGCATGCCGCTCGATCACTTTCAACGGCTGGGATGTGACACTGGTTCGCTGACCGCGATCCATGCCGGAGAAGCAGGGGCAAATCTGGTGAAACTCAATCAACGCCCGCCATTTGAGTTCTTAAAAAAGTAGAGCAAGGTTAACCTTGCTCTACTTTTTTAATTCAACCACTTTACCAAACATCAGTCACTGATAAACTGGTCAATGATATTGGCTATTTCAATGAAGTCTTTTCCCCAGCCATTATCAATTGAAATCTCTTGAAGAGAACCTGTCGGACCATAAAGGGATCTCAACTTATTTATATCCAAAGGTTGAGAATTTCCTGCTTTATCCAACTCTACTTTGAGTTGCCTGATCACTTCTTCGATAGATAAACTCGCCCAATCTGAAGACTCGGATTTCCGCAAAAACAAAATCGTTCTTTCAAGAGCCAAGACAAGATGACCTACTTCCACAACTTCGCCAACTCGTTCAGCGACTTGTAATACGGTTCGATGCTTGGGATGAAGTGCGCTTCGTTCTTCGCATGCGGACCGACGCCCGTCTGCCCCCAAACCACAGCCTGCCCACCGGGCGCGAATCTCGCGCTCGTGCCTGGAAGTTTTTTGCCGATCTTTGGTTCTCCGCCTGAAGCGTTTCGCACAGCCTGGATCAACGCCAGCAGAGCGGGGTTTTGAGGATCACAGGCGACGCCGTTCTCCATCACATTGAATCGCGCTTCCAATCCGTTTTCCGCGCAGTATTCTTCAACCTTCAATCGCAATCCTTCCACATCATCCTGCGGAATGGGACGAATTTCCACACCGAGAATTCCTTCCGCCGCAGTGACGTTGTAAACGCCCGGCGTACCGACATTGATGAAGGGGAACTTCGCCTGTGACTGCCAACCGTCTGCTGCTTTAAGCGTCAAGTGTCTGGCAAAGATCTCATTCAAAAAGGTGCGGGCAGCGATAAGTTTTTCGCTCAGGTCGCCGGTCCCTGCCACGCCGCTGTGTCCCTTCGCGCCGCGCGCGATCACATCAAAACGCATCACACCGCGATTTTCAATACAGATCTCGCCGAACAATTCGGTGCCTTTTTCGCCGGTGCGCTCGCCCGCAATGAACAGGGACGGGGTCAACCCCAACTCTTTCAAGACATGCGGCGTACCCCAGGCTTCAGCTTCGCCGTTCTCTTCATTGCCCACCAGCATCAGCCCGACATTGGGATACGGCTTGCCGGCTTTCATCACATCCTTCATCCAGGTCATGTAGGTTGCAACAACGGTCTTCATATCCGCCGCACCGCGTCCATGCAAATAATCACCTTCGATGCGCGGAGCGAACTGCGAGTCATCCGGCTCGGGCTCAACAACATCAAAATGCCCCGTCAGCAAGATCGGGTCGGTCTTTTTCGCATTGGGGAATGTCGCATACAACGCGGGGTATTTCCCATCGAAGTATTGCACGGTCAAACCAGCACTGCGGAGATAATCATCGATCAATGACCCTGCGCGATGCACTTCATCCAGCCGTTCGTTCGGACAAGCAGTGACCGACGGAATGCGGATCAACTGTTGGGAAAGATCCACGATCTCAGACGTCTTATCGGGATAGGAGAGTTCAATGACAGCCTGCGTGCGCGGGCGGAATTGAACCGGCGATCCCTGCTCGTGGCGGGTCACATCGCGGCTGCGCTGAACGAACTCCGCGATCTTGGATGCATCCGAACCAAGCGAGTTGTAATCGGAGCAGATCTTCTCAACGTCTGCTTTGATCTGGGCTTCGTGTTCGTAGAACAACTCCTTGAGCAGAGACATCGGCACTTCATTCGCTTCGCCGATCTCCATCTTCAAGCGGGCGCGGATCTTCTCCGCCGTGTTTCGTCCACCCTCAGACATCTCCACCAGCGGTCGCAGATCATCCCACATATTCAATGCTTCAGCCAATGGCTTGATCTCGCCCAAAGTCCACTTGAGGAAGGCGCGCAGATTGATGGGCTTGCCGGTCAACGGATTTTCGATCTCGGCTCGCAAGCCATGTTTTGAAGCAAGGTTTTCGTTCGCGCGGGCGCGGGCAATGTCTTCGCGGTCATATCGGAATCCACGCGCAAACTTCGAGTCAGAATAGATCTTCAGCATCAGCAAATGCTTGAAGGTCATGTTGGCAATATCCAGGTCCAGGCTGTGACCGCCTTCGTCCACACGGACTTCAACACGCCCCATCGGCAGGTTGATCCGCGCCATTAGGTTTTGCTTTTCGACCTGAAGCGCCATCTCCTCCGGCGGGGTCGACTCACCCGCCGCGTATAACCCGCGAGTGTAAAGCGCGTTGAGCTGGTCACTGGTGGTCGAGATGATCCTTTCAACCGGGTCGGCAAAACTACGCGCGCGGATCGGGGTCCAGTTGTTGTTGCCGAAGCGCACGCCACGCCGAACGAGGTCATACGAAATTTGCAGATAGTCTTTGTACGAACGATAGAGGTCGGGCAGATCGATCTCACGCGGATTGGGGAAGGTCAGGTTGCGGATGGAATCGAACTCGGTCAGGATGACCGCCGCGCGACCATCTTTCACTTGCGCCTGCATCGGCGTGGACGCGCTCGTCGCAATAAAGATCGAAGCGAACGCCCGCAGGAGTCTGGTGGCGGTGATATAGAACTCAGACTTGTATTCATCCAGATGCTGGTCACCGCGTTCACTGGGAGAAAGGTGCATGAAGTCCCAGGCAAAGAGCGGGTCTGGCAGCGACATGTTCGTGTGGATGCCCGTCGTTGCGAGCATGTCCCCGTACAAGTCCACGCATTTTTCAAGATAACGACGCTTGGCGATCGACCAGTTGCCCGGAATGGAGCGATGACCAATATCGGTGAGGAAGAGCAAATTGCCATGCCAGTAATGCAATCTTTCGCCAAAACTCACGCCCGCCTTATGAAGGGCATTGATCAACGTCGCTTCCATGAGACGCGCTTCGTACATCGCGCCGCGCGGTGTGTAGTATGGGCGTGTCGCCCACTCCACCATCCAGTGAAAGACCTCGAGCTGGCTGAACTGTTGATGCCAATGCGGAATACACTCGCCGCGCAAATAATCTACGAACGAGTGCTCGTGAGGTCCCGCGCCAACGGTCAACAGCGGACGCAGGTCTTCATCGAGCAAATTCCATTCCTGCTCGAAGCCGTCAAGTCCGCCCTGCGGCTTTTCCTTGATGGATTGCTCAACAGCCAGAAGATATTTTTCGGGGAATTTTTGTGAGGGCATGAGGGTTCCTACTTCTTCAAACTCTCCAACCCCTCCACCAACCGCTTGAACGCGCCTTCGGTTCTTTCAGCGGGTGTGGCGTAGGAGAAGCGGATCCAGTCATTGCCAAAAGGCGAGAAGAACGCGCCGGGGACAATGGCAACGCCGTGATTCTCGGCGAGGTATTGTCCAAGCGGCTCGCTATCTGCCCAGCCCTTTGCCTTGATAAATTCACCGACATTCATAAAGGCATAATAGCCCTTGCCGATGATATGCTGCATACCGCTTTCGGCGAGCAGTTTCTTCAAGACCACGCGGCTGGCATTGGTCGGTTCAATAATGGATTTCGCGGCTTCGCTGAATCCCATTTCATAGGCTGCCATTGCCACCGCGAGCGAATAGAATGAAGGCATCACAGTATGCGAGGCGCGCGCAACAATGAACTTGACAACGCTCTCATCCGCGATGAGGTGGCAGTTGCGGATGTTCGATGCGCCAAGAGACTTCGTCAAGCCGTCGAGGAACATGATGCGCTTGCGTTCTTCAGGTGTAAAGAATTTCAAGAAAGAGTTCAAATCCATCGGCGATTCATCTGTGACGTAGTGATACATCCAGTCAAAGAGAACGAATGCCACACCCGCTTCCAGCGCAGCCTTGGCAAGTGAGACCTGCTTTTCGATCGCGATCGTCAAGCCTGTGGGGTTATCGGGATTGGTGATGACGATCCCTGCGATCTTGCGCCCCTTGGATTCGGCAAACTTTACGCTCTCACGGATGGCATCTTCGGAGTATGCCCACCCCTGGGCAGGGTCGCCGGGAGTCCAGAGCACGTTCGCCCCGACGCCGTATGGCCCCCAGTTGTAGGAGATCCACGGCACACGCGAAACCATGATCACATCGCCCTGACGTCCATGCCCGAGCGCCATCATTGCCTGATACGCCTTGACAAGCGCATCGCGCCCGCCGGCTGTGCCAAGCACGTTGGCGGGACCCCAGCCTGAGGATGAGTCCAGTTTCCAATATTGCTCAACCACCGACTTGCGATAGGCGTCGGTACCGAACGGCATATCGTAAGCCGTACCATGTTCCAGTTGAAGCTGATGCGCCCGGTCAAGGATCGCCCTGGGGGTACCAGGCAAAGACGCGCCGCCGTCGCCCTGTGAAGCATCAAAGATCTTCGCACCGGGATTCTTCTCCACATAGACCTTCAACGACTTGTTGATCAGGAACATGCGTGAAGGCGGAATATCCATCATCTGCTTGAGATGATCGCTCACGGGCACAAGGTTTTTCTCGTCAACTGCAAATACTGGCGTGGTGTTCGAAATGGACATGATGACTTCTCCTTTTGGGTATAGAAAAAACGCCCCGAGGTTCGGGGCGTCTGGTTTCCTTATCTAGAATGAATGGATTTTTTTCTGTTCACCTGATAAACACCAACGCCCCGTCGCCTGATTAGTGCGGGTACGATTGGTATTGGTATCAATGGTGTGGAGGTTGAACATTGCGCGCAAGGATACCACCACGAGAAAAGTGCGTCAAGCAACCCGCAGGGGAAATTTCCAGAACCCGGTCAATCTGGACGATAAGCAGAATCAAAAAGAGCAGTCACAGTGACCGCTCTCGAATAAGTGCAAAATAATTTTTTAGGTCAATCCATGCCCACCCGCCACCTTCAGCTCAGATCCTTCGGGCGGCCCCGCCATCAGCGGCATGGCTTCAGAGATCAACGCCCTCACCCATTGATCTTTGAGCGAGGCGTCATGCGACTCTTTGTCATCCCAGACCTCGAACACCCAAATCGCTGCCGGGTCGGCAACATCTTCATTGACAATATAACTGCGGCAACCAGACAGCCCAGAAACGGTACTGGCAGCGCGAAGCAGAATTTTGATCAGGTCTTCCCTTTTGCCGCTTTGCGCGGTGAGCTTCCCAACCATTGCATACATATTCGTTACCTCCAAAAAAGATCCGCAGGGATCAAGGCGCTTGCTCCCTGCGGACCAAATCGCTGCTTGTTAAATTACGAGGGGTTCAGGTCGGTATAAAGCCCGATGACGTTATCTGTGGGGTCCTTGAAAATTCCGAACCATCCCATGGACGGGATTTCTGTCTTTGGGGTCAGCACGGTTCCACCAAGTATCTCCACGTTCTTCAGGTCTGCTTCGATATCGTCGCTGGCGATGTAGATCAATACCTGCCCTGCGGGGTTGTCGGCTGAAGCCGCAGGGAAGCCGCCGCCGGAGCCATCCGCCGCCTCCCACATGGTGTAATTCATCTCAGGCATAGGCCGGATCTTCCATCCAAATAGCTTCTGATAAAAACTGGAGGTACCTTGAAGGTCGGCAGCCGGGATCTCAACATGGACAATATTTCGCTTGGACATTTTTTACTCCTTTTGATAAAGTGAACGGTAAAATTATTTTAGAACACCCGTTCTAAAATGTCAAGCGCCAGATATGGGATCTATTTTGGAACTCCCCCCAAATCTTGTCAATCGTCTTACTTTCCGAATTTTTCGAGGATCCTCAGGAATACTTCCCTGTCATCGGGCATGATCTCGACGATCTGAAAACCAACGTGGTAGAGATTCGGTTCGTACTTGTCGATCTTGCACCAGCGTGAACTGCCAACGAAGACCATATAAGGTCTATCCGCGAGGTCAGCGGACAATTCCAGGCGGAGATAATAATCCTTGTTAACTGGAAGCGGTTCGGTGGTTTCCAATTGGAGTCCCGTGGCACTGACCTCCACCATGTGTCCAAGTATCTTCTGCGTGTCATCGTCATCGACACGCATGTAGAAAAAAAACTTCTTACGCGGGGTGGTTCTTCTTTCAGGCATACGCACTCTCCTAAAGCATGAAGCTTTTTGATGAGCCTATCCTACCACCACGGTTTTACCAGTCAATATGAGGTTTGTATTAAGTTTTCCATTATCAGAAGGAGGAGAGGCACCTTGAACAGAAGCCGTTCACGGGTCGGTTCGACCCGTTTATTCGTACTTCAGTGCCTGCACTGGGATCATCGTCGCTGCGCGCAAAGCGGGATATAAGCCGGAGAGCATCCCAATGAAGGTGGAGAATACCAGAGCGAAGATCGGCAGCCAGATGGGAGTGTAGACCGCGACACTGGGAGGCGGCCCGCCCTGCTGACTGGCTTGATTGGCGAGGAAGGCTACCGCCAAAACATTGATCGCCTGCGCGGCCAACCAGCCGATGGTGATGCCCCCCACACCTCCGATGAAGCCAATGCCCGCCGCCTCTCCAAGAAAGATGGAGAGCACGTCACGGTTGGTCGCGCCAACGGCTTTCATCAAGCCGATCTCACGCGTACGCTCAAGAATGGACATTGCCATGGTGTTTGCGATGCCAATCGCCGCAACGAGGAGGGCGATCGCCCCCACGCCGCCAAAAATGATCTGAAGGATCAGAAAGGTGTTGTTGATGCCCTGCAAGAATGCCTGCGGAGTGATAGCCTGGAACCCCATGGCGGTGATCTGGTCCGCGATGTCCAGCGCGTCGTTGGGGTCTTCAACCTTGACGACCACCTGGTTATAGCCGGTTTTATTGTAGTTGATGCGGGTTCCATTTGCCCACTCATTCAACGACCTGACCGTATCGAGTGGAAGATAGATGGAGTAATCGGCTTCGCCGCCGGTTTCTTGCAGCACGCCTGAAACCCGCAGGCTAAGCGTTTTTCGAGATTCGTTTCCCTGCTGATCGAACTTGATGACGATCAATTGGATCTGCTCGTTATACAAGGCGGGCGGCGGAGGCGGCTGCTGACCGGGACGTAATTGAGGGTCGTAAAAATTATTCGGGGTCATCACGCCGATCACGACAGTTCCCTTGTTCAGCGATGTCGTTCCCTCGCTTGCTTCCATGCCAAGGTTTGCGAGATCATTCGTATCTATCCCGATGATATTCACGCCGCCTTCCATGCGCTGATATTGAATGATGGTTTGCGCACCAAGATAGTCACGGGGAATGACCACCTGCACACCGGGAATTTCCCGAAATTGTTGCAGAACGGAATTCGTCAATAGCAGAGGTTCTTCCAACTGATTGGATTCGATCATAACCGGACCACCGAAGAATCCGCCGCCGCCGTAAGCCGGCATGACATCGATCAGGGTCAGGTCGCCAATGCCATACAACTGATCGGTGGCGCTTTTCTGCAAGCCGATCGCCAGTGAAACAAGGACAACGATCGCAGCCGTACCGATGACCACGCCAATGGCTGTGAGAGCCACACGGGCTTTGCGGCGGCTGAGATTGCCGAGAATAAGTCGAAGCAGATCCAAAAACTTCATATCGCTGAGATCCGAAGGTCCATACTAATGGAGTTCACCAGCTATCCGCCCTTACCGCCCGCAGGCGCGGGGAATTGTTGAAGTGACGGGTCTTCCATGATGACCGGCGCTTCCTCAACTGGTGGCGCGGAATCCAGCCCGAACAAGCCCAACACAAACCGCCATGCCTTTTGAGCAAAAGTCTCTTCAGCTTGAGTGGGGAATTCTCCTCCGCCTTCCATGCCGGGTTCAGGCGCAGGCTCAACAAAGGATTCTTCAACCTCCACCGTCAGCGTACGTTCGACCGTGCGCGATTGGTTAAAGTCATCGGTATAGTCGATGGTGATCTTCAATTCCAAAGAGCCAGCCGTTTCAGGGAATAAGGTCGAGTCAAAAGTGAAGTATCCGCCCGGGTCGAGTGACCCAACCAAAGTCGTGGCAGGATCGATCGTTCCATTCGCCGCTTCGATCTTCATATTCCCCAACACTGCCGTGCGCTTACCCAAATTCACAACTTGCAAAGGCAAAGCTCCGGGCTGACCGGTGAAAAGAATACCGGGCGGGCTGTAAAAACTCACATCCAAATTTGGCAGGCTATACACCAAAAGGGTGATCACCTGTTCATCGTTAATCACCTCACCTTTGGAATTGACGTATGAGAAGGTGATCTTCATCGGGTACGCGCCCGGGTTGGTGGAAACATTAACCACCAAATTTTGTTTTGCCTGAAGCGCGCCGCCGGCGGGAATGCTGCCAAGCGATTGAATGTTGGAAGAACCCACAGGGGCAAAGTTCGTGAATTCGCCGCTGCCGCCAGAGACTCCGCCGGGCTGCGGAGTGCCGCCGCTCGTGCCGGAAGATCCACCGCCGACGATCATGGTGACGTTTTTGGCTTCGGAATTTCCCATGTTCTGGACGGTGACCCCAAGCTGAAATTGTTCGCCTGGTTGCAGCGGGTCTATCGTGGACCCGTAACTGGTGATGACCAATTGGGCATTGTTCACACCTGTGGGAGTGGCGGTCGGGTATGAGTCGCCGTCCACTACGCCACTGGCGGGAATGTTCAAGGTGAACTTGTCGGTATAGGATGTGCCTTTATCATCGTAATATGTGACCGTGGCTTCGATCACCACGGCACTCTTGCCATAAATGGAATTGATGGCAAGGAAGGATTGCGCCGCATTCACCTGACCCGCCGCGGGAATGGATCCCAGCGCGATCACTCCGCCTGTATTCGTCGGAACAACATCCGCGGAGGTGAATACAACCTGAGCATTCACAGCATTGAATGAGCCGGCGTTGTTAAAACTAATACCGACCACAAATTCCTTGCCCAGTTTTACCGAAGCAACATTCGCCTTATAAGAACTGATCACGATCTGCGGGCGGGAAAAGGTGGCAAGCGTGGGTGTGACGGTCGGCGTGGAGGTTGGGATCGGCGTTGGCGGAGCAGAGACCGCCAGAGATGCCGTGCCTGTCACCTGCGATCCAGACATGGTCACGGTCACAGAGTAGGTTTTGGGGCTAAGACCGGCTGGGACAGTGGCGGTCAGTGTTTGATTATTAAGAAAGTTGGTCGTCAGCGCGAAGCCATCCAGCAGAATGACCGCACTGTTATCGAAGTCGGTCCCTGAAACCGTGATCGTTCGATCCGCGTCGTTGGTGATCGCAGACGGTGTGACCGAAATAACAGTTGCCGCAAAAGCCGGAACAGACCAACTCAACAACATGGTTACTGCAAGAAAGATGGACAAGACATATTTACTGTTCAACTTCATTTGGATCTCCAATGACTATATTGCAGCTTGCGAAACATCGAGCGTGGCAGATTGATATTCTTCCTCGTTGACCACATGTCCGTCCAGCAGGAAGATCTTATGGGTGGCAAAACGCGTCATACGTGGATCGTGAGTCACCACCAGCACCGTCCGCCCGGAACGATGCAGTTCAGAAAGCAACTGCATGATCTGCACCCCGCTCGCCGTATCGAGGTTGCCGGTCGGCTCATCGGCCAGGATCAATGCCGGGTCATTGACCAAGGCACGCGCAACCGCTACTCTCTGTTGCTGCCCGCCCGAAAGCTCAGACGGTTTGTGGTGTGCGCGGTCTGCAAGCCCAACCTGCTCTAACAACTGGCGCGCGCGCTGCATCCGCTCCGAAACAGGAATACCCGTAAACTGCATCGGAAACGCGGCGTTCTCCAAAGCATTCATGCTGGTGATCAGGTTATAGGATTGAAAAATAAAACCCATGGTGCGGCGGCGGAAGAGCGCGAGTGCGTTCTCATCCATCTGATCGAGTCTTTCTCCGCCAATGGAGATCTCGCCCGAAGTGGATCGATCCAAGCCGCCGAGCAGATATAACAAACTGCTCTTGCCGGATCCTGAAGGTCCCATCACGACCGTGAAGGTGCGCGGTTCTATTTCCAGAGACACGCCATCCAATGCGCGGACTGTTGTTCCGCCCATTTGGTAGTGCTTCTTCAAATCGGTAATACAAATGAAAGGGGAATCCATGACTTTAAGAGGCGAACCCTCCACCAATATTGGCTACCATTGTGCCAACTCCAGCCGAAATTAATAGCAAAATCGCCACCACAGCCACAACAAGAATGACCGCTTTGTTTCGTGGAAGTCCATCAGCAATGCCAAAACCAAGGATCAGTAAGATCGTGTTCCAGATAAAAAAGACATCGGTCTGCTCCAGAATTTTGGATAGAAAAACAGAACCACCTGCAAACCCAGATAAACCGGGGCTGACAATGGCATGCCCCGCCAAAAGCATAAAAAAGACTTGCAGGATATTTAATACACCAAATGGAAGATTCGCCCAACCGGCGACGTTCAAGGCGCTTTGCATGGATCCGCGCCCGCCAAACAAAGTGGAGCCGAGATGCAAAATTCCACCAAGGATCAACCAGCCAAGCCAAAGCGCGATCAGCGCAGAAACCAACGGCATGACGTACACAACGACCGCGCCCTGTGAAGTCTGCTGAGCTTGCAGGAAATTGTTTTGCATTTCGGGCGTCCAGTATTGCCAATCGGGCGGGAGAGCAACCTCCCCGCCGATCGCCGCTCGCGACTGCAAAAATCCGCTGACGATGACGGTCAGCGCAGTGGTGAGACTCAATACCAGCATCGGGGTCGACCATGAAGCCCGAGCTTCGGCTGCGATCTCGGTAAAGGTCCGCTGCGGTTGGAACAGGATGGGGAATATTTTTGAAAAATCAAATCTTTTTGTTGCAGAAGTATTCAGTTCGGTCATAATCTGTTTCCCATTGATTTTGGTAAAAAAAATTCTATCATGCTTTTAAAAAAGAGATTCTTGACCTTAAACGAAAAAGCGGCGGAAAAAGTTCCAGCCGCTTGAAGATTCGGAACGCGAACTTCAGTCCGCTTTTAGAAAATTGCGGGCAGAAATCTGCACATCAAATAACTTATATTTCGAACAGATCCCGCCTGCGTTTGAAATCGCCATTCACCGGCGGATAGGCTCGCATGTAATCTTCGTTCTCGCCAAACATACGGGTGACAAAACCCATCAGCCCGCGCCGCATTTGACCGCCACCCTGTGAGGCGTGGCAAGCGCTCGCTTTTTGCTTCGCGTCCGCCGCCGAGCGAACATCCAACCGCACATGGATCGGGAAGGTCACATCGGCAAGTTCCTTGATGTTGATGTCGCCATTACGCCCGAACTTCGTAGGGTCTTTGCCAAACAAAGGCATCAGGCGCACAGCCGCCCTGAGCAATGCCTTCGGAAAAACCTGAAAGTACAGAGCCTGCGGCTTGAAAGGTGAACCAGCCTCAGGGTGGAAAGATACGTCGTCCGCCTTCTCGAAGGCGAGCACAGTCGCCTTGTGGATGTGGATATGGTCGGGGTGTTTATATCCGCCGATCGGGTCGAAGGTCAGCACCACTTCAGGCTTGAGGTCGCGGATATATTTCACGACCTTCGCGGCAACTTCCTCCACGGGCGCATTGATCTGCGCGTTGGGGTGCTTGTTATCTTCCATGCCGGGCATGCCCGAATCGCGATAGCCAAGGAAGAAAACCTCCTTCAAGCCAAGTTCCTTCGCGGCGCGCATCAACTCATCGGTGCGCATCTCGGCGGTATCTTTGAAGCCTTTCAAATGCTCCTCGTCCACCGTGCCCGCTTCGCCGCGCGTCGCGCAGACGTAATACACGTTGTAGCCCTTGCTGGCATACAAAGCCAGCGTGCCGCCCAAACCAAACGACTCATCATCAGGATGTGCCAGAACTGCTAATAAAGTTTTTGCCATATTTTCCTCTTGTCCATAGACGCTCAACGAAGGCACAAGTTTACCTTATCTTCTATGATAAAATTTCTTTGCTAAAAGGAGCACCCAGCGAATGACGGATATTCTGTAGTCAACCAATTTTTCAGGGCATTACCTGCTTAATCCCCACAACGTGAGTTGTCGGGGAACAATAAGCCGAGGCTTGCCCTCGGTTTTCTTTTTAACTACAGGACGATCATTATGCTTAGTATTCACAATCTCTCAAAAAATTTTGGCATCCAGCCCATCTTACAAAATATCAATTTCAACATCAGCGCGGGCGAACGAATCGGGCTGATCGGCGCGAACGGCTCAGGCAAAACCACGCTCATGCGCATCCTCGCGGGATTCGAAAAAACAGACTCCGGGGATGTCGCTTCGACGCGCCCCAACCTGCGGGTGGGATATCTCGCCCAAGGCATGGACTTCACACCCGAGCAGACGATCCTCTCCGCGCTCGGGCTAGACCCAGCCGCCCAAACAGATCCCGCCGCTGAAGTAGAGTCCCTCGCCATTGCATTATCCCAAACCCCAAATGACCCCGACCTTCAACAACAATATGACTCAGCCCTCACTCGACTTTCGACCATCAACTCGCAGCCTGAAAACATTCTAACTGCCCTCAGTCTCGACCACTTCCCTCTCGACACACCCATCTCCCATCTCAGCGGCGGACAAAAGACTCGGCTCATGCTCGCCAAAGTTTTGCTCGAAGAACCGCACCTGCTTTTGCTCGACGAGCCGACCAATCATCTCGATATCGAAATGCTCGAATGGCTCGAAGATTGGCTCAATCAATTTCAAGGCGCAGTGTTGATCGTCTCACATGACCGCGTGTTTTTAGATCACACAGTCACATCCATTCTTGAGTTGGATGCGGTCACCCACTCCATCAAAACTTACGACGGCAATTACAGCGACTACCTTGAGCAAAAACTCGCCGAAGGTGAAAAGCAGGCGCAAGCCTATCAGGACCAGCAGGACCAGATCGCCCAGTTGCGAGTCGCAGCGGGACACGTCCGCAGTTTGACGAAGATGCGAAAGGGTGGAAAAGCCGACGGCGGCGATAAGTTCGCGAAGGGATTCTTTGGCAACCGCGCCACCAAAAACGTGGCGGGACGCGCCAAACATATCGAAGCCCGCATCGAACACATCCTGACCGAAGAGAAGGTCGAAAAGCCGCGCGCCTCCTGGCAAATGAAACTGGACTTCGGCGCGCCCGACCATCAATCCAAAGATGTGCTGGTGACCGAATCGCTATCTATTGGCTACACGATAGAAAATCCATTACTCACGAATCTGAATGTCTTCATCCGCGCGGGGCAACGGGTGGTGCTGACAGGTCCGAACGGAGCGGGTAAAACTTCGTTCATCCGCACGGTCATAGGCAAGATCCCCCCGCTTGCAGGTTCGTTCCGCCTTGGTGGCGCGACCAAGCTCGGGTACATGGCACAAGAGCAGGAACTACTCAACCCAAATCTCAGCGCGCTGCAAATCATTCAAGCGGTCGCTCCGCTCAACGAGACCGATACACGCAACTTCCTGCATTACTTTCTCTTCAAGGGAGATATTGCCCTGCGCCCTGCGCGTGAACTATCTTTTGGCGAGCGCGCCCGCCTGCAACTAGCCACCCTAGTCGCTCAGGGATGCACCTTTCTCATTTTGGATGAACCCATCAACCACCTCGACATTCCATCGCGGGAAAGATTTGAGGAAGCGTTGGAAAATTTCAAAGGGACGATCCTTGCAGTGGTCCATGACCGAAGTTTCATCGAGCGCTTCGCATCTGATATTTGGATGGCAAAAGATGGAAAGATCACCCGAATGTGATTCAAACAAAACGCCATCGCTCTGGACCAGAGCGATGGCGTTTATCACAAGATATTCTGGCTAATAGGCAATGCAAAGGATGGCTAGAATTTGGTCACAGGCGGCTGGGTATCCCACATCCATCCAAGAGGCATCACTTAATAAATCAATACCATAATTCCCACCCACGATATTTGTATTGTCCGACCAATCCACGCAATCATCCGTAACACCATCGACATGACTGCCGTCTGCGTTGTCTGCCCCCGACCACCAGGAGTTGAATCCCAAAGTCACGCCAGCAGCATCCAGGTTGGTATTGATCGTCCCATCCATCAGGTCAGCCCAATTGCTGGCAAGGATCACATTAGAAGTGGAGCCTATCGGGAGATTGGTCGGAATTCCATAGTTGGATGGCAGGTTGGCAATACTGTCCGCAGCGGAGATACCGATAAAGGCACGGTAGGCCGTGAAGCTGGCAGGCAGATTGGCAAAACACATAGAGTCCATTGTCGAGCGTGAACCAATATTCCCATTGGAAGTCCCGCCAAAATAGAGCACCACACCTGGAGTTGGAGTGATCACCGTGGGCACAACATCTGTGATGCTCAATGGCGGACGATAATAAACCGGAGTTAATAGCCGGAGGTCAGGTGTGTTGAATGGGGTCAATGTTGGGACAACCGTGAAAGTGGGAGGCGGAACAGTTGCCGGCAATTGTGTTGGGGTCAATGTTGCGGTCGGAACCGCGCTTTGAATGGAAGCCATACGAGTTTGAGTGCCTTCCACTGCGGCCTTGGTCACTTCCAGCAAGGACGGTTCTTCTGCAGGAATGGTGCTATCAGCTTCGAATAAATTCTCGATCGCTCCAACCAAGTCGATCGGGGGACTGGGCTGGAAATCGGGATCAGGATCGGACGAAATTCGAGGTGACGAGATCTCATCCATGTATGTGTTGAGCGGCTCCAAAAATTCGGAGGGAACATTCTCTTCGATGACGTTCTGAAAAGTTTCTGTGAGCGGGTTGTTTGGAAGCGCGCCGAATCCTCCCGTGGCCACCATGGTGGTGGTCAACGTGGCAGTGAAGAGCAACCGAAAAACTGTCCGGCGGGGCCGGGATGATGAGCGCGGAGGTTTCATTTACTTAATCGATCGGCGCGAGAGATAGCCCTGCCCCTTTTAAGGTGTTTGTCACCAGGAGGAAAAGGCGGGTCTTTTCAGGTCCATAATCCAACCGCTCTTTGACATATACCCGAATCTCAATGTTGACGTAACCCGGCTCACCCGATTCGATGGAAATGGACGGGCGATAAGCGGAGTCGGTCATTTCTGGTGAAAAATTCTGGATCGCTTTCTCGACCACATCCACCGCCACGTTCAGGTCCTCGGTGACAGGCAGGATCACCATCGCCGTCAGCAAATGCCCGGGTGATGCGGAATAGTTGACGATCGTGCCAGCCACCACATCCGAGTTGCGGATGAAGATCTGGTCGCCGTACAGGCTCTCCAAAGTGGTTTGATTCACAGAGATCGAGCGCACCCTGCCTTCATGCCCGGCGACAGAAACAATGTCATCGATCTGATAAGGACGGGAAATAAAAAGACTGACGCCGGAAACAAGATCCGCGGCAACCCTTTCGGAGCCGATGGCAAAGGCCGCGGTCAAGATCGTGACAAGCACAACCACCAGTCCCGCCGCACCGGCTGTATCAAGGATCAATTTGATGGTCCAGAAAATAATTCCGATCGCGGCCAAGCCGCCAACCAGTTTGCTCCATCCCGTTCCCATGGAGCGGGAAAAAACTCGAGATAAAAGCTGCGAGGTAACAAAAGCCAGAAAAACCCCAATTCCACCAATGAGCAAAACATTGAAGTACGGTTTAAGCGACTCAAAAATCCCTTCCATAAACAAATTCTCCTTAAGCCAGAAGTGTGGGATATTTTATAATCAACGAACTTACAAATGATTTTTCAATTATAACAAAGGCACGAGGAGACCCAATGAAATTTGAAACGCTCGCGATCCACGCAGGACAGGAACCCGACCCAAACAACGGCGCAGTGATGACGCCTGTTTACCTCACATCCACTTACATGCAGGATGGCATCGGCAGACCGAGGCAGGGATATGAGTATTCGCGTACCCTGAACCCCACACGCAAGGCACTGCAAGATTGTCTCGCGGGCTTGGAAAATGGGAGCTGGGGATTAGCCTTTGCCTCTGGCATGGCGGCAACAGACACGGTCTTGAGGCTGCTTTCTCAGGGCGATCATGTGGTCGCAGGGAATGATGTGTATGGAGGCACATTTCGGCTCTTCGACAAGGTCCTGCGCCGCTTCGGGCTGGACTTCACCTTCGCAGACACCACCGACCCTGAAAATCTGGCCGAAGCGCTGACCCCGTCCACCCGCATCGTATGGCTCGAGACCCCCACCAATCCCCTGCTGGCCGTGACGGACATCCGTGCAGTTGCAGAGGTGGTGAAATCACACCCCAACAAACCTTACCTCGTGGTGGACAATACCTTCGCGACCCCCTATCTGCAACGTCCGCTGGAATTGGGTGCAGACCTTGTGGTGCATTCCATGACGAAATACCTGGGCGGTCATTCGGATGTGGTCGGCGGGGCGATCATTGGCAAAGACAAGGAACTCGGCGAGAAGCTCGCCTACCTGCAAAATGCCATTGGCGGCATTCAAGGTCCCATGGATTCATTTCTAGTCTTGCGCGGCATCAAGACCCTGCCCATCCGCATGGACCGGCACGCCGCGAACGCGGAAAAGATCGTGACCTTTCTGGAGAAGCAGGCAAATGTCAAACAGCTGATCTACCCTTTTCACGAGAGTCATCCTCAGGTTCAGATCGCGAAACGCCAAATGCTCAACGGCGGAGGAATGATCTCGTTCGTGATGAAAGATGGAAGGGACGCCGCTGTGCGGGTGGCGGAATCCACAAAGATATTTACTCTGGCAGAATCACTCGGCGGCGTGGAGTCGCTGATCGAAGTGCCCGCGGCGATGACCCATCTTTCAACGCAGGGCTCAAAACTCGAGATCGACCCCGGGCTGGTGCGGCTTTCGGTGGGCATTGAAAACGTGGAAGACCTGCTCGCCGATCTGAAACAGGCAATGAGATAAAACATAAGCTCCCTTTCGGGAGCTTATTTATTCACGGCGTGAATGGCAACCAGGGTGACATCGTCATCCTGCTTCGAGCCATCTTGATATTCGACCAAAGTTTTCAGCATGTGATCGCAAACCTGTTGAGCGGTGGCATTGGAAAGCTCGCTGAAGGTCTTCTTAATGCGTTCAAGCCCAAAAGGCTCGCCAAGCGAATCACGGCAATCGGTGAGCCCATCTGTAAAGAGCAGAAGGGTCGAGCCGGGCGGCAGGGTGACCGTGCGCTCATCAAGCGAGATCGTATCCCACAAACCAAGAGCCATGCCCGGGCTGTGCGGCAATCGCTCCACAGTGCCATCGGCGTGCAAGATCAATGGCGGTTCGTGACCTGCGCGGGCGTAATGAAACTCACGGGTCTGTAAATCCAAAATGCCATAAAGCACAGTGACGAACTGGGTGGATTTTTGCAGGCGGGTGATGTGGCGATTGACCACATGCAAGACTTCACCGGCGGTCATCCCCATATCCGCTTCAGCCATGACGAGGGCATGAGCACGCGCCATGAAGATCGCAGACGGGATGCCCTTATCTGCCACATCGCCGATCAGCACACCGACCTTATCATCCTTCAAAGGGAAGACGTCATAAAGATCGCCTCCCACCTGCCGGGCAGGCAGAATGCGCGCTCCAAAACTAAAGCCCACCATCTCAGGCAGTTCATCGGGCAAAATGCTGAGCTGAATTTCAGCGGCAACCTGAAGCTCGCGTTCAAGGCGTTCCTTTTCGATCAATTGCGCCTGCGCAGCCTTTAATTCATCATACGCTGTTTGCAGTTGTTTATTCTTTTCGGTCAGGTCACGGAAGGTTTGGGTGTTGGTCGCGTCCAGACGCTGACTTAACACCTTCACCATGGAGCTGGAAAGTTCGGGGTGTTTTTTCGTCAACGCCAGAAATTGGGCGCGGCTCATCGCAAGCAGGGTGGCGTCACCGCGGGCGCGAACGGTGGCGGTGCGCTGTCCGCCAGGCATGATAAGACTCATCTCACCGAAGTGTTCACCGGCACGCATGACATTCAACTGCAGTTCTTCCATTTGCCCTGCCGCCATGAGCACTTCAAGCTCGCCCTGGGTCACAATATAAAAATGCTCACCGAGACTTCCTTCGCGAAAGAGGATCTCGCGATCCTTCATCTCTTTCACATCGAGAGTCTCAATGATCTGGTCCAGTTCTTCTTTGGGGAGATCTGCAAATAAAGGGATCTTTGAAAGTAAGTTTACGTGCATCAGTTCACCTATGGGTCAGGTCCATGACTTCCTTGCCTGCCAGCTTATCTTGAATGCGCTGGGTGACAAGGTCCAAGTGGACGGGCTGGTTCACGTAATCTAGATCGTCCGTTTGAATGGTCAACACAGGACAAAGGTCGAAGGCGCCGAGCCACTCGCTATAAAACGAATCCAACAAAGCGAGATAATCCGGCGAAATGCCAGTTTCCATGTTACGGGCGCGCCTGCGGATGCGGTCCATGAGGACGGGCACAGGCGCTTTGAGGTAGATCAACAGGTCGGGGCGGGGCAACCCGCTGACCACGACCTCGAACAGACGGCGATAGGCAAGATAGTCGCGCTCGCCCAAATTTCCCATGTGATGCAGGGCGCGGGCAAAGATATGAGCGTCCTCATAAATACTGCGGTCAAGAATGGAGGAACGGGTGTCGCGCGAGGCTTCAAGGTATTGGTCTGCACGGTGACCGAGGAAAAAGATCTGCAGGTGGAAGGACCAGGCGCGCATATCGCTATAAAAATCTGAAAGATATGGGTTATCTGCCACAGATTCATAACCTGTCCACCAGCCAAGGCGGGCGCCAATGCGTTCGGTCAACGCGGTCTTGCCGACACCGATATTCCCTGCCACCAACACCAAATGTTTTGCCATAAGTGCCAGTATTTTATCATGCAAGTGAATGAGGGTATAATTTCGAAAAAGGGACAATGCTGCTAACATGAAAATCAAAACCACTTCAGGCTGGACAATCTTCATATTTGGAATTCTCGCTTTTCTGCTCGGGTTGACCGGCTTGATCCGGCCGGAAATCCTACTCTCCATTCTTGGTTTCGAAGTCGTGGAGCGCGCACAGCGCGCTGCCAGCGATTACACGATCGTCTTTATGACCGCTTCCTCGATGGCATCTTTCAACATGGGTGTTTATTACATCTTCGCCGCCCTTAATGATCTAAAGATTTTTTATCGCTGGACAGTGCCCTTCCGTGTGGTGACTTTTGTTGTTTTCACAATGACAGTGGTCGCCGGGATCGCTCCGCTGAAGTTTCTTGGCGTGGGGGTATGGGAACTGCTTGGCGCCATCGCAACCGGAGTTGCACTTAACAGGGAAAAGAAAATATGAGATCAAAGTGGATCGAACACAACGGTAAACGCATCTTCTATCAGGATTTTTCCAACCTTTTCTACAATGGTTCTGCGGTCAAAAAAGAATTGGACGAAGTTCAGGAGATCGTACTGGCAGAGCCGGAAGGATCTGTGCTGGTCTTGTCTAATTTTTCCAACACCGAGATCACCAGTGAGTTGATGCCGGTTCTGAACGAAGCCTCCAGGGTGACAAAGTCGCGTGTGCTAAAGACCGCCACGGTGGGCGTCACCGGCGTCAAGCGCGCGCTGGGAGACCTGCTCTCACGCATGACCGGGCAGGCGATCATGTACTTCAACAACGAGTTGGAAGCCAAAGAATGGCTGACCCAAGATCACTAAAGATAAAAATAACTCCCGAGCACTCGGGAGTTATTTTTCTGAACCGCTCCTTTTAGAATCATAAAAACACAATAACCACGCATAAACCAAACCGAATTTTCAAGCGACTGTTGTATACTTAACCGCATGAAAACAAGAATCCTTTCCATGACCATTATTTTGATCTGCGGCATGCTGCTGTTTTCCTGCAGCACCCAGAATGGATCAGTGCCTACCAACGCCGTGGATGTGGATGCAGTCCGCACGGAAGCTGTATCCACCTACGCATCTTCCCTGACCGAGACCCTGGTCGCTGTGCCGGTAGCCTCTGCCACGCGGACGATCGTCAGCCCCACCCCCAGCCTGACCGCCACACCAGAAATCACCACCACTCCCGAAGTGACCCTGACCGCCAACCCGTGCTACAACGTGATCTGGGTCAGCGATGTGACCATTCCTGACGGCTCGCAGATGAAAGCCAATGAAGCCTTTACGAAAACCTGGCTCGTGCAAAATGTCGGCGGATGCGCCATTCCGGCGGGATTCACCTTCCAGAACGTGGGCGGCGACTCGATGCGCGGCGCGATCGTCGTGCTCAAAGAGCCGATCCCCGTCGGGGCAAAGCGTGAGATCTCCGTTGAGCTCGCCGTCCCGAGCGGAGTGAACGGGCTGATCCAAAGTTCATGGCGCATGGCAGATTCCAGCGGAGTGTTCTTCGGCGATACGCTCACGGTTAACATCATCGTGGGAGACATCACCACCCCTGCCGTCACCAACACCCCCTAGCCGCCTTGCTCAATAGGATGACCACAATGCCGCAAAGGTATGAAGACTCAAAGGATTTTTTGTAACTTTGAGACTTCGTGGTAAACCGGCAAGCCTGTTCAAAGTGCTATAATAAAAATAGAGAACGAAAGGAGTACATCATGACCGCAAAGAAAACCGAAGGCGAAAAGAAATACAAACGTGAGATCCCCGCTGAGACACGCGAACATTACAAGAAAGCACGAGCAGAGATGCGCGAAGCGTTCAAGGGGCTGCTGCCCGAAGGCTTCATTGAACACCGCCGCACTGCCCGCAAGGAATTGATGCTCGCCCTGCGCAGTCTGCTGGATGCCGCTATCGATAAAATGGAAGAGAAGAAGTAAGAAGCGAGAAGTAAAAAGTACAAAGGCAGGAAGACTCAAAGAAATAATTTTGAGTCTTCCTGCCTTTGTGTATTTTTGTGTATGCTAATTCCCGTTACGGCGGCTGAACATCACCCACAGCAAGGTGGCAAAGGCCGCTCCGAGCAAACCTCCCCCCAGTTGACCGTTCCCACTATTCAATAACATCACCCCGCTGACCAGGAACGCGGCAAAGACCACGCCGCCTGTCAGCCTGTCCACTGAGCGCCCCAGCGAGCGGACTTCACGCGTGACCTGCGGCGACTGCACCGTCAGCCCGCCCGACTCCATTTGCGAAAGAATGCGGCTGGCTTGCGAAGGCAGAGCTATGAAGGCTTGCACCACTTCGCCGGCCTGCTTGAGAATATTATCCACACTGAACGCAGACGA
This sequence comes from Anaerolineales bacterium, assembly GCA_017985935.1. Taxonomy (GTDB): domain Bacteria; phylum Chloroflexota; class Anaerolineae; order Anaerolineales; family Villigracilaceae; genus Villigracilis. The sequence continues at coordinate 54,955 of JAGNWT010000007.1, read as the reverse complement.
AGCTTCTTCCTGCACAAGTTTGCCCGCATACGGAGAAAGTTGCTGCCACAAATTAAAGTTCGGGTCGAGACCGGTACACATACCCGAAAGGATCGCCACCGTGCGCACCAGCATCAACAGATCGTTGGGGACTTGAAAGGGAGTGTCCACCATTACATCGCGCACCCGATGCCCAATATCGCGGACTTCGTTCGGGCGCACGTTTCTCAGTTCGCTCATGGACATGCCCCAGAAGCGGTCAAAGACCGCCGCCGAAGCCTGCTCTAACGCCTGAACATCTGCCCCGGGAAGCAGGAACCCCAGGTCCTTGTAAGACTTGATCAGCCGGGCGGCATCTCGCGTGCCAACAGCAATGACCGTCTCACGCAATGCCTTGCGCAGATTGTCCGGTACTCGCCCCACCATGCCAAAATCCACGAAGGTCAACTGCCAGCGGACGGTCTTGCTTTTGCTGCCTTTCTTTGCCGGCAGCGGTGTGATGAACAGGTTGCCGGGGTGCGGGTCGGCGTGAAAAAAGCCATCTTCAAAGATCTGTTCAAGATAAGCATCGAGCAATTTTCGCGCCACCTCGCTGCGGTTGATGCCCGCGGCGGTGATGGCTTCGTACTCGGTGATCTTGATTGCGAAGACATCTTCGAGGGTCAGCACGCGCATGGTGGAGAGACTCCGCACCACACGCGGCACGTTCACCATTTTGTCGTCTTCAAAGTTTTCAAAAAAAGTTTCGGCGTTTCCCGCTTCCTTCTGGTAGTCGATCTCTTCGTACACGGTCGCAGAAAATTCCCGCAGCAGGGCGGGCACATCGGCGTGCTCACGGATCGGGCGGTAAAACATCAGCCACTTCCCCACCCGCTGCAACGCAGACAGGTCCACGGTCACGATGGATGCGATGCTTGGGCGCTGTACTTTCACAACGACATTGATGAAGTCCGCATCTTCCCCAGCCTTCAGGCGGGCGCGGTGAACCTGTCCCAGTGACGCGGCGGCAAGCGGATTCTCGTCGAACCAATCAAATTTTTCCGTGAGCGATGCGCCAAGTTCCTGCTCTGCCAGTTGACGGATGTCTGCAAAACTTTCGGCGGGGACTTCATCCTGCAGGTCAGATAAAGTATCGGTGATCTCGGGCGGGAGGATATCGAGGCGCGAGGAGAGGAACTGCCCGACCTTGATCATCACGCCGCCCATGCGAATGGCAAGCGCGCGGAAGCGTTCGGCTTCACGGCGAAAGCGGTCGGGGCGGGTGCGTTTGGTGAGGGCGCGAAAACCAGTTTTGCGCAGGATCAATTCCCACCCTATAAAGCGGACGATGACTCCCGCAAAAAAGAAAAGAATGCGGAGATAACGCCCGCGCAGGTTTGGTATTTTCATTGAAGCTCCAATGCTGTGATGTGTGAATTGTAACATCGGCAGGGAAACAAAAAAGACATCCTCTTCGGATGTCTTTTTTGTTCTGGCTGGGTTAGATGCCGGCGTTACTTAGAATGGAAAACAAACTGGAGAGCGCGGCGGTCAGGTCGGGATACGTGACCTCGAAGTGCTCAATGGAACGTTCCATCCGTTCCAGCATGGACTGCGGCGGCTGTTTCGACTCGGCGCGTTCCAGCAGGTCGCGGATGTCGTCGGAAAGTTCGCGCAGAAGTTCCTGTCCCTTTTCATCGTCGGGCTGAATGCCTTCGATCTCGTTCTTTAATTTTTCAAGCAGTTGATCAATTTCCTTGCTCGTCATGGGTCACCTCTTCTTAAGTTGGAGAATATTGAAACTGACACTACCTGAACTTATTGTACAACTTTTTTCTGATTGGGATCCGGGCACTTTCCTACAGCTTCCCTTCCCCTCTCAATATCTCTTCCTCGGCTTGCTCAGCTTCTTGATAGATGCGCTTGACCTCTTCCTTCATCTCGCTGGTGACTCCCGCCGTTTGCGGGATAAATTTGATCAGGTCACGGGCCTGCCTGAGCAGGTCTTTGATGCCCGCGATGTAGGAAATGTCGTAGCGGCTACCTCCGCTGGGGATGGGCAGTTCGCGCGCATTCTGGATCAAGGTCCGTGCGCGGGTGATTCTTTCTGCAGCCGGGATGAGTTTTGCCATGTTGGATGCTCCTTTGCAATCAAAAGGACGCGGGGAATGCCGCGTCCGGGTCGGGGATGTGTATTTGTGAACAGATCAGGCTTGGGGCTTGATCACGGGCGTGCCAAGGGATTCGAGGGCCACTTTGCCGGGGTCGCTCGGGTCATAACGCACCACACAGGCAGAACCGGGGGTGATCAGACCGATCTGCAAGCGGCCGATAAAGGTGGTGGTGACTGCCTGAAAAGAGGGACCATATTCGGGATTCACCTGCAAGGTCAGGCGCACCTGCGGGCTGTCGTTCATGGTCGTGCCGGTATCGTCTGCCCGCAAAATGACCGCAGGCGCAGAGATGCCGTTCTTGATGACGGCGCTGTTCTGGTTCATGTTCTTGAACATGCGGAAAAGAAAATATCCTGTTACGCCCAGGGGAACAATGGTGGAGACACAAACACACAACAACACAAAGACGGTTAACAAACCAGAGCCTAAGATCGTCACCAAACCAAATGGGTCCATAAGGGTTCCTCTTTTGTTTGAAAGGTTGCGGCATTATAACATTCGCAACTTTTTGTCCGCCTCCCCCAAAGGTTTGAGCATGGATGTTCGCTTTGCTCAGCAGACCGGGCCGGTGGAACTTTTCGTGGCTTTCAACATGCTCTCGACGATCTTGAAATCGATCTTCGCCGGGCTGGAATAGCGGATGCAGCCCTTGCCGAGACTCACGCCTTTGACCTTTAGCAGTTCACGGTGGGTCTTCATTACATCGGTGCGGAGGATGTAAAAGGCAATGAAATGTTTCTGGCTGGCAAAGCCCACTTCCACCACGCCCTTGCGAGCGTAGCCAGGCATGCCGTAGGTCATGGATTCTTCAAAGCCGCGCAAATGCTTGAGGCACAAGGCGCGTAGTTTTTCAAGAGCTTCGCGTCTTTCATCAGGCACTTCAGTCAGATAGGCAGATACGTCCGGGGCTGCGCTTTGCATATAAACTCCTTTTTGTTAGCTGGGCGTTCAGGGCGAGGAGATCACCATCCACCAGCCCGAGCCGCCGGGGTCGCGGTTTTCGAGCCAGGCATTCCACACGCCGCCCCGCCCAAGCCAGTAAGCCCAGCGGCTGCCGCCAGTGAGCGGATCATTAAAGTAGATGCGGGTCTTGTTTGGGTTGGGGTTCAGCTCCAGCCCGGTGACCACAACGAAGTGCGCACCAGAGGTCGGCTTGGAGAGATCGACCAGAATATCAATGATGACCGGGTCGCCGCCGGTGAGGGTATCTCTCAGCAGGGCGAATCCTTCGTCGGGTGTGGTGACCGCGCCGGAAGTGACCGTGAGCGCGTACTGCGCGGCAATGTTCAGCATGTCGGCGGGGCTGGTGTAGGGGAATTTTCTTTCGGTGTAATATCCCTGCTGACGGGCGAAGTCGATCACTTGCTGCTCGGTGACCCGTTCTTCGGGATAGGCATAATTAAAAGCCATGGTAATGGCCGCTTCGCCGCAGGATGTGACCCGCGATTGCAGAAGCGGGGTGACGGGCAGGTTCATGCGTCCCTTCTCTCGAAGCTGGCGCTCCCAATAGGTCTCACGCTCTTCGGCCTGCCCCGAAAAGCCAAGCGAGAGCAGGGCGCTCATGCAGAACAGGGAGAGCAGCAAACGGCGCGGGATCATATTTTTTATTATAGTCTTACCTGGGGGCTTTCAAACCATGGGAAAAAAGAACGCGGGTTTAGGCAGGGGAAAATCTCAAGGCGGGCAGGCAGATCTTCAACCATATCTACAACGTTCATAAAATGAAATGACCTCTTGCTTGCAGCTTGAATATCCCATTGCTTCGATCATTTCTTCGATGGAACTATATACTTCAAATTCCAACTTCACATCCACAGACATCAGCTTGACCGCATCGGCGACCAGCCGGACGCCAGTGCTGTAACTGAGAACGGCCATGGGTTCGAGCTTTAGACCCCGGTCGAAAAAACTTTTGCCGATCTCTATGGCACGGCGGACGTCTTGCAGGTCAAAGTCTTCTTCTGCGCCGAGCATATCGACAATATTGATCATGCCCCATTTGCGGCGCGGATCTTGAGAAGCAATAGTCGCTGTTTTGAAATACTCCGCTGCTGTAACCACCCCTTCGCCAATATACAAGATCATGTTCAGTTCAGGATGAATGCAATAACGGATCGGCATGCTGCTTTCGCTTCCTTAAGTAAAGATACTAGCGCTGACTAGCGCCGAATTATACATAATATCTTTTTTTGCATAAGGATATTCAGGGAGGTTGTGATATTTATTACGAAGCCAAAGGCACGGTGGAACGAGAGGTTGAGTCCACAGATCGGAGGATCGCCAATCTCCTCATTTGGTGATGAAAAGCGGATAAACGAATTATCGTAGTCGGAAATTAAAGTAGCGAAAGGGATTTAAAGCCTACCCCATCATCTTCTTTACACGCCACCGAGCTAACGCAGCAAAAAAGAGGAACATACCCGCAATGAGTGCGAAGTTCCAAGCAACAGTAGGAGCATGAAGGTTTCCCACTCCTAAAAATATAAAAATCAACGAGATAAAGAGTAAACCATGAAATAGCATTTGTCTTAACAGAACGCTCAGGCGCGAGTCGCTGTATAACAGCAAGGCATTTTCCACAGGGTCAATGTTTACGCCTTGATGGCGGGGAAGCCAGCGATACAGGTTTCTCCAGCCAAAAACAAGGAATGGAAGCAAAACCACCAACCCAACCGGAAATGACATAATTGAAATCAGTGGACCATCTTGCGCCCGGGAAAATTTATTATCAAGAATTGCATTGGCAGTACGACCTTCCAGGATCAGGAAGACCGAAAAGAACACGAACACTTGAAAAATGGAAAGTACCACAAGTGGATAGACCGATGCCGTCCCTCCTTTTCGGGTACGTAATCCGCGTACTGAATAGAAAACCATACCAAATAACACCACGCCGGTCAGGGTCACAAAGATGATTCTGATTATGTTCGCAAGATCAATACCGGTGGTGAACAAGGTCGTAGCAAGGGTTAAAGCGGATGTAAGCAGGTTTCCGCCACCCATAATGCCAATAATAAGAAAGAAATATTGCAATGCACTGACCACAAGCGGAAACACTTCTTGATTCCCTGCCGGTGGAACCGTGAGCGCCTTGGCCAGCTTATTTGGCTCAGGGAGCAATTTAGCGAGCTTATCGACATTCGCCAGTCCATATCGGAAATCAATCCACTGAATATACTTGAGTTGATCCTGAACTTGCCTTGAAGAAACCTTTTGTAGTTGGATAGGAAAGACTGCAAGCCCGTCTCTGATGAATTCACTTTCCTTTTTGTATTCAGACATCAGGATAAACAAAACCTCCACACTGACATCTTTACCATTTTCAATATATTCGTGCCCGTATCCTTCGAGTCTTTTGCGTAGGTCTTCCGCGTATCTTCCGTCCTCAAGAGCATGGTCAATATAGAATTTCACCGACCGCGGCTGTACATCTTCCATTCGTTTGGGGTTAACAAAATATGTAAAAGCCGCTTCGGGTCGTGCACGGCGCTGCATGACCGGCGTGACCAGTAACAACACCAGCGGCCATCCGAAAAGGACGGAAATGACAAAAAATGTCAGAGAATTTATATAACTCTCCATAAAGAAGAACAGTCCACCCTCTTGAAACAACATGACTGCACTAAAGAATATGAAAAAGGGCAAAAGCAATAAAGCAGGAATGACACGCGCAAAACTGTAATTTCGGCGGTAAATCTGCCAAGGCAGGGGAAATAAAATATAGGGAATAAAAATCGTCCACACGGTCGGAAGGGAGGCTACCACTACGAATATGCTGAAGAAGAGCGAGACCCAAAAGGTGGCAGGCGCTTTAAATCCGCTTTGCGGGAGGAGGGGCTGTTTTCCTTTCTGCTCTTTGCCTTCCAGTTTATCCATAAGTTTCTTCATGGACTTCTGATGATTGACGCGGAAATCCACAAACTCGCAATTTCGAAGTCGCTCGTCTTCAATCGGCACGGCCTCAAAGATGACCAGAATGACACGCCGACCATTCTTGAGCGCGGTCTCCCATTCGTATCGAACGTTGGCAGAATTGAGAGAATCGTCCGATACGACTAAAAGCACGACATCTGCAGTGAGAACCCCTTCTGTAATCTGGTCTTTCCATTTTTTTGCAGGAACCAATTCTTGATAATCAAGCCAAACGGAATAACCCGCTTTCAACAATTGCTTATAGAAACGATTTACAAAGGGTGTCTGCTGACGGGAATAACTGATCATCAACTTCTTGTTCATTTGCCCATCCTATCTAGATCAAGCGAAGATAAAAAGATTATCCATTAGTTTAATATAAAAAGGGGCGGAAAAGAACCTTCCGCCCCCGCAAATTATCAATCTATACGGCTACCAGCTAGCACTCACTATACCCACAAGCATAACACTTGCGGCAGCCTTCCTCATTGATGACAGCCGCCTCGCCGCACTCGGGGCACAAATCACCGATCTTCATTAAAGGCTGGGCGTGGTTCTCGGCATGATGCCCGTTCCCATTGGGCTTCACCTCCTCCACCACATGACCTTCCTTGGCAAGCAGATAGGTATCGAGTACCTGACCAATGCCATCGGGCAGGGAGCGCACGCGATTAATGCCAAATCCCAAAGAACGCCCGCCGCCAATGCCAATGAGCTGACGCACCACCTCGCGCATCCGATCCACGGGGGCAACGGGAGAAGCCATCCGCAAGATGTAGGAGATCAACCGTCCAATGGCCTCAGAGACCGCGGCAGTTTCAGAGCCTGCCTTGGCTGTGTTCACAAAAGCCTCAAAGGGCTGGTCTCCGCCGTTCTCGTTGATGGTGATGAACGCCTTGCCCACGGGGGTTTCAATGTTATAGGTCTTGCCATGCAAAGCCTTGGGACGCGGTTTCTTGGTATCGTGCCAAATGACGGGAACTGCCGGTTGAGCGGCAGCAGGCACGGGCGCGGCTTGAGGCGCTTCCTTCTTCTCAGCAGTGGCTTTCGTTTCCAACACCACCTTGTCGCGTGAGCCGGTCACATAGACCGTAATACCCTTACAGCCCAATTCCCAAGCCAGTTGGTAGGCAATCGCCACATCGCTTTCGGTGGCGCCCTCAGAGAAGTTCACGGTCTTCGAGAGCGAGTTATCCACAAAGGCTTGCAGAGCGCCTTGCATGCGCACATGCTCCTCGGCGGTCACATCGCCAGAAACCACAAAGGTATCGCGGATGCGCTGCGGAAGTTCGGCGATGTGCTGGCAGGTTCCCTGGTTCATCACCTGCTCCACGATCTCCTGTCTCTTCTCTTCTCCCAGCCCAAGTTTCTTTAACGCCTCATCGAAGCGCGGGCTGGCATAGGTCAGTTTCAGATCCTTGCCGTTGTCATTCACATGGCGGATGTATGCCAGCGCGAAAACAGGTTCACAGCCGTACCCCTCACAACCTGCAACGGTGGCGATGGTGCCGGTCGGCGCGACCGTGGTCTGCGCGGCATTGCGGATGCCGTGCTGCTTGATGCCGCTTGTGATCGCATCCCACTTAACCTCGGGTCTGCCCCAGTTATGCTGATAGCTGACCAGCGATTTGGGCGCGGTCCACTTCATGTCATCCATATCATAGATCGAGCCTTCGATCGCCGGGAATGGTCCGCGCTCTTCAGCGAGTTCCACACTGGTCTTCATGGCGTGGTAACGGACAAACTCCATCACCTGGGCGCCAAACTCCTGCCCTTCCAATGAGCCATAACGCACGCCCACATGGTACATCAGGTCCGCGAGACCCATGATGCCCAAGCCGATGCGGCGCGCCTTGTGAGCGGCTTCCTTCAACTGGGCCACAGCGGGCACATAGGCATTCGCCTCCACCACATCATCGAGGAAGCGGGTGGCGGTCACAACCGATTTGCGCAGGGTTTCCCAATCCACCGAGCCATCGGGGCCGCAGTGTTCGTTGAGATTCACAGAACCAAGGCAGCAATTCTCATACGGTCCAAGCCATTGTTCACCGCAGGGATTGGTCGCTTCGAGCGGATACAGGTGCGGCACAGGGTTATGACGATTGGCAGCATCGAGGAAGAGCACACCGGGCTCACCGTTGTGATGCGCCTGCTTGACGATCTTATTGAACAACTCGCGCGCGTTAACCGTCTTATAGACATTGATCTTGATCCCGGCCGCCTCAGCCTGCTCGAGCGTGCCGTTGAAACCTCTTTGCTTCATTTCAACCAGGTCAGGGAAGCGCAGGTCCCACTCCCTGTCTTCCTTCACCGCTTCCATGAACGCGTCGGTAATGCCCACAGAGATATTAAAGTTGGTGATGGAATTTTCATTGATCTTGCAAGTGATGAACTCTTCCACATCCGGGTGGTCCACCCGCAGAACAGCCATATTCGCGCCGCGGCGTGTGCCGCCCTGGGCGATCTCGCCAAAGGCATGGTCGTACACCCGCAGGAATCCCACCGGTCCGGTGGCCTGCCCGGCCGAGGTCAACACCATGGTGCCATGCGGGCGAAGCCGCGAGAAGGAGAATCCATTGCCGCCGCCCGTCTGCTGGATCAGGGCAGCATCGCGCAAGGTCTGGAAGATGCCCGCGCTGTGACGTCCCATGTCATCGGTAATGGGAAGCACAAAACAAGCGGCAAGCTGACCGAGCGGGGTTCCCGCACCGGTAAAGGTCGGAGAGTTCGGAAAGAACTTCTTGCTCGAGAGCAGGTGGTAATACTCCACAGTGCGCTTGGCAACGTCTGCGCCCCATTGCTCCTCCACTCTGGCCACGTGAAAGGCAACACGCCAGAACATTTCTTCCACATTCTCGGCGGGCTTGCCATCGTCCCCGCGGCGGACATAGCGTTTCATCAACACCTGCCGCGCGTTATCTGTGAGGGTGGCCTTTGGCATACCCTTTGCGATCGGCGGGGTGGGAAGCAGACCGTTCTTGATGGTGGGTTCAGCAGACTTGTTAACCATTTGATACTCTCCTGATAAAAGTTTTCTTATAAGCACAGGCTTGCGCCGTTTTCGGGCAAAACAGCAGGCAGAAACACTCCCCATTAAGGGAGTGCCGCTGCCTGCTTATTAATCTTCCAGTAGTTGATCGATTTCCGTGCGGATGGATTGAAGGTCGTCCAGCCCAAGATACACAATGGCGTAACGAATGTAGGCGATCTGATCCACCTCTTTCAGGGTCGCCATGACCAGGTCACCCACCACACGCGAAGAGACTTCGGCCTTGCCGAGCTTTTGCAGTTGAGATTCCACCTGACCGATCATACGTTCAATATCCGCCGCCGAGACCGGGCGCTTGGCGCAGGAAATGCGGATGCCGCGCGCCAATTTCTCACGATCAAACTCCTCGCGTCCGCCATCCTGTTTGATCAGGAGCGGCGTAGCCAGGATCGGGCGTTCGTAGCTGCTAAAGCGCTGCCTGCATTTTAAACACTCACGGCGGCGGCGGATTCCCCCGTGGCTATCGTGGGAAGTATCCAGCACCTTTGAATCATGGTGTTTGCAATAAGGACAACGCATTAGAAGTTACTCCAAATAGAACAAATGTTAGAGCCAGATATGGGCGTTCATGCACTGCATCCCCGTATATATGGCTAATGTGGACGGCATTTTAGCATACAAGCAAATCACATACAAGAGGGACTTAAGTACATCACATCCTTAAAATATCGCCAGATTCAATATTTTAAGAATGCGTGCAGTGCGGGAGGGTCCGCCTCCCTTTTCGTTGATGCACAAAACTTGTGTTTGAGATTTGAGATCAAGCGGCAGATCATGCAGACTCGCCCCGTGAGCACACTCTGCTTGTTGGGTTTCAAGAAAATACTTTGGAATCTGCCCGCACGCGCCGATCGGTTATGCCTGCAATTGCGCGAGGAACTTCATCACATGCGGATTAAGTTTTTCGGGGTGGCACTGATGCGGGACATGCCCACAAGCGGGAATGATGTGCGTGCCCGTTACATTGGGCAGCAATTCGCCAATGCGTGGAAAAGATTCAGGAGCGAGAGTTTGGTCGCGTCCGCCCCAAAGCAAAAGGGTCGGCTGCTGCACATGGTGAAGGCTCGAGGTCAGGTCTGGCAGCGTGCGTGGAATGTTGTAAATGCCCGAAGCAGCGCGGGTGTAATCCAGCGCGGTCTGATAGCGGATGTGCTCCGGCAGGGTATGAGTCTCGCGCTGCCCGACGTAAAAATTGAAGCTGGTCATATCCACAAAAAAACGGAACAGGCGATAGGGGGTGCGCTCGATCAATGAAGTGTTGATCAGTTTTCGGCGAAACGCGAGCCGCAGAATGGGCGGAAGTTGGTGGATGTCATAGAAGGGATTGATCAAAACGATCGCTTGAACACGCTCAGGGAATCGCAGCGCGTACTGCAGGGATAGCCCGCCTCCCAACGAATGACCGATCAAGATCATTGGTTCATCGATCTGCAGGGAATCGATCCACGCGGAGAAGTGGTCGAAGACTGCATTGAAAGTGTATTCATTATGGTCGGCGGGTTTGCAGCTTTCACCATGACCGAACAAGTCGAGGGCGTAACCGGCATATCCCGAAGAAGCCAGCTCAGGCAGCAGGTCATCCCAATCATGCAGTGACGCAGCCAAACCATGCGTAAGGATGACAGGTCTGCCGCTGCCCTGCTGAACAAAACTCACTGGCTTGTCATGGATATCCCCGCTTGCTATTTTAATTTCTTCCTTCATCCTTGATCATTCATCCTTATCATCTCATTCCCCTGCGATCTGCTTTCCATAACGCTTTGCCAATTCGCGGCGAAGGACCTTGCCGATATATGATCGTGGGAATTCATCCATGAAGATCACGAAGCGCGGAATTAAATGCGGCGGCAGGCGGCGCTTGCAATAAGCAATGACCGCTTCCGGCGTGGGGCGCTCGCGCCCAGCAATGACGAAGGCGAAGGGATGCCCCGCTACAGCCACGACCGCCACTTCCTTCACCTGTGGGATCTCGTAGATCACTTCTTCCACATCGCGCGGGAAGGCAGGCTTGCCGGGTTTATCGGGATACCACATATCTGCTTTGCGGGCGATGATACGGAAGTAGCCGTCTTCATCCATTTGGGCCACATCGCCGGTGAGCAGCCAGCCGTCATCGAGCAAGACCGCCTTTGTGGATTCTTCATCCTTCCAGTACCCCATCATCACCTGCGGTCCGCGGATCGCAAGCTCGCCGATCTGCCCGACTTCCACTTCTTTCCTCCCGCGGGCGAGGTCCACGACAGCCGCCTGTGTGGATGGAAGCGGGATGCCAATACTGCCTACTTTACGATCACCGTTCAACGGGTTGGCGTGAGTCACAGGCGAGGCTTCGGTCAAGCCGTAGCCTTCCACCAGTTTGCCTTTTGTAAGCTTCTCAAATTCTTCCTGCACTTCCACATGCAATGGCGCGGATCCGCTGATGCAGGCCTTGATGGAACTGATGCCATATTTACGCACACCGCGAAAATTGCTGATGGCGTTATACATGTTCGGCGTGCCGGTGAAAATGGTCGGCTTGTATCTTTTGATGGTGTTGAGAATATCCTTGATCTGGAATTGCGGTTTCAAGATCAGCGAAGCGCCAATGGAGACCGGCACGTTCAAGGATGTGGTCAGCCCGTAACTGTGAGAGAAGGGAATGGCGCACAAAAATCTCTCACGCCCTTCCACCGCTCTTGGAAGCCAGTGACGGGTCTGCAAAGCATTGGCGACGAGGTTGCGATGAGAAAGCATCACCCCTTTTGCATCGCCGGTCGTGCCGCCCGTGAACTGGATCACTGCCATATCCTCGGGGTTCACTTCCACTGTTGGAGATTGGTTGCTCTGCCCCGATATCCAGCGGCGGAAACGCATGGCACCCGCCACGTTCAATCCGCGATTGCGCCAGCGTGAGATCAGCCGTTTGGGCAGGGAAAGATATTCGCCTCCGTCGGTCAAAACCAACAACGGGAGTCCGCTGTTCTGCTGAACTTGTCCCGCCATGCCGGCCCACAAATTCAATGTGACCAGCGCGCGCGCCTCAACTGTCTTTACCTGACGGGTCAACTCGTCGGCATCGGTCATTGGCGGAGTGAACACCGCCACCGCGCCAGCCTTGATCACTCCATAAAAAGCGATCACAGCCTGCGGAATGTTCGGCAGATACAAGACCACGCGCGCGCCCTTGCCGATACCCATTGCGGTCAGCGCGTTGGCGAAACGATTGGCTTCGTGATTCAGTTTGCGATACGAAAACTTTGCGCCGCCAAAATAGATCGCCGTGCGGTTCGGAAACCTGCGCACCGCAGAGCGCAGCAAATGATGAACCGGGATGCGTGGAATGCCAACCGTGTACGGCACACCTTCTTCATAATGCTTTAACCAGGGACGTTCATCTGCGAGGGCATTTCGCACAGATTTGATCGCCGCCGCAGACTCTTCACGCCATGATTTTTTCTCGCCATTTAGAAAACGGGATATGGCACGATTGACCGCTTCGCGGCGCTCCAACATGACCATATGACCGGATGCACCGATATCTTCCTCTTCCGCGCCGATGATCGATCCCGCCACCTTTTCAAAGAGCGGTCGCTCAAAAACAACATCCCTGTGCCCGCGGATGACAAGCGTGGGCACGCTGAGTTTGGCGAACTTATCCCAACCCACCCAGTGCGAAAGATTATCCAGATAAAAGGGTTTTAGCGCATGCGGCGGACCCGACAACCATTTGCGGGTGAAAGGCTCAATGACCTTTAACGACCAGGTCGGCAGGTTCAAGCCAAGTTTGAAAAGCGGATTGAGTTTGAACTCACCCGCTGTAGCGATCATGATGAGACGTTCGACCCGCTCGGGATGATTGAGCGCAAAATCGGTGGCAACCGCACCGCCGAAGGAGTGCCCCACCAAAACGATCGGCGTGGAAACTTTCAACAAGTCAAGCGCGGTCTCCAGATCCAGTTGGATGCGCGGCATGTCATAGCCAGTGGAAGGTTTATCGGAAAGTCCATGCCCGCGCATATCCAGGGCGATGACGCGGTTCTTCAATGAGAACTTATGAAGTTGATACTTCCACTGCATCGCCTGCCCGCCAAAACCGTGAATGAAAACAAAAGTCCGCTCGGGCCGCTCGGGAGAGATATCCACAGCCGAGAGGCGCACAAGCGGGTCGGAAGAGACGCGAATTTCGTGCCGATAGAGGTCGAGGTCTATGTCCATCGTGGAAGTTTACAAGAGTTGACCCATATTGTCAATTTTCAAGCCTTTCAGGTTTTACCTGTCCGAGAGAAGATGAATCACTGCTTTGAATCGGGTAAATCCTGGTTTTCAAATGTCGTCCATGTATTAACCAAAACAAAGGACAGAGCCATGAACCTTGAAAGAGCTGTTGAAGCCATTATTAAGGAAGCCCAAGAACGCGGAGAGTTTGAAAACCTGAAAGGCATGGGAAAGCCTCTGGACTTGAGCGCCTATTTTGAAACACCGGAAGATGTGCGCATGGCTTATTCCCTGTTGACCAATGCCGGGATGGTCTCAGCCGAAGTGGATTTGCTGGTTGAGATATCGGCGCTCAAGGAAAGGCTCGCCACGACCTACGAAGAAAAGGATCGCAGCCGGATCAAGAAGCTCATCCGCGACAAGCAGCTACAGTTCAATGTGATGGTCGAGCGGCTGAAGCGTCGGCGCAAGGAAGGGTGAATTGAGGCTCGATCAGCCTTCAGCGGGGAAAGACCGGCAAAGTCCGCTTTGACAAATCATCCCCGCCCTGCTATACTCATCTTAATAAGTTGACTTTCACTGTCGTAATTTGACAGTTTGTTTTGAGAACAATCGCAACGTGGCACGAAACCTCCCCTCGCGAATAAGTCGGCAGGGGTCTTTTTTTATGTCGTCGAGTTCAGCACACAGCATGAACCCACTCCAAAATTGACCTTACCCGCCTCTGGCGGTTTACATTACATTTAATTTTCAAAAAGGAAAACAAACCATATGAGTAAGAGAAACAAGTTAAGAATTATCCCGCTCGGGGGGCTGGGCGAAGTGGGAAAGAACATGATGGCCTACGAATTCGCAGGCGAGATCATCGTGGTGGATGCAGGGATCATGTTCCCCCAGAATGACATGCTCGGGGTGGATTACATCATCCCCGATTTCGAATATTTGATCAAAAAAGCCAACCATGTGCGCGGGCTGATCATCACCCACGGGCACGAAGATCACATCGGCGCGATCCAGCACTTCATTGACCAGATCAATGTGCCGATCTACGCCACCCCCCTGACCCGCGGCTTGATCGAAGGCAAGTTGAATCGAAACAACGCGCAGCACAAGGCGCATTTCAAGACCATTCAGGCCGGCGAGACCTCCAACATCGGTCCGTTCAAAGTGGAATATTTTCACGTTAGCCACTCCATCCCCGATGCGGTGGGACTTGGCATTACCACTGCTGCCGGTCTGGTCGTTCACATGAGCGATTTCAAGTTCGATCACACACCTGTGGATGGCTGGCCGACAGACTTTGCCAAGCTTTCAGAGTTTGCCGCGCGCGGGGTAGACCTGTTGCTTTCAGACTCGACCAATGCCGAACGCCCGGGTTGGACTCCCTCCGAAAAGATCATCGGACCCGCGTTCGACAAGGTCTTCTCGGAAGCCAGAGGACGCATCATCGTGGCGACCTTCGCCTCGCTGATCTCCCGCGTGCAGCAGGTCGCAGACTCAGCCGTGAAAAGCGGGCGCAAGATGGCGCTCGCTGGTCCCAGCATGGTGGATAACGTCAAGATCGCCCGCAAGATGAAGTATTTGGATATCCCGGACGATGTCATCGTGCCGATCGAACAAGCTTTGAACATGCAAGACCACAAGGTGGTCATCATGTGTACCGGCTCGCAAGGGGAACCTTCCTCCATTGTGGGCAGGCTCTCGGCAGGGACGAACCGTCAGTTCGACCTGAAATCAGGCGACACGGTCGTGCTCTCTTCACATCCCATTCCCGGCAACGAAGAGACAATCAGCAAGACCATCAACCGCCTGCTGCGCCGTGGAGCGACCGTGGTACACGACGGCATCGCGCCGATCCATGTTTCCGGTCACGCCGCGCAGGAAGAGCAGAAACTGCTCATCAACCTCGTCCGCCCCAAACACTTCATGCCGATCCACGGTGAACTGCGTCAGTTGAAGCGCCACGCCCAACTTGCAAAAGAAGTTGGTGTGGAAGAAGAGAACATCATTGTGGTTGAAAATGGACAGGTCGTGGAGTTGGTCGGCAACAAGATCATGCTCGGCGAGCGCATCCCCGGCGGATACGTCTTTGTAGACGGAGAATCCATCGGCGACATCGACCACGACATCATGAAGGAACGCGGTCAACTGGCAAGGAACGGGATTCTGCTGATCGACATCAGCCTCGACAAACGCTCTGGAAAACTGCTGCACGAACCGGAGATCCTCACCCGCGGTTTTGTCACCCCAGACGAAGCAGAAAAACTTCTGCCCGAAGTCCGCAGGCGTGTGATGCAGGCCGTCAACAGCGGCGGCATGGGCAGCGAAAAAGACATCATCAACACCATCAAGAGTTACCTGCACCAGGAAACACGGCGCAGGCCCATGGTGCTGGTTACACTGAGCAAGGCATAAAAAAACAAGTTGAAATAAAAAACAGAGCGGCTAAAGCCGCTCTGTTTTTTATTTGCTAAGCAAATCCGCGATCTGGCGATCCACCTTGCCCATGGGGTAATCACCAAGCTCGGTGATCTTCACCCACTTGAGATTCTTTTCTTTGGGAATGGAAACCACATCACAGCGAAAAGCATGAACCGTGACCTTGAAATGGGTGTACGCATGCTGGACGATCCCCAGCGGATCGCCTTTCTTAAGCTTCAGCCTGCATGCGGCGTTAAGGGCTTGAGTCAGCTCTTTGGCTGGGTCGGCGTTGACCCTGGCATTCGGGAACTCCCACATCCCACCGAGTAATCCTTCCGATGGGCGCTGAGACAAAAGCACGCGCCCGCGCTCCATGATCACCGCCGCCGCGTGGACATAGTGCGGCGCGGACTTCTTCGGCTTTAAAACAGGGCGCTGCTCCTGAGTCCCTTTTTTGCGGGACTCGCAAATCTCCATCAACGGGCAGAGCAAACAGCGGGGACTCTTCGGGGTGCAGATGGTCGCCCCCAAATCCATGAGCGCCTGGTTGTAATCCCCTGCCTGTCCTTTGGGTAGATTCTGCGCGGCGAGGTCCCACAACATTTTTTCGCCAGCGGGAGAATCGGCAAACTCGCTGACATCGAACAGGCGCGCAAAGACTCGGCGCAGGTTGCCATCGAGAGTGGGTTCGTCCATGCCAAACGCCATGGACGCGATCGCCCCCACGGTGTACCGACCGATTCCCGGAAGCGCCCGTAAATCTGTCAGGTCGCGAGGCAGCTGTCCGCTAAATTTTGATGCGACGATCTGGGCGGCTTTATGCAAATTGCGGGCGCGGCTGTAATAGCCAAGTCCCTCCCAAGCGTTCAAGACATCCCGCTCCGATGCCTGCGCCAACGCTTTTACATCGGGGAAAAGTTTCATCCATTTTTCAAAATACGGGATGACCGTTTCCACGCGGGTCTGTTGCAGCATGATCTCCGAAACCCAAACAGCATAAGGGTCGGGATGGTCACGCCACGGCAGAGTCCGTCCGTGCTGACGATACCATTTGAGAAGAAGGCGCGAGAGGGTAGACATCAGGGAACGGCGCAGGGGTCGGCAAGCGGGGAGCTTTGATAGGTGTGCGAACCAAAGTCAATGACGCGGGCTTCAAAGTGATCTTCAACCTGACAGGCAAGGACGATGACATCCGCGCCTTGTGGAAAGTCCAACAGTTCCTTCGTGCGGAAGATCATGTCGCTGCGTTTGTCATTGATCAATAGGAAACTAATGCGTGAAAAATCGCGGATCTTGTAGGCAGCCCACGGGTTTGCAGAAGCCATGCCCTCGTCCTTGTGAAACAGCCTTGGGTAAAGCAATCGCCCTTCCACAAGAACCGCTTCAGGCTGGGAAAGAAAAGCGCGGACTTCTTCGCTCTTGTATCCGCTTGCTTCGAGGCTCGCGATCATGGACTCTTGAGCGGCTATGTAGCGGGGTTGAGCCAGTCCCTTTGCCAGCCAAGGAAGCGAGCCAGTGAAAGCAAAGGCCAGCACTAGCAAAACATACTGCGGGCGGAAATCTTTGAGGGAAACGGGTCTTGCCTGTGGTTGAGAATTGGGCGGAAAGACCAGTTCCTTCTGCGAACCAAAAAGCAGGGTCAACCCGCCAAGGATCTCGATAACGCCGATGGCAAAATAAAAGTAGATGACCCAATCCACGGGCAGGTTGTAGCGCCAGCCAGAGAAACGGGAGATCCCGTTGGCAAGGGTGTACCCCAAGTTCACTGCCAACGGCAGGAGTCCCACCCACCCCATGCGCCGCCATGTGGAGCCAAGTCCAACCGCAATGATGGCAAGGTAGATCAAAAGCAGCGCAGCGTTATACCAAGCCAAAGACCCATCCCATGTGAACCAATAGAGATTCACAGGCGCAGACAGGCTTTCAAATTCTTCGATCAATGGGAGCGCAAGCAGCCCGCCGATCTCGGTGTTCAAAATATGGGTGGTGATAAAGCGGGCAACATAAGCAGGATTCGCCAGAGTGAATGAGACAATGCGCTGTCCCGCGCTTTCTTTTTCGGGGTCATACTGGCTGAGATCGAGGTTGCCTGTAAAGGAATATTGGCTGTAAATGATCGCCGTCTGACGCGGATCGTCAAAAGTGAACTGACCGACCACCGTGTAATTGTGCGTCAGCCACGGCAGGACAGTCACGATCATGACGACGGCAAAGACTATGCCGGCAGCGATCCATTCTTTTGTTTTGCGTTGATAGGCAAACCAGGCAAGGATGAACACCACAGGCAAGATCAAAAGGGATTGCGTGCGGAAGAGCAGGATCAGCCCGAAGAATCCGCCCGCCACCAGCGTGGATCTGAAGTCACGCCGCTCAAGCCACCAGACAAGGACAAGGCACAGGAACGCGAGCGCCATCGCTGTTGGGAAGTCGGTGGTGAACATTTTGGAATTTGCCGCGCGTGTGTTGGAGGAGATCCACAGGCTGACCAGCTCGCGGAAAATGGCGAACAGGGCAACGGTCACACCTGCGGCGGGAGAATGCAGCTTCCTGCCAAGGAAGTACAACGCGACAGGAAAGAGCGCAAGGACCATCGTCTGCGCGGCGATGACAGCGGGGTAATTCTGTCCGAAGAAAAAATGCAGCGCCGCAAGAAAGATCACATAGAACGGACGAGGCGGGATGCTCCCAAGATAATTGGTGCCGATCAACAGGCTTTGGGAGAGGTAATCGTAAAAGCCTGCGTCGGAGTATGGAAGCGCCATATAGGTCGGCGGGTCAATGGGAGCGTAAAAGCTGGACTTCAACACTTCCACAGGGACGCTGAGCCAGAGCGTGCAGGCGGTGAAGTAAATGGCAAGCGGCAGAAAAACTCGAAAGACAGAGGATGAAAAACGGAGGGCAACAGGCAGCAAAAACAGAAAACCAACCAGAACAGAAATGACAAACTGCCAGCCAAGGACAGCCGCGCCGGGCTCACCCCAGTACCCTGTGTCGGCAGTGACCCCGATTCCGGTCCATGCCACAAAGAGAAAAACAAAAAGCAGGAAGGTGAAAACAGGAAGAGCTGAGAGATAAACTGGCTTACGCTCGGCGAAGGCTTGCGGATGGAATCCGTGCTTGAGGTAGGTCAGGAAAATTGCAGACTGGATCGCGAGTACGAGTAACAGCCAAAGCAAGGGGCTGAGTCTCTGGTAGAAGGAGAGGAGCAGGTCTGGGTTGAGATAACGCAGAAGGAACAGGGCCAGGCTTGAGATTAAGGCAAGGAGCGCGGAAGAAAAAATAAAAGGCGTGGAAACTACCACCTCGAAACGAGCAGGGTCGCGGCGGGAGAAAAATCCTCCGATCACGCTTGCGATGGCAATGAATGAGAGTGCGCCCAGCAAACCGAGGCGCGCAACGGACAGCCCGCCTTCAGACGGGATGCGCATCAGTTGAATAAGTGCGAATACAGACTCAATGACCGTGGTCAAGAAGAACCACGGCCATAAGTTTGTATTGTTTTTGTTTTGATCTTTTGGGTTCATGTATTCGGGCAGGAGTTAGAACTGAAATCCCGTTCGGGTGTTGACGATCTTGTAGGAATAATTTTTCACATACCCAAAGAGACGCTCCTGCAGGGCTGCCCAATCTGGCGAGGCGAGGATGCGGCGTGCCTGCGACAGATCTGCGGCGATCAAGCCGACTTGAATTTGCGGGTAGGAACCATACAAGGTTGCCCATGCCTCGGCGGGCTGCAAGCCAAGCCTCTGCACGCCAGGCACGAATTCGCCGATGACGAACTCAAAATATTCCTGATCGCGCTCTGCGGCGATATCCCAGGTCATGATCACTTTGACCGACATTTGATTTAACCTTTTTGATATTCCAGCACGACCACATGCGTTTCCGCGGGCAGGCTGGAGCGAGACACCTTGAGCGAAGGCTGGGCGGCAGGCTTGCTAAGACCCATTTCTTTGATGAATTTGTTGAGGTCGTCCAGTTTGATCTTTGAGTCAGGTGTGGAGTAGTGCATGGGGACAACGAGATTGGGCTCGAGCATGCTGACCACTTCCGCGGCTTTCGCAGCGTTGAGGCTGTTTCCGCCTCCAACGGGCACCAGCGCCACGTTGACCGTGCCGAGCAGTTCGATCTCGCTTTGGGTGGGGATCTGTTGAAGGTCACCGAGGTGCGCAACGGTGATCCCATCGTAATCAAAAACATAGACCGTGTTGCGGACCTTATCTTTGGATTTCTTGCCGCTGCCGTCTGTTTGAACCGCTGCAATGAATACACCGCCGATCTCAAATTCGCCGGGACCGGTGAGTACGTGTGTGCTGCCCTTGACCGCGTCGCTAAAATTATGGCCGGGCGCGTCGTGGCTGACGGTGACGATCTCCGCCTTTAGTTTGAGCGCCTCGTAGCCGACTGTTTTGCTGTCGAATGGGTCGGTCACCACGGTGGCGATGTTGCGTTCCGTGAGCCGAAAACATGAATGTCCGTACCAGGTAATTTCCATGAATAAAAGCCTCCGAACGGCAATTATAATGGATAAACATCATCAAAGGAAAAACATGACAAAAAAATTCCTTCCCTATCTTGAAGCCCTATTCGCAGTGATCGTGTGGGGCGCTTCTTTTATTGCCACCAAGATCGCCGTGGGGCAGATATCCCCCATTGCCGTAGTCTGGCTGAGATTCGCAATGGGCATTCCCATCCTTTTCGTGGCAGTTGTTATGCGCAAACAGTTCGCCTTCCCCAAGGGCAGCGAATGGCTGTACTTCGCCCTGCTCGGATTTTTGGGCATTTCCTTCCATCAATGGCTGCAATCCAATGGACTGCAAACCGCACAAGCCACCACCACCGCCTGGATCGTCTCCACCTCCCCCGCATTCATCGCCGTTCTGGGCTGGATGATCCTGAAAGAAAAACTCAACCTCACCCAATCTTTGGGCATTGCGCTGGCGATGGTCGGCGTGCTGGCAGTGGTCAGCAAGGGCGATATCTCCACCATCGCAGTCGGCAGTTTCGGCACCTACGGCGATTTTCTCATCCTCATCAGCGCCGTCAATTGGGCAGTCTTCTCCATTCTTTCGCGGCGCGGATTAAAAAGCCACCCATCCACGCGCATGACATTCTGGGTCATGACCATCGGCTGGCTGATCACCTCCGCGGCCTTTCTCACCAGTCGGAGCTACACCGAAATCCCCCAACTCGATTCCCGCGGATGGATGGCAATGATCTTCCTCGGCATCTTCACCACGGGGTTGGCATACATCGCCTGGTTTGACGCGCTTGCGCAATTGCCGGCCGCGCAAACAGGCGCCTTCCTTTTTATTGAACCACTGACCAGCATGGTAGTCGCTTCGATCATTTTAAACGAGCAGGTCACACCCATTTCCATCATTGGCGGAGCGGTGATCCTCGTTGGCATTTGGCTGGTGAATCGGAAAGGATGAAGGATGAGAGCAAGGGCAACTCCAAAAGCATCAGCAGAAAAAACGGATAACGGTTGGAGATTGGGAATACAGCACGGGGATTCCCTTCACTATCGGGATGCCCAGCTCGATGACTATTCCCAACTGCCCAGGCATAAGTTTCCGCATCATTCCCTGACCTTGAGCCTGCGCGCGCGAGTCTCAAGCATTTCTGCCGCTGGGACATGGGGCTTCGGGCTGTGGAACGATCCGTTCGGATTATCGCTCGGGTTCGGCGGAAATCCCTTCCGCCTGCCTGCCTTGCCCAATGCCGTATGGTTCTTCCATGCTTCACCGCAAAACCATCTTTCATTCACCGATGGCAAACCCGCGCAGGGATTTCTGGCGCAGACCTTCCGCTCGCCGAAGTTCCATCCGCTGTTGATCCCCGCGGGGTTGGCGCTCCCCTTCTCGCGCAGATCGGCGCGGAAATTGATCAGCAAGGTCATCGCCGAGGACTCATCCGCTCTCAGCGTGGATGTCACCCAATGGCACAGGTACAAGCTGCAATGGAGCCCAAACCGAGTCCGCTGGCATGTGGATGATGCTCTCGTGTTCGAGTCGCCTGTAAGTCCGAACGCTTCGCGGCCGCTGGGTGTCATCATCTGGATCGATAATCAATATGCAGCATTCACTCCTGAGGGAAAAATCGCGTTTGGAGTATTGGAGGGGAAGGATGAATGGCTTGAAGTGGAGAATATGGAATTAAATAAAGAGTAATAAATATAAAAGGCTCTGACAAAATCGTCAGAGCCTTTGCTTTTTTACCTTTTACTTCTCAACTATTAGTTTTGCGCTTTTTTCTTGGCGATTTGCATTTGAACAATCGCGTAGATCAAACCAATTCCGAGCGCGATCGCGCCAAGAGTGTTGATGTTGAGCGGCAAAGCGGATTCGTATTTGCGGGCAACGGTATCAAGCAAAATGCCAAGGATGAAGAGCCCGCCGAATAAACGGTTGTGATAAAAACAAAATCCCGAGAACCAGGTGGGCCAGAAGGCTTCAAAACCTTTGGGGGCAGATTCGGGGCGCGGCTTGGTCAGCACAGCTACGGCATACATGGCGCGCTGGGCGGCAAAGACGACCAACAACATCAGCGTGGAGAAATATCCCGTGGCGACAAGATAGAAGATCACGCCGTAAGCGATCAAAATGGAAGCAATATTAGTGTAGCGCGCAAAGGTCTGCCCCACACGGACAGGGAAAGTACCCACGCCTTTCTGTTTATCGTCCACCATCTTATCGATATGCTTGCCAATGTTGATGCTGGCAACGCTCAAACCAAAGGGCACGCCCGCAAGCGCAACCTTGAATACATTTGAAATATCACCGCCATGCCCCAACGCAAGAACCGTGTACACGGCGCCGATCATGATCGGTCCCCAGATCAGGAAAATGGAAAATTCACCAATGCCCCAATATTTGAAAGGCCAGGTGTAAAACAGTAGAACGAGGGCGCCGAAAGCAAACAACCCGATGATGAAGGGGTTGAACTGGGTATAGAACAAAGCGAACACGCCGGAGAATGTGGCAAGCACACCGCTGACAATGAACCACTTGATCTGGTTTTCCTTCGTCCAGAATTTTTGCACCAGCGGATGCACCCCATACTGCGTGCGGAAGTAATTGTCCTTATCCACGCCGCGCGAGAAATCGGTGTAATCATTGAGCAGATTGTTCGTGCCATGAGCAATGAACAAACCAAGGGTCACAATGATCCACGGCAGCCAGGAAAAATAACCATCGCGCCAGGCGAGAAAGCCCGCGATGATACAGGAATAGATCGTGACCGTGGTCACTGCGGAACGGGTGGCGATCAGCCATTTGGAGATGACATCGAGCGCTTCCCACTCTTTCTTGTCATCCATCTTAATGAGTTCCCATGTAGCCTTGCGCCACATGGCAAAATTGATATTCATACTCTCTCTCCTTGATTGGTGCTCGAGCCCTATTCGGATCCTCTTGCTTTCATGTTTATGAAGCGAATTGGCAAATTTCCATTCGGACACTCGTAAAAAATGATGAACGGCGGGATTATACAACTGTTTTGTGAAACGGGGTACTTTTGTCTGAATAATAAAAAAGGCATGGCAGAGATTTACTGTCATGCCTTTGGTGAGAAAAAATCAGGACTATGCCCAGAAGGTTGGCATAAAAAGCCTTAATGCCGCGTCAACGAGAAGACCGAACATGAAAAGCCCGCCGAACCTGCGGTTGTTATAGAAAGCATACCCCACGAAGTAAAGCGGCCAACCCAACTGTCCTTCGGGAGCGGTCTCAGGCTTGGGCTTTAAAAAGATGGGATAGATCTTCAAAAAAGCGGGAATGGCAAAGATAACGATCGCCATGACGGGCGTGAAGAATCTCGTGGCGATCAAGTACGCGGTCAGGATATACGGCAGGATCATCATCGCCAGAACCGTGTAGCGCGCAGCCTTCTCACCGATCACGACCGGTAGAGTGTGGATCTTCTTCTGCGCATCCGGCAGGATCTTGTCGATATGCTTGCCAAAGATGACCGTCGTCACACCGAGCACATACGGCAGGCTGGCGATCGCCACCTGCCAATTCCAGTTACCGGTCAAAACATAATATCCGCCGCCGATCATGAGCGGACCCCACACTACAAGAACGGCGATCTCGCCCAAAGCCAGTCCCTTAAGCGGCCAGGTGTAGAACAACACAAAGAACGCGCCAAGTCCGAGCAACACCCATGTGGTGGAGCTGAACCCCGTGTACCAGATCAGATACAAGCCAAAGACCAATGCGATGAGTCCAGTGACCGCGAAGAAGGTCAGGTGTTGGCGTTTTGTCATCAGCCCATCTGCCACGGGCTGCGCGCCATACAGGGTGCGGTAATAATTATCTTTATCCACTCCACGCACAAAATCTGTGTAATCATTGAAGATATTATTACTGGCATGAGCCATAATAAGTCCCAAAACAAGGGCAAGCCACGGCAGGAAACTAAAAGAGCCGTCACGCCAGGCGAACAACCCGGCAAGGGCGGCGGAAATAAAGGTCATCACGAGCACCGCGGCACGGGTCGAGATCAACCACTTTGAAATAATATCAAGACCGTCCCACTCCTTCTTGGACACCTCCGGGATCACGGTCAACGCTTTCTTCCACATCGCAAAGTTCATAAACTTCTCCTTGATTTTTTCTTCAATTATAACCAATATAGTCTAATTTATCTAAGTTTCAGGGCGATCTTCCTAGCCCTCACCCATCTCAGGGAGCGGTTCAACCGGCTGCCGGCTTGCAATGTAATTTTCAGCCAGGAAAATGATCAGCGCCACCCATACGATGCCGAAACCGATCAATTGATTTTGGCTGAAGGGTTCCTTGTACATGAAGACACCGATCAGGAATTGCAGGGTCGGCGCAATGTACTGAAGCAGCCCCACCACCCAAAGTGGAATGGACCTAGCGGCAGAAGCGAACATGAGCAAAGGAACAGTGGTCACGATCCCAGCGCCGATCATAAGCAGATCAGAACCTGTGCCAGTGTGCAGGAAGGCGGCTGTGTTATTTGCTTCCACGAAGATCAAATATCCAAGGGCGGGGATGAAGAGGATCCCGGTCTCGACCGTCAGACCAAAAAGAGATCCCAGCGGAGAAAGCTTTTTCACAAGCCCATACAAGCCGAACGAAAAAGCAAGAGAGAGCGCAATGTAAGGCAGTCGCCCATAAACATAGGTCAGGTAGGCAACCCCAAGCGCGGCAAGGATAACGGGTACCCATTGAGCGGTCCGCAGGCGCTCTTTGAGAATGATAACTCCCAGAAGCACGCTGATGAGCGGATTGATGAAATATCCGAGGCTGGTCTCCACAATAAATTCATGGTTAACCGCCCAAACATACAGGAACCAGTTGATGCCGATAAGTATTGCCGCAATGGTATAGATGCGCAGCACCTTCATTGTGATCGTTCCACGAAAATCAGACCATTGCTTTGATGCCGCGATGAACAACGCCAGCAGCAGGAAAGACCAGATGATGCGATGCCCGATCAGTTGAATGGCAGGGACATGATGCAAAAACTTCCAATAGATGGGAAAGAAACCCCAAAAGATATAAGCCCCAATTCCGTACAAAATTCCTTTGTTCATTTATTCTCCGATCGATGAATGAAGTGCAAAAAAGAAGACCTTGTTATTTGAGCAACAAGGTCTTTGAAGAGTGAAGAACGAAAAGCCTCATAACTTTCTCAAAAACCACTTACCCGAGACAACCTGCGCGATGTCACGCGCAAACTCTCCCGCAGTGGAATATCGATCATTGGGATCCTTTGCCATGGCTTTGGCAACCACTTCCTGCCAGACAGCAGGGATATTCTGGCGGACCTGCCTTACATCTGGAATCGGCAAATCCACATGGGCATTGATCATGGCTGTGGTCGAATCACTGGAAAAAGGCAGCTGCCCTGAGAGCAGCCGAAACAGAACGATGCCCAGCGCATACACATCAGAGCGGCCGTCCATGGGAAGCCCCTGCACCTGCTCGGGACTCATGAAGGCGGGCGTTCCCACCAGCCAGGTCCCATCATCGTTCGTGATCATTGTGGACTTTGCAATTCCAAAATCGGAAAGGAAAATTTCGCCTGTGGAATCGTACAAGAAGTTCGAGGGCTTCACATCGCGATGAATGATCTTTCGGGCGTGTGCAGCGTCCAAAGCGCCGGCAATGCGAGTGAAGATGTGAGCGATCTCGGTCTGCTTCAACCCTTCGCGCTGGATTCGATCTGCAAGGGAACCGCCTGCCATGTAGCGCATGACGATATAGGGCTGTTGTCCATGCCAGCCAAAATCATAGATCGGCACAATGCATGGGTGTTCCAGGGCGGCGATCAACTCAGCTTCCTGCTGGAAGTATTCCCGGTACATATCGTCGAGCGTCTGGTTCTGCATCAACACTTTGATAACAACATTCCGCTGAATGTAAGGGTCACGTGCGAGGAAAATTAATCCCATCCCTCCCTGCGCCAGCTCCCGCTCGACCTCGTACCTTCCGATTGTTGAAACGCTCATTTTTTTACGCTACCGATCTAAAATGAATTTTTGCTAGTATAGGTCAATTTGGGAGATATGACAACACCTCACTCCCAATCGATCGGTCGGCGACCTTGAAACCCGGCGTCGATGTCATGCCAAAACTGAATACTGCCCTCGCCGTATTGCCAGCACAAGTAAACTTCCGCGCCGTCACGCAAGGCAACAAAATCGATCAACCCAATGGTCAGGTCCTTCACTTCGATGCCCATATCCTGTATCTTGTGTAAAAGAGCATCGAGCCGGTCAAAGTCTGGCAGAAGCTTGCTCAGTTCCGGGTGACCGCCATTCCCAGCGGATTTCTTCACCACGGACCAAAACTCAGGCTGGTGCTCACGAATCCGTTGGCTGATATCCATCAGATCTTTCACCAACGGGCGGACAATGACCAGCGCTTCGTTTGCCTCTTTCGGAGTGTAGTATTTGGGCATGGTCTATTGGAATACGATCTGCCCGGTGTACATGCCCATGGAGCAGGTGAAGAACATGGTGCTCCCCTTGGCTTGCGCGGGGATGTTCACCTGTACCGTGCCGGTATCGGGAAGCAGCTGATAAAAATCGAGCGCCGGGATGACAAAGTCTCGCGCGCAGGAATAAGTTTGATCGGTGACAAGATTCAGCGTAAATGCGCGCCCGGCCGGTGCGGCAAGAGTACGCGGGAAGTATCCTTCGTTTGCCACTGTAAGGAAGATTTCTCCATCAGCAGCGGCGGGCTGTGCCGCAGCGGTCCCGTCATTGGATGGGAGCAGGTTTCGGGTCAGGTTTTGAAACGAGAACGGCGAACCCAGTATATTAAGTCCCCCATTCATAGTGACAAATCCCAAGACCAAAACGGTCACAGCAACAAATCGCATAAAGAATTTTTCCAACTTCGCGCCAAGCTCGGTGGTCAGGTAGGCGACAATAAAGAAGACCGGGCTGGTGCCAAGTGTAAAGGCGAACATCAACCCCGCCCCCACAGCCATGCTCCCGGTACCGAGAGCAGTCGCCATCATGGCTTGTGTCACACCGCAAGGAATGAAGACCGTGAGCACGCCGAGGAAGAGCGGGGTCACGGTATCGGTCCCTTTGGCGGTGCGGCGGATGTAGCGTGTAATGAACTTTGGCGGCTCGATAGAGAAGTATCGAAAAATGGGATGAACATTGAACATTCGCAAGGCATTACCCACCATGAAAATGCCGATCGCGATCATTAAGATGGCGCGTCCATTGGGGCTGAGCGTAAGATATGAACCCAGCCATCCAAGCAATGCCCCCAGCAAAGTATAGGCAACCAATTTAGCAGACAGAAAAAGAAAAATGGGAAATGCCGAGTTAGGCTGGATCGATCTCCGTTTTTTGTTGACCGATTGGGCTGCGTAATCCTGCTCGATCTGACGAGCGAGAGAACTGGCAAGCAGACCGCCTTGCACAGCCAGGCAGCTCAATCCGCCTGTTGTAATCCCTGTGACGAAGGCAACCGCAAATTGGCTCCAAATGCTTGAGTTCGAATTAAGATTTGGGGATTGCGGGTTGTCTTGAAAAAAGACCAGACCCATCGCAATGGCAAGAAAAATAATGCCGATCATGACGATGACCACAGGATCGACCGTTGTTTTTTGTTTTCCAGATGACATTTTTACCTCTCAGTGATAAATCATTCATAACGTTAAGTTTGGAGTACGTCAAGAAAGGTATTTTACATCTTAAAAACAAAAAAGCGAAAACGGCAGTCCGCTTCGCTGTTTATAGGCTGAGTAATTAAATTGTGGGCTACAAAAAAGAGGTGTGGATCACGCTGCCACAGGTTCGGGATGATACCCGATCTCATGCGCCGCTTCGATGATCTGTTCAACGGTCAGTTTCGTCTCATCGAAGACCACTTCCATGGTCAGTTTTTTGTAACTGGCTGTGATGCTCTCCACACCGGCGAGCTCATCTTCCAATCCTTCGAGGTGCATCGCGCAGTTAGGGCAGGTCATATCGGGGACAGTAAATATTTTTTTCATATTTCGCATCCGTTTGGTAATTTATTCTTCCAGGTCAAAAACGAACTGGCTGGGATACATTCCCATGGAACAGGTGTAACGAATGATAGCACCTTTTTCCTGAGCGGGAATATCCATCGTAACACGTCCTGTGGTTGGCAATATCTTTTGGTATTCCAGATCAGGCACCACCACCGAGCGCGAACAAGCCTGCGTATTGCGGGTCACCCACTCGATTGATACTTCTTGATTCGCCGGCAAATGAAGCACCTGCGGAAAATAACCATTCTCAGTAACTTCGATCGATGTACCCGTCTGGGCTGGTAGCGCATAAGCCTGAACAATGCTGATGGTGCGGCTGATGGAAAAAGGTGCGCCGGAAAGGTTAAGCCCGGTATCCACTTGAACCAAGCCCATTATCAACATGGTCACCGCCACGATTCGAGTAAAGTTCTTCTCCATGGCAGATCCAAGCCGGGTGGCAAAATATGCGACCGAAAAAAACAGAGGGGAAGTACCCAGAATGAAGGAAAACATGAGCATCGCACCCTGAGTCGGTGATCCGGTGCCGAGGGCTGTTGCCATCATAGCTTGTGTCACGCCGCAGGGCAGAAAAAGTGTCAACGTGCCGAGCAAGATCGGGGTAAAGAACGAAGTACCGTTCTTGGATTTACGTCGAATATAACGGGTCAGGGAGGATGGCGGCTCGATCACAAAGAAGCGGAAAATGGGGTGAACGTTGAACATTCGCAATCCATTTCCGATCATAAAGATTCCGATCGCAAAATACAAGATCGCGCTCATCAAAGGAGTCAGTTGAAGGACCATTCCCAGTGAACCGAGGAGATATCCAAGAATGGTATAGGCGATCAATTTCGCCAGAAGAAAGAGAAGGATCGGTTGAGCGATATGCGGTTTGAATTTGCTGGTAGAGCCTGAACCATTGTGCGCCAGCATGTCTTGTTCGATCTGATGAGCGAGCGTACTGGTTAGCAGCCCTCCCTGCACCGCAAGACAACCCAGCCCGCCGGTCGTCAGCCCTGTGATGAATGCAACAAATAGGTTCATATTTATCCTCGCAAATATCTGGTGAAATGAAAACAATGTGATAAAAAGTAAGAAATTACGCCAATCTTATCATGATTTTTCATATCGAATAGGATTTACAGGATAATTTTCACTGCACATGTGTAATTATTATTTGTGAAATTTGTCAGTAGTTTTACGGAAAGAAGTAACTTAGTGTCAATAATAATAAATGATAGGATTAATTAAATATTATCAAATATTATCAAATCACTCTAAATATCACAGGAGGCTCTAATGAAAAAAGTTTTGTTCGTCAGTTTGGTTCTTGGTCTGTTGCTGGTTTCAATGCTTGCGGGTTGCGGTCCGGCTCCTGCTCCTTCCATTACGGTTGAAAGCGGCTGGGGACGCCCTTCTGCGACCATGCCAACCGCCGGCGGTATTTTCCTGCTGGTTAAGAATAGCGGCACCGCTGCTGACCATCTTGTTTCCGGCTCAAGCCCAGCATGTGGCTCGATCGAATTGCATGAAATGGTCATGAAGAGCGATGGCACGATGGGAATGAATTTGTTGGATAAGCCGATCGAAGTCCCGGCTGGCGGACAGGTGGAATTAAAGCCCGGCGATCTGCATGTGATGTGCATCATGAAGAAAGATGATGTCTTCACTGTTGGTGCGACGATCGACCTGACTCTGGTCTTCGAAAAATCCGGTGAGATCACAATTCCGGTAGAGATCCGCGCCGAATAACCAATCGATAATAAAAAGCCCGAAGCGTCGAGCTTCGGGTTTTTTATTTCAATGGTCAGAAATGAATTTATAACTGGATAAGCATCATTCGGTTCAGGTTTTTCTGAGCGTTCGGAAAGTCCATCACATCGCCGCCAAATCCCTGAGAAAACCGGGCGGCATCTTCCCGATTTGAAAAACTCAAAATAGACGGACTGCAACACAAAGTGACGCTGCTATTCAACACAAACCAAGCCTGGCTGACATTAAGCATTTTGCCATATACAAAATCGATCGTCATGACCGTGTTGATGTTCGGTGTGTTGGATAAGGCCATTAATCCGCAGTGAGAACAACAGGCAGACAATTTCTTGCCGTCTTTTTGCTCAATGATAAATGTGGTTCGGGCATTCGTCTCGCCCCTGCATTGCACACAACGGGACGGTAATGCTTCAACCTGGCTAATGCCCCCTGGAATTTTTGCGACCAGTCCCAATTGAGAAAGTTCCTGAATTTCACGGTAGGCAGTTGCCTGCGAAATCCCGGTCGCCTGACGAAGTTCTTCGATCGATAGATCCCTCTTCTGCTCTACCAATTTGAGTATCTCTCGTTGGCGTGGGGTTAAGTTTTTCATCATTGACTCCTTGCGAAACTCGTGATAAAGTTAGATAAGTTTATCATTATTTATCAAACTTTATCACCTACATCTTTTGATTTTGTTTAGATTTTATTTAACAAATTGTAACAGATTCATTCTTAAATAAGCTGTCAATAATATATTTTTTAAAATCGTAATTTATGATCGGAGGTCCTTATGACTCAGGAAAAATCGAACAAACATCGTTTTGAAACTCCCCACCGAGTTCTCGTGGTCAACCGCGGGTCGCTTCTCGATGAGGGTGTCATTCGCTTAATCAGTTCGAATGATGATCTGGATGTTTCAACTGTCGATTTCGAGAATGAAGAAGTATTGTTTAATGATATCGTCTCGAGACTTCCTGAAGTAGTTGTCATGGGACAAAATGGTGGCGTTCGGTTCGATCGGCTTTATGAGTTGTTGACCAGTTTTTCCACACTCGAAAAACTGCGCATGATCATCTTCCATTCAAACGAGAACTCTGTGGACATTTTCTCCAAGAAGTGTTCCAACATGACCCAATGCGCCGATTTCGTCCAACTTGTTCAAGGTGGTGATTGAGCTAAATCAAAGAGGGCGCAGGGTGTCTACCCTGCGCCCTCTTTTTCATTTACGGGGGTATCTTATTTAATGTTTCAAGAAAGTTATTCAACATCAATCACAAAGTCAACCTGTTGAATCTTGCCATTTATTACATATTCAAGCCATACCTTATATCTGCCCGAATCTGGGAATTCGACCGGAACGGAAAGCGTTCCGTTTTCGAGCACATACGAAGGATGAAGGAATGTCTCCAAGTCCTGATCGACAAGGTAAATGACAAAATAACCGCCAGACATGGTTGTTACATCGCTTGTAACGTTCATGCCCTGAGAGTCTAGCATTTCAAAATATATATTATTTTGCTCTCCTGATTTCAACGCGCCATCAAATTTTAAATTAATGGTCATGTTGCTATTCGAGCGAGTCAAAATGGGCTCAGGTAAAACCACTGGATCTGTACGGGCTGTGCCCACGTTAATAGGCACTGCGCGTGTCAGAGGACTTCCGCCGATCGGCTCAAAATCGACAAAGACAACATATTCGCCTTCCGTCGGAAAAACCACCTCGGGTTGGATGAATTTAAGGTCTTCCTTCTGTTCGTCGATAATTGAAGGTGTCGGGGTGAATTGAACGACAGGTGTCGGGGTCGGCGTAATTCCCGGCATCCCCATCCCCATGTCTGAACCTGGATTCAATGCATGAGCAAGGTAGGGGTCTACAACGGCGGGATTTGCCTCTATAAAGGACAAGTCCCTTGGCACAATGGCCACATAAGCAAAGTAAATGTAATTTCCAAAAGGCTTGGACTCGAAATTGGTAAAGGAATTTCCAAACTGATCCACAATATCAATGTAAAGTCTGGTTGGTTTCCCAGCTTCGATCGGCTCGATCGGCTTATAGACCGCATTCAAGACCAGGTTAGCCATGAGCGCATTTTGAGGATCACCTTGTTCCTGTAATCTATTCACAGTGAAGTAAACAAAAAGGATCAAGGTCACAGCAACGCCGGCTAAAAATGGAGCAAGTTCCATGACCTGCCGCGCACGTGTCTTCGGCGCGGTGTTCGCGTCGATCTTATATCCACGCAGCCGCAAACTATTCGAAACCACAAGCACGCTGCTAAATGCCATCGCACCGGCTGCCAACATCGGATTCAAATAACCGAATGCCGCGGCAGGGATGAGCACCACATTGTAGAAAAACGCCCAAAAAAGATTTTGTTTGATCGTGGCGAGTGTCTGGCGTGAAAGAGAGATCGTGCGCGCAACACCGCGCAAGTCGCCGCTCATTAAAGTTACCGGAGCAGCAGCCATGGCCACATCAGTGCCTGTGCCGATCGCAAGCCCAACATCCGCCTGAGCGAGCGCAGGTGCATCGTTCACTCCATCACCAACCATGGCAACCACAGTTTTGGTCTTGGCGTTGCCGGCTTGTAATTTCTTCACTTCACTCGCTTTACCTTCGGGCAAAACCTCTGCCAGAATTTGATCAATGCCAACCTGCTTTGCGATCGCCTCGGCCGTCTTTTGATTATCACCGGTGATCATTGCAACTTTCAAACCCATCTTGTGCAGATCTGAAATTGCTTCCTTCGAACTTTCCTTGATCGTATCCGCAACCGCGATGACTCCCGCGGCTTTTCCATCCACCGCAACCAGCATCGCTGTTTTCGCTTCAGTTTGGAGACGCTCCAAATGAGCCTCGAGCGAACCCAATTGAATTCCCCTTGCCTCGAACATTCTCTTATTACCGACAATGACGGTCTTGCCCTCGACCTCAGCCTGAACGCCATGCCCGGCTTCTGCTTTGAAACCGGCAGGTTCCACCAATTTCAAACCGCGGGTTGTAGCCTCAGCCCAGATCGCCTCGCCAAGCGGATGCTCGCTTCCTTTTTCGACCGAAGCCGCAAACCGTAACAGGTCATCTTCACTCCACCCCCCAGTGACTTCAACATCGGTTACAGCGGGCTGTCCCTTGGTGATGGTGCCGGTCTTATCCAGAACGACCACACCAACTCTTCCCGCCCGTTCCAACGCTTCACTGGTGCGGAAGAGGACTCCCATCTCCGCGCCCTTGCCGGTACCAACCATGATGGCCGTCGGCGTTGCAAGACCCATGGCGCATGGACAAGCGATGACCAACACAGCCACCATATAGATCAATGCCCGAGTGAAATTATCCACTCCAGCATTGGCAGGCAAAGCGGGGCCAAAGAAATACCAGGCGGCAAAGGTCAAAAGAGCCGTGCCGATCACAAAAGGCACAAAGATCGCAGAGACCTGATCTGCTAATTTTTGAATGGGGGCCTTACTTCCCTGTGCATCTTCGACCAATTTGATGATCTGCGCGAGTGCGGTTTCCTTGCCGACCTTGGTCGCTTCAAACTTTAGCAAGCCAAGCTTATTGAGCGTGGCTCCAATAACCGGATCGCCGGGTTTCTTCTCAACTGGCAGTGACTCCCCCGTCAGCATGGATTCGTCGATCGTGCTTCTACCGTCTACAACCACCCCATCCACAGGAATGGTCTCACCGGGTTTTACAACCACCACATCCCCCACGCGCACATCATCGGCGGGGACTTCCGCCTCCACCCCGTCTCGAATCACACGAGCGGTCTTGGCACGCAATCCCATCAATTTCTTGATCGCTTCAGAAGTTCGCCCTTTGGCGCGCGCTTCCAAAAACTTGCCAAGTTTTATGAGTGTAATAATGACCGCAGCAGTTTCGTAGTAGACATGCCCGACAAGGACGCCGAAAGTGATCGGCAGCGAATAAAAGAACGCCGCAGAAGAGCCCATCACGATCAGGACGTCCATATTGGCCGACTTGTTGCGCAACGCCTTAAACGCACCGACATAATACTGCCAGCCAACATAGAATTGAACCGGCAGCGCCAGCGCCAACATCAGCCATCCAAACCAGGGCTGGGCTTCGCGCATCCCCCCCATCAAGGCTTCCTTGTAAAAGAAATCGGGCAGCAGGCTGAAGTCCTTGCTCATGGAAAGAATGAACAAAGGCACGGTAAATATCAAACCAATGACCAGCAGCCTGCGCTGCTCATTGATCTCATGTTCACGAGCAGCCGCTTCCACGTCCTCAGCTTCACCGCCCAACTCCAACGCCTCGAACCCCGCGGAAGAGATCGCGCGGCGCAGCTCAGCCTGAGTGACAATGGTCGGCACATATTTCACACGTGCCTTCTCGGTCGTGTACGTGACCTGCGCTTCGAGCACACCTTCAATTCGAGCCAACGCCTTTTCAAGGCGGCGGGCGTCGTTATCATCTGCAAGGCGCTTGATGACAAGCTCCGCTTCACCTGTGGCAACACCATATCCTGCGCGATTGACTCGCGCAATGACCTCGGTCAGTCCCAGTTTTGAAGAATCAAAATCCACGGTTGCACGCTCGGAGGATAAATTCACCACCGCAGTTTGCACACCGTCCAATTTCTTCAGATTGCGCTCCACTGTGGCCACACAATTCGCGCAGGTCATGCCGGTGATCGGTAAAGTCAATTGCTTTGTGTCACTCATAATCGCCTTCCAGTAAAAAGGTTGGTTCGAAACTCAAACGGAAGAAACTACAATTGGATCAGTTCCTCGACCGGGTAATTGATCTCAGCCAGCAAATCCTTGATCTTTTGCTCGTCGGCCGGGGTCTCAAAAGTGATCACAACTTTTTTGCTTTCGATCTCGGCTTTCACGGTCTGCACACCTTGCAGGTCAGACACTTCGTTCTCGATCGTACGGGTGCAATGTCCGCAGGAAATGGCAGGGACGGAATAAGTTACAGTGGTCATTTTTTTCTCCTTGAATTTATTGATGAAACAAAACGTTGACAGATCAACGCTATACCTTGGTGGACATTTCAAATACTTCGGTGATCTCTTTCAGCATGCGTTCACGTTCTTTTTTGTCGCTCCCCTGGATCGCGCTGATCACACACGAATTCAAATGCTCTTCCAAAATCTTCGAGCTAACTTTGTTTAGCGCGGCCTCGATCGCCTGGATCTGGCGGATCACATCAATACAATAAGAATCTTCCTCTACCATGCGAATTACCCCACGCAGGTGTCCTTCCACGGTTTTTAATCTTCGAAGTGTATTTTCGTTTTCCATGTCTTCCTCAGGCTATACAGATTTCGTTTCGATTTTCTCCTACCCCCCCCCAGGGGGGTAGGAATACCTAAAATATACTTGATGCCCAAACTCGCGTCAATATGACAAATGTCATCGGGAATCAGATAAAATAATCAGATGAATCGCATCTTTCTTAAATTGGGGCTGGTCATGCTGCTATTGGCAGGCTGTACCCCGAAAGCTCAACCAACGCCCGATCTTGCTCAACAGATCAATCAACTGGTAGCGGCCACAGTCATTGCCCTACCAACCGCAGCCCCTCTCCCAACATATACGCCCTACCCAACGTCAACCCCTTTTGAACTGGCAGGGCTCTTCTGCGAATATCAATTCTGCATCGGTCATCCGACCGAGGTCACCTTTTTTGACCTAAGCGCACAGAAGAATCCATTATCCCCCAGTAACTACGAACTGGGAATTCTTGCCGCCGTTAATAACAGCCTCTACATTCAGTTAATCTGGCAACGGTCGCCCGGCGTGACCGACCCGCAATTTCTGCTGGATCTGATTCTGATCGGACAGGCGGATACACGCATTGGCGATCCCGAAGTCAGGTTGGAACGGGGCATGAACATAGTCTATTCAACCATCACTTCCACAGCCACCGTGCTCCCAAACGGCGGCGCTGGTGCATGGGTCTGCGGAGACCGGGTTTTTGCCTGGAAAGCCTACACTGAGCAGACAGAGACCGCGCGAACGCTATTCCAGGATGCCTTTGCAAGATTCACTTGCGGACAAAATCCATGAAATCCACAGATGAGATCATAATCCGGCATGCAGAAGGCTCAGATCTTTATGCCTTTAGAGACCTACGGCTGGAGGCACTTAAAAATCACCCCACGGCTTTCGGTTCAGATTACACGGAAAATTCATCGAAGCCTATTACATACTGGGAGGAGAGATTAAAGATCAACAGCGCCGAGCAAGCCATGTTTTTCGCCGAACAAAATGCTGGTTTGATCGGCATGGCGACCATTGTCCGTGGTTCCTCAAAAAAAAGTTTCCACACAGCGAACATATATGGGATATATGTCAAACCTGATTGGCGCGGAAATCATATCGCAGAGAAGCTTGTGCGAACCTGTTTAAATTGGGCTGTAGAGAACGGAATCATTGTCGTCAAATTGGCCGTGGTCAGTGATAACCGACCTGCCATCCGTTGTTACGAGCGTTGTGGATTCATCCCTTATGGCACGGAACCAAAAGCCCTCAATTACGAGGGCCGGTTATACGATGAGTATTTAATGTCGATCGAACTTACATCCCAAAACTGAGATCACATTCCCAGTTTTTTTGCCTCGTTCCAGAACAAATCCATTTCTTCCAGGGTCATATCAGATAAGTTTCTGCCCAGCTTTTTTGCGGAGCGTTCTACGTACCCAAACCTTTTCTTGAATTTGAGATTCGTACCTCGAAGTGCAGATTCGGCATCCACTTTCTGCCAGCGCGCAAGATTGACCAGCACGAAGAAAAGATCGCCCAATTCCGAGGTCACCTCATCAAGGTCCTTCGCCGCCTTGATCTCCTCGATCTCTTCGCGGATCTTATCCAGCACACCATCGACTGACGGCCAATCAAACCCGACTCGCGCGGCACGATCCTGGTATTCCTGCGCCTGTGTAAGGGACGGCAAAGCGGCGGGAACGCCGTCTAATACCCCTTTGTCTTCTTTCCTGCCGCTTCTTTCCTTCTCCTTTAATTTCTCCCAGTTCTGCAAAACACCATTCACATCCGATAATTCGACATCGCCGAATACATGCGGATGCCGGCGCACGATCTTGTCATAAATGCCTTTGATGACCGTGGTCATGGAGAATGATTCCGTCTCACTCCCGATCTGCGAATTTAGCACGATCTGCAGGAGCAGGTCACCAAACTCCTCGCGCATGCCATCGTTGTCATTCTCATCCATGGCAGATAATGCCTCATACGACTCTTCAAGTAAATGAGTCCGTAGGGATTGATGGGTCTGCTCCTTATCCCACGGGCAGCCATCCGGCGCGCGCAAGTGAGCAACGATCTCGGCAAAGGATTCAAACGATGTACCCTCCCCCAGCGCAGGGATATATAGGCAGGAGACAGTTTTCGAATCCAAACCTGCCGGCTGTAACCTGCCCAGCGCCTCAACCTTCACTCCAGAATTTTCGACCTGACTCACTTCATGTTCCTTTGGATACGCAGCCATCAGTACTTTTTTCACCTGAGAGAAGAGTTCCGGTGAATTGATCCCAACAAGGAGCGCCGGCATGTCCGGTGGAAAGGGCGGGACATGCGCGGATGAAAGGGTATGCGCTTCGAGCAGGGTCAGCTTTGAGGGCGGCGTGATTCGCAGCGTCTCAAAAACAGAAGAGATCAAGTTGAAGTCCATGTTCAAATCCTTTAAAACAAAACGTAATGCGTGCACAAAAGTGTATCACGCATTACGTGGCAACGCTCCAGAATGGAAATGGTTTAGCGTTTGGTGTAAGTGGGAGCCTTGCGGGCTTTCTTGAGGCCTGGCTTTTTGCGTTCCTTGACGCGGGCGTCACGGGTGAGCAAGCCCTTCTTGCGCAGAGCGGCAGTCCACTCGGCGTTGATGAGCTGGAGGGCGCGGGCAATGCCAAGGCGAACAGATTCAGCCTGACCGGTGGTGCCACCGCCATTGACCAAAACGCTCACATCGTACTTTGCCGCATCCTGCCCCACCACGCCGAACGGGCGAAGGATGTCTTCAAGATCGCCCATGCGGGTGAAGAAGGCAGCGCCTTCTTTTTCGTTTACGGTGAATTTGCCGCTGCCGGTCATCAAGCGCACGCGGGCGGTGCTTTCCTTGCGACGGCCAATGCCTTCATAAAATTGAGCCATATTCTCTTACCTCTTTATTCCGAAACTTTCGGAGTCTGCACCTGGTGCGGGTGATTAGGTCCAGCGTAGATCTTCAAACGCTTGAGGGTGGCGCGTCCCATGCGGTTATGCGGGAGCATGCCCCACACGGCATCACGCAGAGCGCGATCAGGATGCTGCGCCAACTGATCCTTCAAGGAGATGCTCTTCAAGCCACCAGGGTAACCGGAGTGACCATAGTAGATCTTGCTTTCCAGTTTACTGCTGGTGCGGGTGCCGGTTACCGTAACCTTCTCGGTATTTACGATCACCACAAAATCTCCCATCTCCACACCAGGTGTGAAGGTCGGCTTGTGTTTGCCAAGCAGAATGTGCGCAACGCGCGCGGCGAGGCGTCCTAGGTTCTGCCCTTCGGCATCGATTACAACCCAGTCACGCTGAATTTCAGCGGCTTTCGGATAGTATGTTTTCTGTTGCACTTTCGTCACTCCGTTTCATAATCTATTCATGTGATCCATACGTTACTTCAACCAGTGTCAACCCATGCGCGGGAGCCAGCCCTGCGAGAAGCGCGCCATGCTTTGTTAAAGCATGTTGAACTTTTTCCACCGGACATTTTCCCTGGGCAACGGACACCTGCACAAAAACCAGTCTTCTCACCATGCGATATAAGAACGCATCCGCCGTGACTTCGAACTGCCACTCCCCATCGGGCATTCTCTTCCAATCGGCTTTTGTCACTGTCCGGACGGTCGTCCCTTTGGGGGTTGTCCGTGAACCGAATGCGGCAAAATCATGTGTGCCGAGGAAGATGCTTGCATTCTGAACAAGGGCATCTCCATCTACTTGCGGCCAAACCCGCCACAGGAATTTCTCGCGCAACGGGTCACGCAGCGGGGAACAAAACATCCTGTAACGATATTGACGTGAGGCGGCGTCGAAGCGCGGATGAAAATCCGCCGGAGCCGGGACCAAGTCTCTTATGACAAGATCCGCCGGGAGGTCTGCATTGAGCGCCCGCAGGAGTTTTTCCTCCGGATGAGCCCATTCAAAATCAAATGCAGCAACCTGCCCCGTCGCGTGGACTCCCGTGTCTGTTCGCCCGGCCATGATGACCGTCCGCCCAGACCAACCCAGATTGCGGAGCGCTCTTTCCAACTCGCCCTGCACTGTGCGGGAGTTCGCCTGAACCTGGCTTCCGGTAAAACCGGTGCCGTCGTAGGCAAGGATCACTTGGTAACGTGCCATAAAGCTGTCAGCCCTTGTGGTGATTTCGGGCTGATCGCAAAATGTTTCTTACTCTTCCACCAATTCCAGAATGACCATCTCAGCCGCGTCACCGTGGCGGGGTCCGAGCTTCATCACGCGGGTGTAACCGCCGGCGCGATTTGCAAAGCGCGGGGCGATCTCGTCGAACAGGCGCTTGATGATCTGGTTGTCGCCTAACTTGGAAACAGCAAGGCGGCGGGCATTGACCTTTTCCATGTCGGTGCCGTTGGCGCTGTTGCGTGCAAGCGTGATCAAGCGTTCGGCTTCGCCGCGAATGGCAGCAGCCTTGGCTTCGGTGGTTTGAATCCGCTCATGCGTGAAGAACTGTTTGATCAGGTTGCGCCGAAGGGCGATACGTGCGCCCTTGGTGCGGTTTAATTTGTAACCAGCTACTGAATGTCGCATCTCTTAACTCTCCGAGGATGTTTCGTCTTTCATGAAGCCCTTTTCACGCATCTTGTCGCGAAGTTCGTCGAGACTCTTTTCGCCAAAGTTGCGGATGGACATGACCGCGGTCTCGCCCTTTTCGAGGAGGTCGAGCACATCACCGACTGTGGTGATCCCGGTGCGCTTCAATGAATTGAATACACGCACGGAAAGGTCAAGGGCTTCCACCGGCGTTTCCGCCAGTTCACTGCTCAAACGGCTTCCCGAGGATTCACGCTCGATGGCTACCGCCAGCATTTCTTCATTGATGCCAGCCACATAGCGCAGGTGGTCAATGAGGATGCGGGCTGAGGAGCTCAGAGCGCGTTCCGGCGAGATGGTGCCGTCTGTCCAGATTTCCAAAATCAATTTATCGTAATTCGTGCTCTGTCCCACACGGGCAGAGGCCACTTCCCAATTGACCCGCTTCACAGGGCTGTAAATTGCATCCACCGGAAGTTCTCCGATGGGCATATGCCCGGCGCGTTCGCTTGACGGGGAATATCCACGGCCGCGTTCGACCATGAATTCGATGTCAAGCTTGGTCTTGGGTCCATCCACTGTAAACAGGTACAGGTCAGGATTGACGATCTCGATCTCTGCCGGGGGAACAATATCGGCGGCAGTCACCGTTCCTTCGCCGCGCACCTCGAGGTGCATGCGGGCGCTATCCACGCCATCCATCTTGATGCGGATCTGTTTGACCTGCAACATGACTTGAATGACGTCCTCTCGTACGCCGGGAATGTCGCTAAACTCATGCAAGACATCCGCCACACGGATAGAGGTGATAGCATTACCCTCCAGAGAGGAAAGCAGGACGCGGCGCAGGGCATTGCCCAACGTCACGCCGTAACCGCCCTCTAGCGGGCTAATTGTGAATTTGCCATAGTTTCGAGCTTCAGCTTCGCGCTCGATCTTCGGCATAACCATGTTCGTGATGATACCCGTCACGGTTCACCTATCCCTTTTGATAATGCGCCGGTTCAGGATCGATCTTTTGGTCCCGAACCGATGCGCAACTGGAGGAGGATTAGCGTCTGGAATAGTATTCGACGATCAGTTGTTCGTCGAGACTTCCGTCAATTTCGGCACGTTCAGGCATGCGGGATAATGTTCCGGACATACCTTTGATATCGCGGTTGAGCCAGCTCGGGGTGGTGCGCTTCTCAGCGTAGTCGCCCAAATCTTTGAAATAGGTCAATTTATTGGAGCCTTCGCGCACGCTTACAACATCACCTTCACCAAGAAGAGTGGAGGGGACATCGTTACGGCGGCCATTCACAGTGAAATGACCATGGGCGACCAACAAACGAGCCTGCGAGCGGCTGGAGGCGAAACCAAGGCGGTACACCACGTTGTCGAGGCGGGACTCAAGGATCTGAAGCAGGTTCAAACCGGTGAGACCGCGGCGAGTGATCGCGGTGTCATAATAGCGGCGGAACTGCCGTTCCATGACGCCGTAAATGCGGCGGGCCTTCTGCTTGGCACGCAATTGGCGTGCAAAGTCGGAGGCGCGGCCGGTTCCCATTCCCTTGCCACCACCACGACCAGCAGTTCTTCCATGCTGGCCAGGGGCAAAGTTGCGCTTCTCAAAAGAGCACTTGGGGGTGAAACAGCGCTCACCCTTCAGGAAAAGTTTTTCACCTTCGCGTCTGCAAAGCTTACAAACTGGACTTAATGATTTAGCCATATCTCAGCAACCTCACCTATTACACGCGTCGCTTCTTCGGAGGGCGGCATCCGTTGTGCGGAACCGGTGTAATATCCGAGATCGAGCGTACTTTCAATCCCATGGCCTGTACGGCGCGAATAGCGTTCTCGCGTCCGGGACCAGGTCCTTTTACAAAAAGATCAACTTCCTGCAAGCCCAATTGCTGGGCAGCCTTGAGAGCCTGTTCGGCGGCAAGGCGGGCTGCGAAGGGTGTGCTCTTGCGAGAGCCCTTGAAGCCTGCGGAACCGGCAGAACCCCAGGAAACAGTGTTCCCTTCGGTGTCTGTAACGGTCACGATCGTGTTATTGAAGGAAGCAAAGATATGAACCTGTCCGGAGGACAAGGTGCGCTTCCCTTTTTTGGCGCCTGTGGCGCGTCGGGTGGAACGAACACTTTGAGCCATTTTTTTCTATACCTTTCGGACAGGATTACTTCTTCGCGCCCTTGCGACGACCGCGGCCGGCAACCGTCTTCTTGGTACCCTTGCGGGTGCGCGCATTGGTTTTGGTGCGCTGACCATTAACGGGCAGGTTACGGCGATGGCGCAAGCCACGATAGGAGCCGATTTCGATCAGGCGCTTGATGTTCAATTGAACCTCACGGCGCAGATCGCCTTCGACCTTGTAGTTCTTGGAAATATATTCGCGAATGGCGGCAACATCCGCTTCGCTTAAGTCTTTGATACGCGTATCAGGATTGACTTTGGTTTGAGCCAAAATCTTCTGAGCGCGGGTCGGTCCGATACCATAAAGGTAGGTCAGTCCAACTTCAACCCGCTTATTGCGGGGCAGGTCAACACCTTCAATTCTCGCCATAGGTCACCACACTAACCCTGTCTCTGTTTATGTTTTGGATTTTCGCAAATGATGAAAATAATTCCCTTGCGCCGTACAATGCGGCACTTGGAGCAACGCTTGCGAATGGAGGGCGAAACTTTCATTATCAATC
Organism: Anaerolineales bacterium; assembly: GCA_017985935.1. Lineage (GTDB taxonomy): Bacteria > Chloroflexota > Anaerolineae > Anaerolineales > Villigracilaceae > Villigracilis. Next base: position 12,519 of record JAGNWT010000007.1, on the reverse strand, counting down.
TCCTTACTTGCGGCTTGTCTCTTGACAGCCAAAGTTCTAATTATACAGGCTATTTTTCTATCCGTCTATACTTTTCACGGTCATCCTGTGGGGTTCAATCACAAGACAGTCAGGATGAGAGGTTCTCCTTCGGTGACGGCCACCGTATGTTCAAAATGTGCCGTCAAGGAACCATCAGCAGAGACAACCGTCCATTTATCTGGCAGGACGCGGGTTTCGTGCGTCCCAATAAGCACCATGGGCTCGAGAGCAATGGTCACGCCTGGGCGAAGGAGCAACCCGGTTCCTGGGATGCCGATGTTCGGCACCTGCGGTCCTTCGTGCATGTTTCGCCCGACGCCATGTCCCGTATATTCGCGGGTGACATGGAGACCACGACTTTCGACATATTGCTGAATCGCCGCCGAGACATCACCAGTGCGTTTGCCTTTGCGCATCTTATCGATGCCGGCATACAACGCACCTTCTGTGACCTCAAGCAGTTTCGCGGCTTCAGGGGAGATGTCCCCCACTCCGGCGGTGAAAGCGGAGTCGCCGACGAAACCTTCAAAGACCGTGCCGCAGTCAATCGAGACTATATCTCCATCCTTCAACTTGCGTTTGGGATGAGGAATACCATGAACCATCTCGTCGTTGATACAGACGGTGATGGATGCTGGGAATGGTGGACGACCATAGCCTTTGAATGGCGATATGCATCCGTGTGACTTCAGCACTTCCTCAGCAGCCGCGTTGAGGTCGGCGGTCGTCACACCGGGTTGTAAACGTTCCTTTACTGCTGCCAGAACAGTTGCATTAATGCGTCCCGCTTCGCGCATGGTCTTCAACTCTGCAGGGGTCTTAATATTGATCTGGCGTTCCCAACTCATTTAATAAACCTACTTTTCAACAGGGGCAAGCCCCTGCATACTCACAAATAATTACTTTTTCAGGGCTGAGAGCAGTTCTTCAGTAACCTGTTCCACTGCCGCCATGCCGTTTATCTCGCGTAACTTACCTTGTTTACGGTAGTACTCCACAAGAGGCATGGTCTGTTCAAAATAAACATGGATCCGCTTTGTCACAGTTTCCACTTTATCATCATCGCGCTGATAAAGCTCAGAGCCATCCACATCGCAGATACCTGCTTTTACTGGAGGGTTGAACTTCTCATGGTAGATGTGACCCTGAGCCCGGCATGACCAACGCCCGCAAACTCTTTCGATCAGGGTCTGTTCATCAGCAGTGATGTACGGAACCGCATACACACACTCGCCATACTCAACAAGCGCCTTTTCAAGAGCAACTGCCTGGGCCGGCGTCCGTGGAAATCCGTCAAGGATCGCACCCATTACACAGTCTGGACGTTTGATTCGCTCGCGGATCATTTTTATGGTCACATCGTCCGGCACCAATTCGCCTTTATCCATGAAAGATTTGGCGAGCATGCCAAGTTCTGTTTGATTTTTAATGTTCTCGCGAAACAGATCACCAGAGGAGACATGCGCGAGCTTTGTTTTTTCAGCCAACACCTTGGCTTGCGTACCCTTACCGACACCTGGAGGACCGAGCAAGACGATGTAGGTCGCCATGACAAACTCCTTTAGCGTACGAGAAGCGAGTCTTGATATCCGTGTAATTTTAGTTCGGCATCGATATTCATGAAAGTGTCACGCACAACGCCGACCACAATGAGCAAACCTGAAGATGAAACAAGGAATAGCCCGGTCTGCGCGCTGGCTGAGTCCAAACTGAGCGCTTTCAAAAGCAGCCCAAGGAGGAAGGGCATGATCGCAACCACTCCAAGGAATACTGCTCCGGGAAGGGTGATGCGGCGCTGGACAGTGCTCAAATATTTTTGAGTGGGGGCACCTGTGTGCACGCCGGGTACTGTTGCGCCCACTTTCTTCAGGTTATCGCCGTAGTTCTGTTGATCGAACAGGACGGAGGTGTAGAAGAAAGTAAAAATAACGACCATGAAGAAGTATAAAATCCAATAGCCGGAATTACTTGTGCCTGTGCCGCTAAAGAAGTTCTGCACGCCGGCAAAGAAATTGGCTACGCCGGCATTTTCACTTTGGGTGAAATAGCTGGCAAGGATGGCTGGGAATTGCAAGATGGCGCTGGCAAAGATCAACGGGATCATACCGGAGAGGTTCACCATCAAAGGCAGGGTGCCCTTAACCGGCATGGACATGCGATTGCCCATTCGACGACCAGGATACATAACCGGCACATTGCGGCGGCCCTGCTGAACGTAAACAATGGCAAAGACTGTCGCCACGATGATCGCGATCGTAAAGATCAACATGAACCAGCGTGTTGTTTCATCTGCGAGCAGGCTGGCAAGGTTGGAAGGCATCTGAGATACGATGCCAGCGAAAATGATCAGGGAAAGACCCTGTCCGCGGATACCGTACTCGGAGATCAACTCACCCAGCCAGATCGCAAACATGGTACCAGCGGTCATTGCCAAAAGAACTGTCAATGAATTGAGCCACAGATCTGAGGTAAAACCAAATCGGAGGATCGGCTGCTGAAGCGCCTGGATCGACAGGGAGTTGAAGATATTAATCTGTCCGATCGCGGAAAGTGCGGCCATCGGAACGGCAAGATAGTAAGTCCACTTTTCCTGCCAGCGGCGAGCTTCCCGCGGGTCTTCCTCCATCCGGCGCTGCAAAGCGGGGATGATGGGGATCAGAAGTTGCAGGATGATCTGCGCGGTGATGTAGGGATACACACCCATGGAAAGCAGAGAGAAGTTGGATACTGTACCGCCGGAGAGCAAGTCCAGAAAATCCAGGAAATTTCCGCCGCCAGTGGAGAGAGCCCTGAACTGTGCCAAAATGGCGAAATCAACGCCAGGCGCAGGGACATTCGCCGCAATGCGGTAAATCGCAAGGATCACGAACGTAATGACCAACTTACGTCGAATGTCTTCCGATTTCCAAAGATAACGCCAGCCTGAAAAGGTCGTCTTCATAAGTTTCCTTTTAGTGGGTTTAGGCGATCAGTTCGACCGAGCCGCCAGCCTTTTCGATCTTGGCTTTGGCACCGGCGCTGATGCGATGGACACGCACTTTGAGGGCAACGGTCATCTCACCGCGGCCCAGAACAACTGTCGGGTTGCGGGAGTCGCGAAGAAGGTGCGCCGCTTCAAGAGCCTCAGGGGTAACTTCCGCATTGGCTTTGAAAGCCTGTGAAAGCTGGTCGAGGTTCACTTCGTTGTAGAAGACCTGGTTCGGCGGGGTGAATCCTTCACCACGGATGAACGGCAGGCGGCGGAAGAACGGGAGGTTACCACCCTGACGATAAGCGTGACCGCCTTCGCCGGAGCGGGCACCTGCGCCCTTGGTACCGCGGCCGGCAGTCTTACCCTGCCCTGCTGAAATGCCGCGGCCTACGCGTTTTCGATTCTTTTTCGACCCGGGATTGGGTACGAGATCGTGTAGTTTCATATTCAACCTACTCTTCGATCTTGAGCAAATGGATGACTTTCTTCAGCATTCCGCGCAGTGCGGGGCTGTCCTTATGCTCAACGGTTTGATGTAATCGGCGCAATCCGAGCGCTTTCACTGTAGCCTTTTGATCTTTGGGAAAACCAATGTCACTCTTGACCCAGGTCACACGCAGCGTTTTGCCGGTTGTTTCTTTATTAGGCATGTTGTTTTCTCCGTTCCCAGAAGGGCAACAGCTCATCGGGACGCTTGCCGCGGCGGGCGGATTCGTTCACAGGTGAACGCAGTCCATCGAGCGCGCCAAATGTCGCCATCACCACGTTCAGCACGTTGGCGCTGCCCATGGATTTGGTGAGAATGTCACGCACGCCGGCCACTTCCAACACAGCGCGCACGCCGCCTGCGGCGATTACGCCGGTACCAGCGGAGGCGGGCTTGAGGAACACTTTGGCTCCAGCCACTTTGCCCAGCGATTCATGCGGGATGGTGGTGCCAAAAAGGTTGACTTCACGCAGGTCCTTGCGGGCGCGCTCGGAAGCTTTGCGCATCGCATCGGGAACGGCGTTGGCCTTTCCGACGCCCATGCCAATGGTGCCCTTCTTATCGCCGACCACTACGGTCACGCGGAACTGGAAGCGGCGACCACCTTTCACAACTTTTGCAACGCGGGCAATTTCGATCACGCGTTCTTCAAAAGCGTCCTGCACTTCATACTGCTGTTTGTCAGTAAATTGTTGCTTTTCTGCCATATCTTTCTCCATGTAGCGGACGCTTTACAGCGCCGCGGAACACTTTAGAATTGCAAGCCGCCTTCGCGCGCGCCATCGGCCAAGGCCTTGATGCGCCCGACATAACGGAAGCCGCCACGATCGAACACCACGGCAGAGATCCCTTTGGACTTTGCGCGTTCGGCAACAGCCTTGCCAATTGCCTTGGCTTGTTCGGTCTTCTTCAAACCCTTCATCTGCTCGCGCAGATCCTTGTCCACGGTGGACGCGGAAGCGAGGGTGTTGCCTTCATTATCATCAATGATCTGGGCATAGATCCCAGAAAGGCTCTTGAACACGTTCAAACGTGGGCGGCTTTCAGTACCGTACACGGTCTTGCGCACACGCGAATGACGGCGCTCACGAGCAATGGAACGACTCTTCTTAGCCATGGCTTACTTGGCTCCTTTTCCGGCTTTACCAGCCTTGCGGCGAACACGCTCGCCCAAGTAACGCAGGCCCTTGCCATGATACGGCTCCGGCGGGCGAACTTTGCGAATGTTGGCAGCAACCTGTCCAACCAATTCTTTGTCGAAGCCCAACACTTTGATCTGGCGGGTCTTCGCATCTGTTTCAAATGACACACCGGCCGGGGGTTCCATCTTGACCGGGTGTGAATAACCAACGAACAGGGAGAGGTTCTTTCCTTCCATTTCAGCGCGGTAACCCACGCCTTCAACCTGAAGGATCACTTCAAATCCCTTGCTTACACCATGGATCATATTCGCGAGAACGGCGCGGGTGGCTCCGTGGAGGGCGCGTTCGGAGGGGTTATCCGAGTTGCGGGAAATATGAAGCTGGTTGTTCTCCATCTTGATACCAATCAAGGAAGAGAAAATGCGCTTCATTTCACCCTTCGGGCCCTTCACGCGAACGTCAACACCATTGACATCCACCTGCACGCCGTTGGGAATATCTACTGGCAAACGACCAATTCTAGACACAGTAAACCTCCTACCACACCTTGCAGATGATCTCGCCGCCCACACCCAACTGTCGGGCACGGACGCCGGTCATGACACCCTTGGGAGTGGACAGAATGGCAACGCCAATTCCAGCCAGAACCCACGGAATGTCCGTCTTCTTGGTGTAGATGCGGCGGCCAGGTTTGCTTACGCGCTCCAGACCGGAAAGCACTGCGCGGCGCTGGCGGCGTTCGCCAACATACTTGATCTTAACACGCAGAACCTTCTGTGATTCGTTCTCACCTTCCACCACTTCATAACTTTCGAGGAAGCCTTCATCCTTGAGGATCTTGGCGATCTCTACTTTAATCTTCGAGTTGGGCATGGCAACCTGGGCATGGCCTGCAAGCACAGCATTGCGAATGCGAGTCAACATATCAGCGATCGGATCAGTAAATGACATGATTTACCTCCACCTTACCAGGACGCCTTGACGACGCCGGGGATTTTGCCCGTCAAAGCCAGCTCGCGGAAGCAAATACGGCACAAACCGAAGCGGCGAATAAAACCACGCGGGCGGCCGCAACGCTGACAGCGATTCCGCACCTGCACGCCATGTTTGCGGCGCAGTTCACGATATTGCATACATTTCTTTGCCATAGGTTAAGCATCCTTCTTGCTACTGAACGGCATACCGAGCAACTTCAATAATGCGCGAGCCTGGTCGTCACTCTGGGCAGTGGTCACAATGGTGATCTCCATGCCGCGCAATTTGTCGATCTTGTCATATTCGATCTCGGGGAATACCAGCTGGTCCTTGAGACCCAGCGTGTAATTTCCGCGACCATCGAAGGCGTTTGCCGAAATACCGCGGAAGTCACGTACGCGGGGCAGGGCAATGTTTACCAAGCGATCCAGGAAAGCCCACATGCGGTCGCCGCGCAGGGTCACCTTGGCGCCGATCAAGCGGCCTTCACGAAGTTTGAAGTTCGCGATGCTCTTGCGCGCCTTGGTCTGGACGGGCTTCTGGGTGGTAATGGTCGCCAGGTCAGCGGTGGCGGCTTCAAGAGCCTTGGGGTTATCCATGGCTTCGCCGAGACCGATGTTGACAACGATCTTTTCAATACGCGGCACCTGCATGACGTTCTTCAAACTGAACGACTTGAAAAGGGCCGGTGCTACTTCTGTGTTATAGCGTTCTTGCATTCTATTCATCTTATCATCCGCTCCACGGCCCGCTAAATCGTGGCCTCACAGTTCTTGCAAACGCGATGGGCGCCTTCGTCGTCGCGCAAAACGCCAACTCGGGTCGGTTCACCACATTTGGGGCATACAAGCATCACATTTGAAATGTCAATGGGACCCTCGAACTGGATGCGGCCCGGCTTCATGTTACGTCCAGCCTGGGTCTGCACCTGCTTCTGGTGCTTGGTACGGATATTCACACCCTGCACCACGATGCGGCGGTCATCTAGAAACACATTGATAACCTCGCCACGTTTGCCTTTATCCTCGAGGCGGCCACTGATCACTTCTACTGTATCGCCTTTACGAATCTTTACCTTCATTGCTTCGCTCCTACAGTACTTCCGGGGCCAGCGACACGATCTTCATGTAACCCATATCACGCAGTTCGCGCGCAACAGGTCCAAAGATACGAGTGCCCCTCGGGTTTTCACCATCGGCATCCAGGATGACGGCGGCGTTATCATCGAAACGAATGTAAGAACCATCTTCACGGCGCCATTCTTTTGTGCAGCGCACGATGACGGCCTTTACAACTTCGCTTTTCTTCACTGAACCTTGCGGCGCAGCGGATTTCACGGTGGCAACGACGACATCGCCGATCCCGCCGTACTTGCGCTTGGAACCACCCATCACATGAATGACAAGCAATTCGCGGGCGCCGGTGTTATCTGCCACCTTAATTCGAGACTCTTGCTGAAGCATGGCTTTATTCTCCTACGCCCTGATCAGCGGTTCGTGTCTCACGCTTGACGACTGATTCAACAGCCCAGCGCTTATCTCGAGACAACGGACGGGTCTCAACGATCTGGACCTCATCACCGATCTGGCAGCCGATCTCATCATGGGCTTTCACGCGCGAGCTAGAGTACACCACTTTTTTGTAAAGCGGGTGACGAAACTTGCGGGTGATCTCCACCACAACGGTCTTGGTCATTTTGTTACTGGTGACCACACCAGTCATACGACGACGATTATTCATTATGCACCTTCCACAGCGGCACGCTCGGTCTCGCGCAGGACAGTCTGCATGCGGGCGATGTCGCGGCGCAGGGTTCGCAGGCGGCTGGAGTCAGTTAGCTGACCGGTCACCTGCTGGAAGCGCAGTTTCATTACCTCTTCTTGCGAATCCGAGATCTTTGTGCGAATCTCTTCCACCGCCAATTTGCGGATGTCTTCCACTTTCATATGCTTCATTGGTTATTCTCCTCCCGCAAAACGGCCAACAACTTTGGTCTTGATGGAGAACTTGTACATGGCGCTCTTCAAAGCCGCGATCGCAATTTCTGAAGGCAAGCCGCTGACTTCGAACATAATGCGGCCCGGTTTGACCGGAGCGACATAGTATTCCACATTACCTTTACCGGAACCCATGCGGGTCTCAGGCGGCTTGTGGGTATACGGTTTGGACGGGAAGATACGAATCCAGATCTTACCGCGGCGCTTCATCCCACGCACGATCGTACGGCGGGCCGCCTCAATTTGACGGGCTGTGATCCAACCCGGTTCCAACGCCTGCAGGCCGAATTCGCCGAAGGAAATCTCCGCACCGCGGAGAGCCTTTCCTGTCATGCGGCCGCGCATCTGCTTGCGCCACTTTACACGTTTAGGCATCAACATATCTAAAAACCTCTTCTCAGGCTACGTCGCGATTACTCGCTGACGTACACGCCTTCTGTAGCTTCAACTTTATCTTCCACATCGGGCACGACCTCACCCTTATAGATCCAGACCTTGATACCGATCTGTCCATATGTGGTGGATGCTTCCGTGGTGGCGAAATCAAGGTTAGCGCGCAAGGTCTGCAGAGGAACGCGTCCTTCACGCAGCCAGACATCGCGGGACATTTCAGCGCCGCCCAAGCGGCCGCCCACCAGGATCTTGATCCCTTCGGCGCCCTGCTTGATCGCCTGCTGAATGGCGCGCTTCATTGCGCGACGGTAGGCGATGCGGCGTTCGAGCTGATCGGCAATGTTCTTGGCGACGAGCATGGCATCGGTATCGGGAGAGGAAATCTCTTTGATATCAAGCTCGATCTTCTTGCCGCCGAGAGAGTCGAAATCAGCCTTCTTGCCAACCAAAGCCTCAAGCGCCTGGCGGATCTTTTTCACGCCTTCGCCCTTGCGTCCGATCAAAATACCAGGCTTGGCGGTATGAATAACGATGCGAACCTTGCCGGGGGTGCGCTCCACATCAATGCGGGAGATTCCAGCTTTGCCGTCTTTTACGGGATCGGGCATTTGCTTGCGGAATTCACGAACCTTTTCAGTGGAAGCCCAGCCGCCCTTCGGGAAATCACCCAACAACAGAGAGCGGATTGCGAAATCCTGGTGCAGCTGTTGGCGGTAGATGGTTCCTTCTGCGAACCAACGTCCTCCCCAAGGTTGATTGATCCCAAGACGAAATCCTATAGGATGTACTTTACGACCCATATAATTCTCCTTTATGCTCCGCGTTCACGTAAGATGACAGCCACATGAGAACTGCGGCGCAATATCGGCTTGAAACGGCCGCGAGCCCCAAATCGTCTCCACTTGCGTGTGGGGGCTTCATCGGCTGTGATCTTGGCAATATACAGGTCTTCGCGGCTGACACCAAAGTTTTCTTCGGCGTTCGCAACTGCTGAAGCTACCAATTTGCTCACAGGAAGTGCGGCGCGCTTGTTGACAAAGCGCAGGATCTCCAATGCCTCAGTCGCGCTCTTTCCGCGTACCATATCGATAACGATACGGACCTTCTGGGCAGACAGGGAGAGGTTGTTAATTTTTGCATGAATATCGCTCATCTCAACTCTCCTTACGCCGCAGCGGCTTTCTCGCTGGTCTGGTGACCACGGAAGGTGCGTGTCGGGGCGAATTCGCCCAAACGGTGACCGACCATGTTTTCGGTAATGTAGATCGGTACGTGACGGCGTCCGTCATGCACTGCGATCGTGTGTCCTACCATCTGCGGGAAGATCACAGAGGCGCGACTCCATGTGCGGACGACTTTCTTTTCGTTTTTCTGGTTCATGGCCTCAATGCGCTTGAGAAGTTTGGTCTCAATGAAAGGGCCTTTTTTCAATGATCGTGACATATATGCGTACCTCGTCTAATTCTTAGCGGCTCGTCTTACTACGACGGCGCACAATGTACTGGTCGGTCTTCTTGTTATGGCGGGTCTTCTTGCCGAGAGTGGGTTTACCCCACGGGCTCTTGGGACCGGAAAGACCAACTGGCTGGCGTCCTTCACCACCACCGTGAGGATGGTCGCGTGGGCTCATCGCAGTACCGCGAACGGTCGGGCGGATGCCCATGTGACGCTTGCGTCCTGCCTTGCCGAGTTTGACATTGCTATGGTCAAGGTTTCCGACCTGTCCAATGGTGGCGTAGCAAACTTGATGGATCAAGCGCACTTCACCGGAGGGCATGCGGATCTGGGCAAAATCGCCTTCCTTGGCGAGCAACTGGGCGGCGCCGCCTGCGGTGCGAACGAGCTGGGCGCCTTTGCCTGCCTTCATCTCAATGTTATGGATCAAGGTACCGATCGGAATGTTGCTGATGGGGAGCGCATTCCCAGGGCGGATTTCAGCGTTCGGACCAGACATGACGGTATCGCCCACTTTCAGGTCCAACGGAGAAATGATGTAGCGCTTCTCGCCGTCAACGTAGAAAAGGAGGGCGAGGCGGGCTGTGCGATTGGGATCGTACTCAACCGCGGCCACCTTGGCGGGAATGCCATGCTTCTCGCGTTTGAAATCGACTATACGAATGAAGCGGCGAGCGCCACCACCACGATGACGGACGGTGACACGCCCCTGAGCGTTACGACCGCCGCGAGCCTGACGGCTGACAAGCAGTGAGCGCTCGGGAGTGCTCTTTGTGATCTCTTCGAACGTATACCCGGTCATATCGCGTGTACCGGGAGTTACGGGTTTATACTTTTTTACTGCCATTACTGCACCCCTTCAAAGATCTCGAGGGGTTTGCTGCCCTCGGCAAGGGTCACGATCGCTTTCTTGAATGCCGGGCGGCGAACCAATAAACGGCGTGAGCGAGCGCGGCGACCGCGTTTGGCGGGCGCATTGAGGATATTCACACGCGCGACGGTGACGTCAAAAAGTGTTTCCACAGCGTCTTTCACCGAAGTGCGGGTCGCTTCATCAGCGACAACAAAAGCGTACTGGCTTAATTTGCCCGACTGGTAGCTGGTCTTCTCAGTGACCAGGGGGCGGACGAGGACATTATATAGATTGGTCATGTCTCTCTCCTTATCCGAGGTGCGCTACAAGCGCGTCAATGGTCTTCACAGGAATGACGACCTTTTCGAAGTTAAGCACGTCGCGAATGTTCAGGTAGCTGGCGAGCAAAACTTTGGCGCTGTCGATATTATCGGTAGAGCGCATCACAAGATCGTAATTCTGGTCATTGGCGGGCATCAACACCAAAGCGGTGGAGGTACCGACCAAATTCTTCAACATTTCAGCCATCACACGGGTCTTGGGCTCTGTAATATCAAAAGCGTCAACGACCACGATTCCGGCTTCAGCAGCCTTGACAGTTAATGCAGAGCGAAGTGCAGCCTGGCGCATCTTCTTGGGCATGCGTTGTTCGTAGCTGCGGGGATGCGGGGTGTGAATACGACCGCCGCCCACCCACTGCGCAGCATTCGTGGAACCCTGACGAGCACGACCGGTTCCCTTCTGCTTGAACGGCTTGCGACCGCCGCCTCTGACTTCTCCACGGACTTTTGTCTCGTGGGTGCCGAGGCGCGCATTGGCCATCTGGCGGTTGTACGCCTGATGCATCAGATCAACATTAACTTTGGCTTCGAAAACACCCGCGGGTAATTCAACCTCACGGACTTTCTGACCCTTCAAATCAAGAACATCTACTTTCATGGTTATTCTGGCTCCCGTTTCCTGCGCGCCTACTGCTTGCGCGACTCCTTGATCATGACGAGACTGCCCTTACCACCTGGTACCGCGCCATTAATGGCAATCAAATTGCGTTCTGCATCGACCATAACGACTTTGATATTCTGTGCGGTCACACGGTCAACGCCCATGTGCCCAGCACCGCGCGAGCCTTTATAGACACGACCTGGTGTGGTACCTGAACCACGGGAACCAGGCGCGCGGTTGCGGTCTGATGTACCGTGTGTGGCGTTCATACCATGGAAGTGATAGCGTTTTACAGCACCGGCAAAGCCCTTGCCTTTGCTGACGCCAATCACATCCACACGTTCACCAACGGAAAAAGCGTCGACGACAGTAACTTTGTCACCGACCTTCAGTCCATGGTCTTTTGAACGAAATTCGCGCAGGAAGCGCATGGGGGGAATCTCATTGGCTTTCAAATGTCCCAATTGACCGCCCGTAAGGCGCTTGGGGTTTGCTTCGCCAAAGCCCAGTTGAACCGCAGAATATCCTTCTTTCTCCGGCATACGTACCTGGGTAACGTAACATGGCCCAGCTTCGATGAGGGTTACCGTAAAGGCAACACCTTTCTCATCGAAGATCTGGGTCATGCCGATCTTCTTACCAATTAGCCCTTTCAACATACTCAATTTTCTCCTTTAGAAGTATTGACGAGACTGCCAGCCGGGGCAACGGCCGCATCATCTCCGTGCAGCGCAGTCAGACGGTCTGGTGTGAAGCGGTTATGTCGGTTCACAACCAGACCTGCTCTTGCGCTGTCTCAAAAGAACCGCAAATTCAATTGCGGTTAATTGACTAACTAAATCTTGATCTCGATATCCACACCTGCAGGCAGGTTCAAACGCATCAACATGTCAATCGTCTTTGAATCAGGATCGAGGACGTCGATCAATCGATTGTGCGTGCGGATCTCAAAGTGCTCATGCGAATCCTTGTCAATGAATGCAGAGCGCCGTATTGTAAAGCGTTCTATCTTGCTTGGCAAGGGTACGGGACCAACAACTTGAGCACCGGTTCGTTCTGCGGTTTCAACAATGCGCTTCGCGGACTGATCCAAAACGCGGTGATCATATGCCTTAAGGCGGATACGTATTTTCTGCTTAGCCATTATCTCTCACCTTACTCAATGATCTTGGTAACGACACCCGCACCGACGGTCAGACCGCCTTCGCGAATGGCGAACTTGGAACCCTGCTCAAGAGCCACAGGCACGATCAACTGCACCGTCAAGTTCACATTGTCTCCGG
>JAGNWT010000063.1 GCA_017985935.1 Anaerolineales bacterium | reverse complement strand
GAAAAAATGTTATATGACAATGCCTTGCTAGTCCGCGCCTACCTGCATGCCTGGCAGGTCATGAAAGACCCGGCCTTCAAGCGCATCGCAGAAGATACCCTCAACTTTGTCATGCGCGAGCTCACGCATCCGCTGGGCGGTTTTTACTCTTCCCTCGATGCCGACTCAGAAGGCGTGGAAGGCAAGTTCTACGTTTGGTCGCTCGACGAGATTCGCAGCGTTCTCAAAGATGAGTCGGATTTCTTTGAAGCGGCGTATGGGATCGTGGTTGGCGGAAACTGGGAAGGGAGCACTGTCCTGCATCGCGCACTGGACGACGCTTCCCTCGCCGCCCGGTTCAAACTTAATCTGGAAGCCATTCCTGCGAAATTGGCAGACTCGCATTCCAGGCTGTTATCTGCCCGCACCTCGCGCATTCGCCCCGGCACCGATGACAAAGTCCTCGCTGCGTGGAATGGCCTGATGTTGGCAGCGTTTGCCGAAGCCGGAAGAGTTCTGGAAAACGACGACTACACTTCAATGGCTACCCGCAATGCTGATTTTATACTCACCCACTTACGCCCTCAAGGTAAATTATGCCGTGCCTGGCGCAACGGCTCAACAACAAATGTGGTCTTCCTCGAAGATTACGCCGCTTTGATCCTTGGGCTGGTGGAGCTGTACCAAACCGACTTCAATAACAGCTGGTTCACATCCGCTGTTGAACTGGCAGACGAAATGATCGAAAAATTCAGCGACCCCGCTGGCGGATTTTTTGACACGCCCCATGACGGCGAGGCACTACTCATCCGCCCGAAAGATATTTCAGATAACGCCACGCCTTCAGGGAATTCTCTAGCCTGCGAAGCCTTGTTACAATTGTCCGCGTACACAGACTCTGGGAAGTATCGGGATCTCGCAGAAAAAGCACTGGCGATCATGGGAGACTCCGCGCTGCGTTATCCGCTTGGTTTTGCACGATGGCTCTCCGCAGGAGAAAAAGCCCAAAGGAAACCGAAGCAGGTGGCGGTGTTGGGAGAACGGGGCGAGGAAAACTTCGAACGCATGCTCAAAGTCATTCGCGCAGAGTACAGACCGGAATTCGTAATCGCCGCGTCGCCCATTCCCCCAACAGGTGATGCTCCAGCTTTTCTGGAAAACCGCACACTCATCAACGGAAAGGCGACAGCTTTTGTGTGCGAAGGATTTATGTGCAAACTCCCGGTGACGGATCCGGATGCTTTGAAGAAACAACTGAACGAAGGAGATGCCTGATGGATATTCTGTTGGAAAATACGATCAAGGTTTTGATGGCTGTTTTGGTAGGCGGGATCATCGGGGCGGAACGTGAATTCCGCGACAAAGTAGCAGGGTTCCGCACCATTATTTTGATCACGGTCGGCTCGACCTTGTTCACGGTCTTTTCCATGACAATGGACCCCGGCTTCACGCAAACCCGCGTCGCCGCGAACATCGTAACAGGCATCGGCTTTCTCGGCGCTGGCGCGATCGTTCGTGAGGGCGGGCGCATTGGCGGCTTGACCACCGCGGCAACCATCTGGCTTTCTGCGGCGCTGGGCATGGGCATTGGCGCGGGGCAGATCTATTTTTCAATGATCGCCACAGGGATCACACTTTTAGTTTTGCTGGTGTTCCCGCTGCTTGAGATGCGAATCGACCAAATCCGCGAGGCCCGCCACTACAAGGTCGTGATAAATTCCATCGATCCCAAAAAGATCGCGAAGGTTCAAAAAGCGATCGAAGCCTGCACTTTGAAAGTGATCGATCATCACCAGACCAAGAACGAGTCTGAGATCATCGGCACATGGCGAACGATCGGCTCTCCAACAAATCAGGAGAAGTTCGTTCAATTGATGATGAAAGACAAGGATGTAAAAGAGTTCGATTACTAAAATTTCTGCGAATCAAAAATAAAAACTCCCATTTCCGGGAGTTTTTATTTTTGATTACTTGATTTCGTCCTTCTTCTCGGCATCCTCGGTCTTTTCGTCCTTATTCCCAAGACCCTCGCGGAAGGATTTGATACTACGACCCAGTTCCCCGGCGAGCTTGCCGATGCGACCCGGCCCGAACAAGAGAACTACGATAACAAGAATGACGATCCACTCTGCACCACGCGGTAAGCCTAACATAGAACACTCCTTTAGTTAATTTCAATCTTATCGTACCACAATTGAATTAAAACGTGGTTATAGTTCGCGGCGCGAGAAGAAACCTTCAATGAAGCGAAGAGCGCGGCGGGCAAAGGAGCGCAGACGGGCAAAGATGCGATATTGTTCGGGATGAACATGCTTCTTGGCCGGGATGGGTCCGGTCCACTCCACGACCATGGCGCCCCATGTCAAACCGCCGCCAAAGCCAACAAAGACAACCTTGTCCTTTGGCTTGATCTGCGATTTCTGCAAGGCTTCCACGGTTGCGATCGGGATCGAAGCTGTGGATGTGTTACCGTAGCGCTCCACATTGATCACAAATTTATCCAGAGGCATCTTCAGGTATTTGGCTGCGGTCTCGATGATGCGATAATTCGCCTGATGCGGAACGATCCACTGAACCTGGTCGGTAGTCATTTTGACCTGCTCAAGAGCCTCCAGCACGGCGCGCCCCATCACACGGGTGGCGAACCTGAAAACTTCCTTTCCATCCATTTGCACGAAATGCTTTCCCTCATGGATGGTCAACTCGGTGGCTGGGAAGTGTGTCCCGCCGCCGGGGAGCGACAGGGTGTCCGCGCCCGAGCCGTCTGAATGCATCACAGCAGAAAGCACGCCGCCGGGGATTTCACTCGCCTGCAAGACGAAGGCTCCCGCTCCATCGCCAAATAAGATGCAGGTGTTGCGGTCTTTCCAATTTACAAAACGAGACAGAACTTCCGTGCCTACGATCAAAACGTTCTTCACCGATCCGCTGCGAATGGCTTGCGCGCCCATGTTCGTGGCAAAGATAAACCCGGTACAGGCGGCTTGCAGGTCAAATGCGCCCGCCTTGGTCGCGCCGATCTGGTCTTGAATGATGCACGCCGTGGCAGGGAAGATATATTCAGGGGAAGAGGAAGTGCAAATGATCAGGTCAAGTTCGGTTGGAGCAAGGTTGGCCACTTGTAAAGCCTTGATCGCCGCCTCGACACCCATGGTGGAAGGGTATTCATGTTCACGGGCAATGTGCCGCTGGCGGATGCCGGTGCGATCCCGAATCCATTCATCACTGGTTTCTACAAGTTTGGAAATATCATCATTGGTAAGAATCGGTTCAGGGACATACATGCCCCAACCGGTAATATGCGCAAATGGCATTCTGGCTCCTTATTTGACAAAGCGGCTGAGGACGAGGGTGGCGTTGTGTCCGCCAAAGCCAAACGAGTTGGACATGACATGCCGCGGCTCGGCCTTGCGTGCCTGGTTGGGAACATAATCCAGGTCGCAGATCGGGTCGGGAGTTGAATAATTGATCGTGGGCGGCAGGATATTATCCAAAATTGTCATGGAACTGATCACTGCTTCGAGTGCCCCAGACGCGCCGAGCAAATGCCCGGTCATGGATTTGGTGGAGGAAACAGGGATCTTATAAGCCTGCTCGCCAAAAACGGTCTTGATGGCAGAGGTCTCGCTTTTATCGTTCATCGGCGTGGACGTTCCGTGCGCGTTGATGTAATCAATATCTGTGAGGCTCAAACCAGCATCCTGCAAAGCCAATCGCATGGAGTTCGCAGCTCCTGCTCCATCTTCCGCCGGGGCGGAAATATGATGCGCATCATCTGTCGTTCCGTAACCAGAGAACTCGCAAAGAATATTTGCCCCGCGTGCCTGGGCACTCTCCAGCGACTCCAGGATCAGGATGCCCGCGCCTTCGCCCATGACAAAACCATCACGATCTTTATCGAACGGGCGTGAAGCGGTCTGCGGATCATCGTTGCGAGTGGACAAGGCTGTCATCACATTCATGCCCGCCATCGCGATCGCACTGATGGCCGCCTCAGACGCGCCGGCGATCATCACATCCGCCGCGTTACGCCGGATCATTTCAGCGGCTTCACCAAGCGCATTCGTACCCGAAGCGCATGCGGTCGCCAATGACATGTTGGGGCCACGCGCCCCTATGCGAATAGCAATGTTGCCCGCCGCTCCATCTGAGATCATCATGGGGATCAGGAAAGGGCTGACCCGGTCGGGTCCGCGCTGACGCATCACTTCATACTGCTCCACCAGGGTGAGAATACCGCCGATGCCTGAGCCGATCAGAATACCAACCCGGTCACGATTTGATTCGGTGATCGTCAAGCCGGATTGCGCCATCGCTTCCAAAGTGGCTGCGGTTGCCAACTGGGTAAAGCGATCCATCTTTCGGGCATCTTTCGACCCAAAGAGCGCAGCAGGATCAAACCCTTTCACCTCTGCCGCAAATTTTGTCTTATGCGCGCTCGCATCAAAAGCAGTGATCGGCGCGGAGCCAGACCTTCCAGCCAGTAAAGCCTGCCAGGTTTCCGTTACATTATTCCCCACCGGGCTCACACATCCAAGCCCGGTTACAACTACACGTCTTCTCATTCGTGTTCTCCTTAATTTTGATCTTGTCAATAAACAAAAATGAGGAACAAGTTCAAGAACCTGTACCTCATTTTTATAATAACACGCTAATCAGCCGGAAGACACGCGAAAATTCTACAATTTCTTCATCGTATTGTATGCCTGTTGAACGTGCAAACGGTCGTGTTCGGCGATAAAACCGATCACTTCGAGGAAGTTAGTCGGCCCAAAGATCGCGTGACGTGCCTTATTACTCCATTCTTCATCAGGGATCTTCTCGAGCATGGATATGGTCTCGCGCCTGTTTTCATTAAATTTTCGCAAGGCCGAGATTCCGTCTTCATGCAAATAATCTCTTTGGCGGGCCCAAATACTTGTGTCAGGGCGCGGAATGAATGGCTCACTTTGTGAGCTGAACAATCTGATCTGCATATGATGGATTTCGCTTTCGGTATCACGAAGATGACAGAAGATCTCTGCCAGAGCCCAATCATCCGCAGACGGCTCTCGAGATATGGACTTGGAATCCAATTCGCGCGACAGGCTGTTTAATGCAGCAGGAGTTGCAGATAAAACAGCGAGGATGGATTCCCTGGTTTTGAATAAAGGCGTCAGCGCGGAGAGATCGGAAGATTCAAGTTGAGCGGGCAGGTCAGCCAATTTTCCGCCCGCATTCGCATCCGGTCCAAAACTGGAAGCGGTTTCTGCATCCACATGATAGGTCGCCAATCCCAACTTTTTTGCTGAAAGGATGTCGCGCTCCGCATCGTTGCCAACCATCAAGACCGGACCTTCCGGCCAGCCCAAATGCCCGAGGACTTCGGCGTAATACGCCGGGCTGGTTTTGGTGAAGTGAAAACGTTCAAATGAGGAAACAAGCTCAAATTGAGCAGGGTCGAAACCCGCCCAACGCAGGCGGTGCTCGGTCGCAGCACTTGGAAAAAGCGGATCGGTCGCGATCGCGATTCGATATCCCCTTGAAATTGCCCAATCGACGAAAGGCTTGGCATCAGACCTCTGAGATGTCAGCTCACGAAGTTGAGGAAAATCGTGAGTATAGAAATGCTCAAGCGCTTCCCTCAACGCCTCACGAGTGGAATTCATTTGCGAGTAATAGACCTCGCTAAACACCTGCTCCAAAGTCTGCGAGAAATCCTGATTCTCCAGCATACGTTTTGTGCCAGCCATCAAAGAGCGGAGCATCAAATCTGGCGAAACAAACGGTGACAAGGCTTTTGCCAGCGCTTGAAAATAGGCTGGAATGAAGGATTCAATATTCGTGTTGAGGAGGGTATCGTCAAGGTCGAGCAGTAGTGTTAGCGTCATAACTTTAGACTCCCCCGGAGTCAGTTTCAATCTTTTACTTCAAAGGTGAAGGGCAGCTCATGACATTCTCCGCAGCCGATCTGCGGCTCGGAAACATCACGATCGGTCTTTTCACAAAATGCGCTGATCTGAACGCGGCGCATGAACATCGCAGTGAGCGGACGGACAACGACCGCCTTTAATTTCATATGCTGACATGAATTTGCACGCGCAATATCCGGCACCGGACAGGTCTTGCACAGGTCGCTGGTCCAGTTCTCGCGGCTTTGCTTCAGTAAGCGGCATTCTTCAGAGTTTCGTCCACGGAAATAGTCACCGTGAAAGTATGGGCATTCACGCCCGGCGGGGGTTTTCATGAGATCAGGTCAGCCAATGAAATGACCACCCTGAACGAAGTGACAGGGATGCGTCATTTTCGCTCAGGGTGAAGGGAGTGCTACACGCGGGTCACATAATCGCCGGTGCGGGTGTCCACGCGAATGGTATCGCCCACAACAACGAAGTTCGGGCACTGCACGACAATGCCGGTTTCGGTGACGACTTTCTTGGTGACGCCGGTGGCGGTATCGCCACGGATCGCCATTTCCGCCTCGACAACCTTCAAGTCCACGGAGGTCGGCATTTCAATATCAATGGCTTCGCCTTTGTAGAAGGTCAATTTGACTTCCATGCCTTCCTTGAGGTATTGGGCGCTTTCACCCAGCGATTCCTTTTTAATGCCGGGCTGCTCGAAGGTGACGTTGTCCATGAAATAATAAGTATCGCCGTCATTGTAGAGGTAGGAGACATTGGCAAAATCAAGGCTGACGTCCTGTACGGACAAGCCAGAATTGAAGGTACGCTCAATGGTCGCGCCTGTCAACAGGTTTCGCGCTTTGACCTTGATGTTGGCATTGCCGCGTCCCGTTTTGTTATGGCTGTAATCCAGCACTTTCAGCAGGTTTCCGTCCAATTCAAATGTGACGCCTTTACGAAGTTCATTTACATCTATCATGCTTGCACTTTCCTTATGGTTTTAGTTTATTTATTTTTTAGCGGGCGGATTATACCAATGACTTGCAGTCCGTGGCTAGAGGGCTAGTGAGAAGCCTCGGAGCCGGGATCATCCTGCAACAACTGAACTGCATGCGGCAGGACGGGGATCACGGTCTGCAGGTTTTCAACCGCGCCTTTGGGGCTGCCGGGCAGGTTGATGATCAGCGTACGTCCGCGAATGCCAGCCATACCGCGTGACAGCATGGCGTGCGGGGTCTTCTTGAGACTATCCAGCCGCATTGCTTCTGCAAGACCGGGAGCTTCCCTCTCAATGACAGCACGAGTGGCTTCGGGAGTCACATCACGCAGTGCAAAGCCCGTGCCGCCTGTAGTCAGGATCACATCAAATCGACCGCTGTCTGCCCAGGTCGTCAGCATGGCGCTGATGGCAGATTCATCATCCGCGAGGATGGCTTGTTCAGCGACCGACCAACTCTGAGCGCGAATCAAATCCGCAAGAGCCGGACCGGAAGCGTCCGGCCGCTCCCCGCGCGAGGATCGATCTGAGAGGGTCAAAACCCCGAAGCGGATCGTCATGGAAATTCCTTTCCGAATAAGCGGTCATCGGTCATTTCGCGCCAGTCGTTCTTTTCGTAGAACTTCATGGCGGATCGGTTATCGGCAGTGATGAGCAGATAACACTTTTTGCAGCCTTTGGCTTGCAGGCGTTTTTCCACTTCCTGAAGAAGCATGGAGCCAACACCCTGCTCACGCACCTCAGACCGCACGGCAAGGTGATAGATCATTCCACGCCGACCATCAAAACCGCCAATGATCGTGCCAACGATCTCATCATTTATCTCAGCAACAAGGAAAAGGTCTGGATCTCGTTGGATCTTTTTTTCGATCTCTTCAAGCGAATCAGAGCGCCCCACGCTCACCCCTACTTCCATGGAGCCCCATAAC
Organism: Anaerolineales bacterium; assembly: GCA_017985935.1. Classification (GTDB taxonomy): domain Bacteria; phylum Chloroflexota; class Anaerolineae; order Anaerolineales; family Villigracilaceae; genus Villigracilis. The sequence continues at coordinate 14,561 of JAGNWT010000063.1, read as the reverse complement.
TTTACTGCAGCAGCATGGTCTTGCGGGAATCGAAACTCCCGCAGGGTAAATCGGTGAGACATCACGCAGGTCGCATCGTATGCTTTAACAACTTGATCAGATCATCGGGCATGTACGGCTTAAGTAGAAAGCCATCCGCACCATGCTTTGCGCATTCTTCTTTGACGTTCGACCCCGAAGACATCACCACTCTTACGCCAGCGGTATCCGCTTTGGCTCGCAGCTCATCCAGGATATCGAAACCGTTTTGTTGAAAAAGGTGCACATCCATCAACAACACATCCGGATTTTCCGCCAACACGGCGGCGGGCACATTATCATCAGACTGCAAAGCAACGACCTCAAACCCTTCCATCTTTAGAAGAGTCTTCAAGAGCGAGACCATGATGGCATCATCTTCGGCGAGGAGCACTTTTGGCATTCTTTTTTTCTTTCGTCGGTTTGGATTTTTTCTTTACAGCCTTGTTCTTTTTCTCTTTTACAGATACAGGTTTTCCTTTAGCCGCCTTTGGCTTTTCAAGGGCGGCGTTGATCACATCTTCCACGGTCTCAGCGAAAATAAATTTCATGGATTCCCTGATCTCGCTGGGAACATCATCCAGATCCTGCTCGTTACGCTTCGGCAGGATAACGGTCGTAAGACCGTTACGATGCGCAGCCAATACCTTTTCCTTGACTCCACCGATCGCCAGCACCTGACCACGCAAAGTGATCTCACCGGTCATCCCAACCTGCGGCTTGACCTTGCGCCCGGAAATGAGCGACACAAGGGAAGTCGCCATGGTCACCCCGGCGGATGGTCCGTCCTTGGGTTGCGCCCCCGAAGGGATGTGCATATGCATATCGAACTTGTCAAAGAACTCACTGGGAATGCCGAGCGAATGAGCCCGCGAGCGGACATAAGACAGCGCCGCCCGGGCAGATTCCTGCATCACATTACCAATGGAGCCGGTCACCTGAAAGCCGCGTCCGCCAGGCATGGCAGTCGTCTCAATGAATAGAATGTCACCGCCAAAGGAGGTCCATGCCAACCCAGGGACAACCCCAGGGATGGAAATGCGTTTGTTCAACTCTTCAGCGCCAAAGAAGATGGGATGATCGAGATATTCCTCGACCAACTCGGGAGTGATATGGAACTTCTCCGCGCTCCCTTCGGCGATCTTTGTGCCAGCTTTACGGCAGACCGCGCCGATCTTGCGCTCCAAATTACGCACGCCCGCCTCGCGGGTGTACTGACGGATGATCAACTTCAAAGCTTCATCGTCAAAGGAAATCTCATCTTCGTGCAGGCTGTTCTCGCGGATCTGACGCGGGATCAAATATCCACGAGCGATCGCCATCTTCTCGTTCTCCGTATAACCAGAGAGGAAGATGATCTCCATGCGGTCACGCAATGCTCCGGGGATCGTTTCGAGCGTATTGGCAGTGGTAATGAAGAACACCTGCGAAAGATCGTAGGCGACCTCAAGGTAATTATCGCGAAACTCGCTGTTCTGCTCGGGGTCCAGCACTTCAAGCAAAGCCGAAGCCGGGTCGCCGTGAAAATCGTAGGTCAACTTGTCCACTTCATCCAGCATGAAGACCGGGTTCTTTGAATCCACACGGCGAAGCGACTGCAAGATTCGCCCGGGCATCGCTCCAATGTAAGTGCGGCGATGTCCGCGGATCTCCGCCTCATCACGCACGCCTCCCAACGAAGCGCGGATAAACTTGCGTTCCATGGCACGAGCAATGGATTGCCCCAACGAGGTCTTACCCACGCCGGGCGGACCAACGAAACACAAGATCACACCTTCGCGTTCGCGCCGGATCATGTCTTCAGATTCTTTTTTCTCTTCGCCTTTACGATCCAGCCGCAGCTTACGGATCGCAAGAAACTCCAGAATGCGGTCTTTAACATCCTCAAGCCCGTAGTGATCCTTGTTCAAGATCTCGCGCGCGTGCTTGATCTCAAGATTATCATCCGTGGATTTCGCCCACGGAAGGGTGACCAGCCAGTCGAGATAAGTGCGGATCACTCCGTATTCAGCCGCGGCGGTAGGCAGACGGGAAAGGCGATCCAACTCCCGTTTGGCCTGCTTCAGCGCTTCTTCGGGCATTTTCGCTTCTTCGATCTTCTTGCGAAACTCTTCGGTCTCCACAGACTGCTCATCCCGGTCGCCGAGTTCGCGCTGGATGGCCTTCATCTGCTCGCGCAAAAAGTATTCGCGCTGCACTTTTTCGATCTCGCCGCGAGCTTCGTTTTGGATCTTTTGGCCGATCTGCAGTACCTCTGCTTCACGGACGAGCAACCCAATGAGTTTCTTTAGTTTGTCGTAGACGGAATCCAGCTCGAGGATCTCTTGTGCATCTTGCAGCTTGATGCGCTGAAAATTCGCAATGGTGTAAACCGTTTGAAGCGGGTCTTCCAGAGATGTGATCGAACCAGCCAATTCCTCCGGGAAGGAGGGGATCATCTGTGTGATCTCCTGGAATTGATCGCGAGCATTTCGAGCCAGCGCACTGGCTTCAAGCGTATCTTCTTCGGTCTCGGGCGCAAGATGGACATGCGCTTTAAGATAGGGTTCTTCTGCTACGAATTCGCCAAGGCGGAAACGCTTTAGTCCCTGCACCAGCAAACGAACCGTGCCATCCGGCGCGCGAAGTAAACGATGAACCGTGGCGATCGTTCCAACCTGATACAACTCATTCGGACCGGGTGTTTCCAAATCCGGGTTGAGCGCAGCCACCAAGCCGACCAGTTTATCTCCGCCAACAACGTCGTCAACCAGTTTGATCGAGCGTGCCTGCCCCACTGTCAACGGAACCGCGGTGTTCGGATAAACCACCACTCCGCGCAACGGCAGGATGGGCAATATTTCAGGGAAGGTCTGCTCTTCGTTTTTGTCACCAGTTTCCGGTGAGGGTGACGCGTCTTCTTTTTTGGGCGCGCGCGAAAAGACAGACGACATGAACATCTTAATCAGTTCGTCATCTGTCTCGCCAATGGATTGGAAAAATTCGTTAATACCTGTTTGCCACCGTTCTGCGGGCATTCTCATTCAACCTTGATCTGATTTGGTTTGGCTTTTGGAAGCACAACTGTTAAAAAACCGTCCTGGTATTCGGCGTGAGATTGTTCTACATTGACCGGCCCCGGCAGGGAAACTGCGGTCGCGAACTTGCCAAACCGAATCTCCATTTGGTGATATGCGCGGCGCTCCAACTGATCGGGACGATTACCAGAGATGTGAAGGGTGTGATTTTCCACCGCTACATCAAAGTCTTCCTCGCGCATCCCCGCGATCTCCACCCGGACGACATACGCCTCTTCTGTTTCGTACCCATCGGTCGGCGGACTCCAAATAGTGGAGCGCACCTGCCAGCTCACCGCGTGAAGGATCTCGCGGCGTGCCTCCAAAAGTGTTGGAGTGGACTTGCGAATGACAGTAGGCATGGTCTTGCTCCTTGCTTACAAAACCGGCGTCCTTACTTGCCCAGTGCGGCTTTGGCTGCTTCCAATACTTCTTCGTAATTGGGCTCATCGCCATTGGTCGGCATGTACGCCACATACTTGACGATGCGCTTCTTATCCACTACGAATACGGCGCGGCGCAAAATGCGAACCTCTTCCATGAGGGTTCCATACTTCTTTCCAAAATCCGCCTTGATCACATCTGACACGGTCATGACCTGTTCAACACCGGCAGCACCGCACCAGCGCTTCTGCGCGACGGGCAGGTCCATGCTTACGACCAGAACCGCAACGTTCTTTCCGAGCTTTGCGGCTTCTTCGTTGAAGCGGCGCGTCTCGCGATCACAAACCGGGGTGTCAAGTGAAGGCACCGATGCAATGATACGCACCTTGCGCTTGGTTTCCTTGAAGGCTTTACTTGTGGACCAGTCATTTTTTTGGATGAGAAAATCGGGCGCTTTCTGCCCGACAACAATATCATCACCGATAACCGTCTGTTCCTGACCGGCAAATTTGATCAATCCTTTGCGTTTATTTACTGCCATATTCCTCTCCTAAAATTAATAAAATGGATTTATCTTACCAGCGCCCCCGGCGGGATTCGAACCCACAACCTCTTGCTTAGAAGGCAATTGCTCTGTCCATTGAGCTACGGGGGCAGATTATTATTCAGCTGCTTCCGCAACCGGAACGCTCTGCTGATACGGACGCAAACCGCGATACACCCGCGGTCCTGAGATCGTTCTCAATATCGTATCCGCGGGGCGTTGAAGTTTTTTAGCGATCTCTTCAGCCGACATGGGGCTATTCCCATTAACAAGGAAGATCCTGAACACCGCCTCCACCATTGCGGTGCGCTCGCTGGTGAATTCAGGTGACAAAGCGCAGTGGCTCATCAACGCGTGCTGAATTCCATCCACCTGCTTCACCTCGGCGGTTTCGGGATCAACCCAATCGATCATCTCATCCTCGTCAACGTTCGCGAAGGCGTCTTGATGTTCAGCGCAAAGCAGGGAGCGCAAGAATATGTGCCAATCACGTTCATTTTGCTTCCACCAATCAAAGTCAATGTGGAAGGGAGTCTTAATGGAAGGCTTTAATAAGCTCATGTCTATTCCTCGTCCGTATCCAGTCGGAAATGAAGGTCGCCAACATGCTTAAAGATCGGCGAAGTCTCCAATAAGGCGAACAACGGCGCGGGTGGAACACGACGAACAAGATTCACAGCCGCGTACAGTTCCTGCGCGTGCACATGCCCCTGCGGGTTGGACTTGGTCAGCTCGCGCATGACCGAAAGCACGAGGTCTTCAAATGAACGCCTCTTCTCCCAAACCGGATCCAAAGACTTGAAGTCCGGCACATGAATGGTCATGCGGTCATTGAATTCAGCTGTGATCGGCTGCTTTAACATCGCAAAGACAAACCCACCGTCCTTGCCAACCAAAACCGTACGCACCCAATCTTTCGATGAGCGTTGACTCTTCACTTCCACGATCACTTCGCCGGGATTTTCCCCGCGTCGGATCTGAACGAGCGAACCTGGGATCAATTGGTGAGCCTTGTACCATTCGCGCAACCCAAACACATATCCATGCTCGCGGACGACCCAGGCTGGAATTCTCTGACCTGTCTTGCCATCGACCAGAGTAAATCTCACGCGGGGTGTTTCGTACGCGGTCGGCAGCAATCTTTGGGCGCGCGCCGAAACCGGCAGAGTCCCTGCCCGCAGGTGTGGATAGATCAACGCAACGGTCACAGAGTTCAAGTCTTTTTCAGACTCATTGCTTTCCGGCGGAGTCAGTTCGTCATCCAATTGCTCTTCGAGATTCAGCATCGCGTCACTCAGATCCAGACGATCATGCTCGATCTCAACATACTGCAGCCAGGAAGGAACTTCACGCACATAATCGGGTTCCAGACGGCGCAAACACCACAAAACCTGTCCCGCAGGACCAACCTCATCAAACCGGTCATCATCCTGCAAAGCGTAATTCAAGGAGAACTCAGCCAACTTGGGGTTGACCCCGGCAGGCAGTTCAATGTCTTTCATCAATACATCGGTCGTTAATGGTTCTCCGCCCGACATATCCAATACTGCTTCAGCCAGATTCAATTGTCCCTGATTAATATCGATCAACAAAGCACGTGGGAACCACTTGCCAGCGATCTTCACCAATCCTTCGTCGGCTTGGAAAGACGCCTCAAGTTTCTTCTCGACCATGTCGCCATGGTCGCGCAAAATCGTTACGGGATTCAACTCTTCGTCTTCCGGCGCGACAACGGGCGCATCGTTCAAATAATGTGACGCAAGGTTCGAAGCAAACAAGCGCACAGAAGAATCTTCCATGGTGACCGTCAGCACGTCGAATTCATTGAGCGCCGGGTTAACGCCCGAGCGGACTCCCGCCACGGTGCCTCGGCTCCATTCAAGAGCGGGAAATATCAATTCATCCCCAACTTGATATTTTTCCTTTGGAAGAAAATTCTTACCGCCGGTTTTACGCTTACTTTCTGCAACAGCCTTCTCTTGTTTGATCCGGGAATCAATGAACTCGATCGCAAGGTCGCGCGCAGTTAACGGCGTCTCGCGTTCAAAAAGAAATGTGTGTAGATTTTCAACGTCTTGCGGGGTGATCTGAAGAGATAACCAATAGTCGGTGGGGAGTGAAAATGCGCCTGCCATACTCAGCCTTGAAATGAATTTGCGCCTTCAACACTGTTGAAAGAACTCTTTTTAGAACACAGTGTAGTCGCGATAAATGGATTATACCTTACCATGCACATACTTTCCACATATTTACAAACGTAAGATATATAAAGCATTCCATATCAAATCAGGTAATAAATTTGCAGAACCACTTTAATTTACAAGGATAAAAAAATGAATAAAATCAAAATGACCACCCTCGGACTTTTGGCAGTACTGATTACTGCCTGCGGAGCACAAGCAACGCCTCAGGCTCCGCTGCAGCCTACCCCTGCCACAGAAGCAGTTGTTGTACAGCCCACACAAACTCTTGCACCCACAGAAACTCCCCTGCCCGAGCCTACAGCCACCGAAATGACTGCTCCCACCGCCGAACCCGTCCCGACCGAGTCTGCGCCAACGGAAGTAAGTTTCGCAAACGATGTCATGCCGATCTTTGAAGCCAGTTGCGTAAAATGCCACGGTGTGGAATCGGTCAAGGAAGGGCTGGACCTGCGCACCTACGAAGGTCTCATGGCTGGCTCATTCAATGGCGCTGTGCTGACCCCGGGCAACGCAGATGAAAGCTTCCTCGTGCAGCAACTTATTGAAGGTGAAATGCCCAAGCGCAGCAGCAAATTATCCGATCAAAAAATCAAGCTGATCGCGGATTGGGTCAACGCTGGCGCTGAAAATAATTAACCAACGATCATCTACGCATCCCAAAAAGAGCAGAGAAATTCTCTGCTCTTTTTCATAACAGAATTGCAACCCTTTCTCCCTTGACGATTTGTAAAAATATTCGTAAAATCTAATTAATCAGATTAATCAAGTTTATGCTCCGCGAACGCACTTCACCCAACCTTTCAGAGTTCCTCCGTTATCTCGCCGAACATCAAGAAGCCGAGAACGGACTTCCCGCGTTAAATGAACTCAGCCGCGAAATGGGAGTTGGAATTGCCGCTCTTCGGGAACAGCTCGAAGTAGCGCGATCACTTGGGCTGGTAGAGGTCAAGCCGCGGACAGGAATGAGGCGCAAGCCATATAACTTTGCGCCCGCCGTTTTGAAGAGTCTCAACTACGCCATCGCGTTGAATAAAGATCACTTCATCACCTTTGCAGATTTAAGACAGCATATCGAAAGAGCATATTGGCACGAAGCGGTCGGCATGCTGACCGAAGAAGACCACGAAACTTTGCAGGGACTTGTTGCGCAGGCATGGGAAAAATTGCGCGGCAACCCGATCGAAATTCCCCACCCTGAACATCGCGAATTACATCTTACGATCTATCGACGCTTGAACAATCCGTTCGTGACGGGTTTGCTTCAAGCGTATTGGGATGCCTACGAAGCGGTCGGCTTGAATTTCTTCACCGACTACAAGTACCTTACCGAAGTCTGGACCTATCATCAACAAATGGTGAATGCCATTTGCGCAAACGATGCGGAAGCAGGGTACAAAGCCCTCTCCGAACATACCGATCTGATCCACCAATTAATTTCTTCGTCTCAATGACGAATCCAACGAGGAGTTCCATGAATAAAATTGTGAACGATTTTTCGATCACCGTTGGCACCAAGAACGGCTCAGGCAGTTCCACCGCCAACAACACCATCCTGCGCTCCGTGTTCAAGATGGGAATTCCGGTTTCAGGCAAGAATCTGTTTCCTTCTAACATTCAGGGCTTGCCGACCTGGTACACCATCCGCGTGAACAAGGATGGATTCATCGCGCGACGCGAAGAACTCGACATCGTGATCGCCATCAATCCCGATTCGTTCGCGCGGGACCTGGCATCTGTTGTGCCCGGCGGAGCGTTCTTCTACGCTGATGATATCAAGCAGCCCATCACCCGCGCAGACATCGCCGTCTATCCGATGCCGATCAAGAACATCGTCAAGAGCGACCCGAACGTCCCGACTGATTATCGCGACCTGGTCGGAAACATGGTCTACGTAGGCGTGCTCGCCCAAATGATCAACATGGACATGGACAAGATCCTTGCCGCGTTGACCTTCCACTTCAAAGGCAAGCAAAAGCCGATCGACATGAACTACAACGCCGTCAAGAACGGCTTCGAGTGGGCAAAAGCCAACCTCGAAAAGAAAGATCCTTTCTACCTTGAACCCATGAACAAGACCGAGGGGCTGATCATGGCGGACGGCAATACCGCCGGCGCGCTTGGTTCCATTTTCGGCGGCGTGCAATTTGTGGGCTGGTATCCGATCACTCCCGCCACCTCTCTCGCAGAAGCGCTCAACGAAAACCTTCCTGTCCTCCGCAAGCGCGAAGACGGCAAGCACACTTATGCGGTCGTGCAGGCAGAAGATGAACTCGCCGCGCTCGGCATGTCAGTTGGCGCGGGCTGGGCAGGACTTCGCTCCATGACCTCCACTTCGGGACCTGGTCTCTCATTGATGACCGAGTTTGCGGGTCTTGCCTACTACGCGGAAACTCCCGTTGTGATCTGGGACGTTCAACGCATTGGCCCGAGTACCGGTCTGCCGACTCGTACTTCACAAGGCGACCTGAGCTTCACCCACTTCATTGGTCACGGCGACTCACATTCCATCATCCTGCTGCCCGGTGACGTGTACGAATGTTTTGAATTTGGCTGGAAAGCCTTCGATATTGCTGAACGGATCCAGACCCCGGTCTTCGTGTTGAGCGATCTCGATATGGGCATGAACCAGTGGATGAGCAAGCCCTTCCAGTACCCTGAAACTCCGATGGATCGCGGCAAGGTGCTGTTCGAAAAAGACCTCGAAGAACTCAAGGGAAATTGGGGACGTTACCTCGACAAGGACGGTGATGGAATTGGTTACCGCACCTTCCCCGGTAACAAGCACCCGATGAGTTCATACTTCACACGTGGAACGGGTCACGATGCCTACGCCAAGTATTCCGAGGAAGCGCACATCTACCTCGATAATATGAACCGCCTGAAGAAGAAGCACGAGACCGCCAAGCAATACGTTCCAGCACCCGTGGTACACACCATGAAGGGCGCGACGGTTGGCATCATTGCCTTCGGTTCCACCGAAGCCGCAGTGATCGAAGCCCAGCACCAGCTCGCAACAGAACACGGCATCAAGACCGATTTCATGCGTGTGCGCGCCCTGCCCTTCACCGCTGAAGTGGATGCGTTCATCAAGAAGTACGACCAGATCATGGTCGTGGAAATGAACCGCGATGGTCAGATGCACCAGATCCTCCTGACCGAGTACCCGATGTTTGGACCGAAACTCAAGTCTGTAGCCTATGGCGACGGCATGCCCGCTTCTGCCAAATGGGTGCGCGAGGGAATCCTTGCGAAGTACCAGAAGCCCAAGGCTGCCGCCCAGAAGAAGACTGTCGCCAAGAAAGTGACAAAGAAAGCCGCCGCAGTCTCCAAGTCCAAAAAGACCGTGGCTGCCAAGAAGTCAACCGCCAAGGCGAAGACATCCGTCAAGTCAAAGCGCAAGTAGTTATCGGTAAATAATCAAAAGGAGCAAATAAAATGACAGAAGCTCTCCCCATGGCTGGCACCCCTTCGAACACCAACACTGCCGGTCTCACCAAGAATGATTATCGCGGCAACCCCAGCACCCTTTGCCAGGGCTGTGGACACAACTCGATCTCGAACCAGATCGTGACCGCTTTGTATGAAATGAACATTGTGCCTGAGGATGTGGTGAAATTCAGCGGCATCGGCTGCTCATCCAAGTCACCCACTTACTTCCTGAACCGCTCGTTCGGCTTCAACAGCCTGCATGGACGCATGCCGTCCATCGCGACCGGCGCGTTGTTCGCAGATCAATACCTTAAGGGCATCGGCGTTTCCGGCGACGGCGACTCTGCCAGCATTGGCATGGGACAGTTCAAGCACGTAATGCGCCGCAACCCGAACATGCTTTACATTGTCGAGAATAACGGCGTGTACGGTCTGACCAAGGGTCAGTTCTCTGCCACCGCCGAAAAAGGATTGCAGCTCAAGAAGCAGGGCGAGAATCCTTACATGCCGGTAGACATCTGCATGGAAGCGCTTGTCTCGAACGCGACCTTCATCGCCCGCTCTTTTGCAGGCAACCCCAAGCAGGTGAAGGAATTGCTCAAGGCTGCGCTGGCTCACAATGGCATCGCTGTGCTGGATATCATCAGCCCGTGCGTGACCTTCAATAATCAGGAAAACGCCTTCCACTCCTACACCTGGGGCAAGGATCACGAAGAACCCCTGCATGAAATCTCCTACATTGCCCCGCGCAATGAGATCATCCTCGAGCGCGAAATGGAAGACGGCGAAGTACGCGAGGTCGCCCTGCATGATGGTTCGACCGTGATCTTGAAGAATCTGGAAAAGAGTTATGATCCTTCCAATCGCTACGAAGCGATGCGAGTCATGGAAGATGCCCAGCGCAACAACTGGCTCATCACCGGCTTGCTGTACGTGGATACAACCAAGCCGAACCTGACCTCCATGTACAACCTGGTGGACACCCCGCTCAACCGCCTGACCGAAGCCGACCTGCGCCCTGACCGCTCGATGATCGACAAAGTCAATGCGCTGATGTTCTAAGCCTCGACCGATCAAAAACATCAATTGCCCCTTTCCCAGTTTGGGAGAGGGGCATTATTATAGGGATATATGTCAACAGAAACCACACTCACTGAAAAACTGGATTTCAAACGCATCGTGCCTGTTCTGGTCATTGTGCTGGTGGATCTGATGGGACTCTCCATCATCATTCCGCTTTTGCCCTTGTACGCGGCCCGCTTCGGCTCAGATGCGCTGACGGTCGGCATTTTGCAAGCCACCTACCCGATGATGCAATTCCTCGGCGCACCGATCCTCGGCAGATTATCTGACCGTTTCGGGCGCAAGCCCGTGCTGATCGTCAGCCAGATCGGCACGCTGATCGGCTTCATCATGCTTGGCTTCGCCAATACCCTCGTAGTGCTTTTCATCTCACGAATCATTGACGGGCTTTCAGGCGCGAACATCTCCACTGCGCAAGCCGCCATCGCAGACAGCACCACCGAAAAGACCCGCACGCAGGGACTTGGGCTGGTCGGCGCGGCTTTCGGTGTTGGCTTTGTGCTTGGACCGATCATCGCATTCGTTGTCCTCGCCGCAACAGGACAGAACTATCAGGCAGTGGCGTTCACCGCGGCTTTGTTCTCCTTCATCTCGATCCTGCTCACCACATTCTGGTTCAAGGAAACTTATCAAGACGCGGCAGACCCCGAAGCCTCACGCAAGCGCCGCCCGTTCAGCTTTGGCGCGTTGAAGCAGGCATTGAGCCGTCCCGCCATTGGATTTTTACTTGTGCTCATGTTCTTTTATCAGATCGCCTTCGGCGGCTATGAACAACTCTTTTCGCTTTTCACCCTCACCCGCCTCGGCATGGATGCGCGCGACACATCGGGATTATTCGTGCTGGCAGGTTTATTCATCATTGTGGTGCAAGGCGGATTGATCGGAAGGTGGTCGAAGCAAAAAGGCGACCGCTGGCTGGTGATGATGGGAATCGGCACCCTTGCCATCGGTCTGATCGGAACCGCGCTCACGCCCGCGATCCCCGTTCCGTGGTATGACAAAGCCAAAGTCCTCGAAAGCCTCGCAGGTCAGGGCGACTTCCGAGTCTCGATCCAAAGCATCAACATTCAACTTCCCGAAGAGACCGCAAGCGGCTGGCTGGGAATCGCCTGGCTGCTGCTCGCAAGTTTCCCCGCCGCATTGGGTGGCGGTGTGCTTCAACCCGCAGTGAATAGCCTCATCACAAAAGCGTCCAGCAAGGACGAGGTCGGCGGCATGCTCGGCGCATCTTCCGCGGCATACAGCGCGGCGAACGCCATCGCCCCGCTGTTTTACGGCTCGCTCTTTCAATGGTTCGGCGGACCCGTTCCTTTTTTTGCGGGCGGCTTGATCCTCGCCATTTTGTGGCTCATCGCACCGAGGGTCGTGAAATAATAATTTGTCCATGCAAACGTTGGATAACGAACTGATCTTTGACTACATCCGTGCATCGGGACCCGGCGGGCAGAACGTGAACAAGGTCTCGACTGCTGTGCAGTTGCGCTTTGACGTGGTCAACTCCCCATCCCTCGCCTCAGACTTAAAGGGACGGCTGATCCTGCTTGCGGGTAAACGCATCACCGTGGACGGAGTCCTCGTCCTCGAGTCCAGCCGCTTTCGTACGCAGGAATCCAACCGCGAGGATGTGGTTCAGAAATTTTACGCCTTGATCCGCAAGGCAGCAGAAAAGCCCAAGCCACGTCATAAGACCAAGCCAACCAAAGCCTCGAAGGAAGAACGCCTGAAGGGAAAGAAAAAACGCAGCGAAGTCAAACGCATGCGCGGCAAAGTTGGCACTGAATGAAATTCGAAAGCCTCACACACAAAAGGAATCGGTCCGCATGAAAACACAGGCATTCCCCCACAAAGAGATCTCACCCAATATCTTCGAGATCGGAGAGTTCGATTGCGCCTCGGTCTTCCTCCTGATCGGCGATGAAAAAGCCATGCTGATCGACACGGGGGTGGGCATCGGTGACTTGAAGGGATTCGTTGAAAAGCTCACGGACAAACCGCTCATGGTCTGCTACACCCATAATCACATCGACCATGTTGGCGGGGCGTGCGCTTTTGACCATGCCTACATCCACCCCAAAGACATGGCTGACTTCTCCAACGGAGGCGGCATTGGGCTCAGTCTTGAAGCCCGCCGCGGCTACGCCAAATGGATCGCGGAACGTGAAAAGGGAAACTACCCCTACCAGCCTGAGGTTGACATCACCGAGTGGGGTCCGCAGCCGCCGCTCTTCCCCCTGGAAGATGGGCAGATCATTGACCTGGGAAATCGCAAAGTCAGCGTGATCGATTGCCCGGGTCACACGGCTGGCTCTATTGCCTTTCTCGATGAAAATTCCCGCACCCTATTTTTGGGTGATGCCTGTAATTGCAATTTGCTCCTCGGTCGGGCAAAGCGCGGCACGCCGAATTTTGTTTCCATTGAAAAAACATTATCCCATCTCAAGCGGCTGCAAAATTTGCACGCTGCCTACGATCGTTATTTCAACGGACATTATGATTACCGGGCATTTGGTGAACCGCTGGGCGAAGACGCGCTTCGAGATGCGATCACAGCCTGCGAGCAGATCGTGGCGGGCACGGCAGAGGTTGTCGTCAAGCCGTCACCCTTCCCCAACGCTCCTGACCAGCATGTGGTGACGATCGGGCGCACAAGCATTTCATTCGACCCACAGGGCATTCACGAGTAAGGGACAAAAATAAAAAGAGACCGTCTGCAAGCAGACGGTCTCTTTTTATAACTTCATTTGATAAGCGTTCGTTTCTCGTTTTGTGAAACCCACCCGCAGATAGAGACGATTCGCGGCTACGCGCAGCGGGTTGGATGTGAGTGAAATATTGCTCGCGCCCTTCTCGCGGGCAAGGTCGATCGCGTAGCGCATCAACGACTCGCCAACTCCCTGCCCGCGGGCAGAGATATCCACGATGACATCTTCAATGATCGAGCGGATGCCTGTCGGCACCCGGTAAACGGTCAATGTGAGTGCGCCCACGATCTCGCCTGAGTCGTTGCGAGCCGTTATCAGCGTGGATGATGAGTCTCGGACAAGAGCAGCCAGATCGTTAAGAGAAGGAGGCGGATTGTTATTGGTCAGTTGAGGCACAAGGCGTTGAAAAGCCTGGTAGAGTTCATCATCTGCATGGGTGACGATATCAAGCTGCATTGTTCTTCTTTTTGGGAATGATGCTCAAGATGATGTAATAGGCGACGTAAACGAAGGAAGCCCACACGACCCACTGAGGCTGGTTGGGATATTGCAGCAGCCCCCAGATGCCGATCGCACCATAGGCATAGGTCAGCGCAAGGGTAAGGGTGCGGAGGTAGCTGTTGCGGGAGGGATAAATATATTTGATGGGGACAAAAACAAGCACGTTGAATAACATCAGGAAACCGAAGTTGATCCACGGGGATAGGTTCATCAGAAGCATGTACAGCGCGGCGACGTTCCAATAGGACGGGAAGCCCTTGAAGTGATGGTCGTCGGTCTTGGCGTCGGTCTGCGTGAACTGATAGGCGGAGGTGAGCAGAATGGAACTTGCCGCGAATAATCGCACCGATTCAGGTAGGACATCTGCCTTGACCAGGAACAAGGCGGGAACCATGACATAGTTGAGATAGTCGAGGATGTTATCGAGCAGGGCGCCATCGACTCCGTTGGCATAGGTCTTGACGTCTGCCCAGCGCGCCAGCATCCCGTCGAAGCCGTCCACCAGCATGGCAACGATCATCCACACGATCATCATCTTCCAGTCTTTTTCAAAGATGGCAAGGATGCCGAGCAGCCCAAACACCGCTCCGCTCGCGGTAAAGAGATGCACACCCCACGCGGCAATTGAACGCAGGAGATT
>JAGNWT010000062.1 GCA_017985935.1 Anaerolineales bacterium | reverse complement strand
CCGGAGACAATGTGAACTTGACGGTGCAGTTGATCGTGCCTGTGGCTCTTGAGCAGGGTTCCAAGTTCGCCATTCGCGAAGGCGGTCTGACCGTCGGTGCGGGTGTCGTTACCAAGATCATTGAGTAGTAGAAAGTTAGGTTGTAATGGCTTCCAAGAAGAAAGATGTTCGTCCGGTAATTACGTTGCAGTGCAATGATTGCAAGGAACGTAACTACACCACCGAAAAGAATCGCCGCAATGATCCGAATCGGTTGGAGTTCAGCAAGTACTGCTCGCGCTGCAAAAAGCACACGATGCACCGCGAAACCAAGTAGTATATGTGTCAAGTGTGAAGTGACACGTGCCAGGGGATCCCCTGGCACGTGTCACCAAAACGCCTGGCACTTTTAGGCCAGTGGCTCAATTGGCAGAGCACTCGTCTCCAAAACGAGCGGTTGTGGGTTCGATTCCTACCTGGCCTGCCTGTGGCAAACGCCGCGCAATGCGGCGTTTTAGCCGTAATCAAGAAGAAGGAGTATTGCCTTGGCTGAGAAAGAGAAGAAGGTCAAGAAAAGCGAAAACGCTGTTCAGCGTTACTTCCGTGAGACAACGGGAGAGCTTCGCAAAGTGAACTGGCCCACCTGGCCTGAAGCCAGGCGCCTGACAGGGCTTGTTCTGTTGGTGATGGTGATCATGGGCATTTTCCTCGCAGGTGTTGATTACCTCGCAGCCCAATTGCTGAATTTAGTTCTTGGCATTGGATAGTAAGGAATAGAGGATTCTGATGGATTTACCGGAACCGCAAGAGCAGTTTGAACAGGAACCGATGGATGACAATACCGCAGAGCAGCCTGCTCCTGTGGAAACTGTCGATTCGGACCCGAAGCCTGCTGCGAGCTCCGAGACGCAGATTCCGACCGACCTGCCTCCCGTCGAAGCGATCGTGGAAGGTCCCGCCTGGTATGTGATCCATTGTTACTCAGGATATGAGAACAAGGTGCGCCATAATCTCGAACAGCGTATTGAGACCATGGGCATGAAAGACCGAATCTTTGATGTGGTCATTCCCACCCAGGAAGAGATCGAGGTCAAGGATGGCAAACGCCGCACGGTGGAACGCCATATCTTCCCCGGTTACGTGCTTGTGAACCTGACCCTTTCTGAAGAATCCTGGTACGTGGTTCGAAATACTCCCGGAGTGACCGGCTTCGTTGGCATGGGAAATAATCCCACACCCTTGCGCCCTGAAGAAGTTGCGCAGATCGTAAAGCGAATGGAAGCAGAAGCGCCGACCGTCAAGGTCACTTTCAAGGTGGGGGAGCGGGTTCGCATTGTGGATGGTCCTTTCAACGATTTCCGCGGCACGGTGGCAGAGATCGACATGGAGCGCACAAAGGTGCGTGTGATGGTGAGTTTCTTCGGACGCGAAACCCCTGTGGAGTTGGACTTCCTGCAGGTGGAAAAAGCGTAAGGTAGAAAATATTTATTAGACAGTAACAGGCTTCAGTGAAGCCTGATGCGGTGGGAGGGTCTCCCAAATGACCCGCTATAACCACATAGGAGTTAAATCAAATGGCAAAGAAACTAAAAGCAATCGTTCGTCTTCAGCTTGAGGCTGGCAAGGCTAACCCTGCGCCTCCGGTTGGTCCTGCGCTGGCGAGCCACGGTATCAACATCATGGCTTTCTGCAAGGAATATAACGCCCGTACATCCAACCGCCCGGGTGAAGTTCTTCCTGCTGAGATCACCATCTATACTGACGGCTCGTTCACATTTGTGTTGCGCACTTCGCCCGCTGCGGTTTTGCTTCGCAAAGCTGCCAAAGTAGAGAAGGGCTCCGGCGTTCCTAACAAGGAAAAGATCGGCAAGGTGACCCGTGCTCAGGTGAAAGAGATCGCCGAATTGAAGATGAAGGATCTGAACGCGATCGATCTTGAAGGCGCGATGAAGCAGATCGAAGGCACCGCCCGTTCGATGGGCATTACGGTAACCGAATAATTTTGTGGGAGGGCAGCCCAGTGTTGCCCGTCTGAACCACGGAGGATAAAATGGCTAAACACGGAAAAAAATACACGGCAGCTGCCGCGAAAGTGGATATCGATAAGATCTACAGCGCCCGCGAGGCAGTTGCGCTCGCGAAGGAAACTGCATTCACGAAGTTCGATGCAACCATTGAAGTACACATGCGCACCACGCTCGACTCCCGCCAGGCTGATCAGCAGTTGCGCGATGTGGTTGTGCTCCCGCATGGACTCGGCAAGAGCGTTCGCGTGCTTGTCTTTGCCCAGGGCGAAGGTGCTGTCGCTGCCCGCGCTGCCGGTGCTGATCTCGTTGCTGATGATGATGAGACCATGAAGAAGATCGAAGGCGGTATGCTTGATTTCGATGTGGCGATCGCCACTCCTGATGCGATGGGTAAGGTTGGTCGCTTGGGACGTGTGCTTGGTCCCCGCGGTCTCATGCCGAACCCGAAGGCTGGTACTGTTGTTGGTGCCGGTGATATCGACCGCGCGATCAAAGAAGCGAAGGCTGGTCGTGTTGAGTACCGTCTCGATAAGACCAATAACATCCATGTCTCGATCGGAAAGGCTTCTTTCGATGCCGATAAGTTGTTCGAAAATTATGTCGCTCTGATGGATGCTGTCAACAAATCCCGCCCGTCTGGCGCGAAGGGTAACTTCGTCAAGCGTATTACGCTCGCTGCAACAATGGGTCCTGGCATCAAAGCCGACCCGAACGAACACATTAAAGGTGCCGAGTAATCTACTCGTTTATCCCTGAAATACCACTTCGCCGTTGAAGGCAGGTGTCCCTTATGGGACTTAATTCCCTGCTCAGGTGGAGACTGAAAGCAAATCTCAGCGCATGCGCGCTGGTTCCCTCTCCGGGTGTCCCTGCAAAGGGACTGCAAAAAGTCTTTGCCTGCGTAAGTGGCAAAGACTTTTTATTTGAAAGGAGGTGAATTCCCTTTGGCAATTTCAAAACAACGCAAGGAAGAAGTGCAGGCTCAATACGCAGATTGGGTCAAGCGCAGCGAAGCTGTGATCCTCGTAGAATACAGCGGCGCGAAAATGAAGTCGATCGACGCGATCCGCGCAAAGATTCGTGAGACTGGCGGTGAGTTCCATATCGTCAAGAACACGCTTGTTCGTCGTGTGCTCGCTGAGAACGGCATTGATTTCCCGAAAGATTATCTCGTGAAATCGACGGCTATTTCGTTCGCATTCAAAGATCCTGCCGCCACCGCGAAAGCATTGACCGAAGCAACAAAAGGCAATGAGTTCGTGAAGGTGAAGGGCGGTTTGATGGGCGGCAAGTCCCTGAATCCGGCCCAGGTCAAGGCTCTTTCCGAAATGCCCCCGTTGCCCGTTATGCGCGCAACATTGCTTGGCGTTTTGCAGGCTCCGGCCGGCAAACTCGTCCGCACGCTCGCGGAACCCGCACGTGGTCTCGCAGCAGTCATCAAGGCGCGTACAGAAAGCGCGCAGGCTGCCGCCTAATTTACTCAGTGGGTTCGTTCTCGCTGAGCCATTTCAAAACCTTAATTAATAATTTCTAGCAAGGAGTGCTAAAAAATGTCTGAAAAACTCGCAAAATTCGTGGAAGAACTTTCCACCCTTTCCGTCCTCGAGGCGGCTGAATTGGTCAAGATGCTCGAAGAGAAGTGGGGCGTCTCCGCTGCCGCTCCTGTGGCTGTTGCTGCCGTCGGTGGCGGTGCTGCCGCTGCTGCCGAACCTGTCGAAGAGAAGACCGAGTTCGATGTGGTGATCAAGGATGCCGGCGCCAAGAAGATCGACGTCATCAAAGTCATCCGCCAATTGACCAGCCTTGGTCTCGGCGAAGCCAAGACCCTCGCCGAAACTGCCGGCGGCAAGATCCTCTCTGCTGTTGGCAAGGATGCTGCCATGGACGCCAAGAAGAAGCTCGAAGAAGCCGGCGCCAGCATCGTCGTCGAATAGTCTTTTACGAGAACAAAACAAAAAGACGGCTCGCAAGAGCCGTCTTTTTGTTTTGTTGAATTAGTTGTATCTTTCCACTTTGCGAATGACCATGACCACTTTACCTTTGATCTCGAGGGCTTCTTTCTTGTCCACGTAGATCGGCTTCATGGTCGGGTTGGCGGGCTGCAGGCGGAACCTGTCTTTTTCTTTGAAGAAGAACTTCAGCGTGGTCTCGTTGCGGTCTGAAAGCCAGACCGCGACCATTTCACCATTGCGCGCTTCCTGGGTGGGCTTCAGGATGACGATATCTCCATCGTTGACCATCGCGTCGATCATGGATTCTCCCTGGACCTTCAAGGCAAATAATTCCTTGCCCTTTTCCTTGGAAGGCATCAGCGACATGGCAACTTCAACAGAATCTTCAGCGGTGAAGGAGTTGAAATCTGCGTTGGTGGGGACGGGGATGGGTTCACCGGCTTGAATAACGCCCATCATCGGAACGCGGAACATATCGCCGATAGGTGCGCTGTTGGTCAGGCGTACGCCGCGCGAGATCTTGCGGTCTCGTTCGATGTTGCCTGATTTTTCGAGCTGGTCGAGGTAGTAATTGACAACAGAAGTGGAGGAGATGTCGCAATGCTCGCCGATCTCACGAATTGAGGGCGGGTGCTTGTGTTCGCGTTGATAGTCCGCGATGAAATCAAGTATCTTCTGGTGGCGTTCGCCTAGACCTTTGCTTTTTCTGACCATCATCATTTGAGCCTCCATGAGCATTCTTCGCTCATTTGTGCTACGAATGATAACCGAACGCCTGTTCTGTGTCAAGGATTATCAGGCGATAAAAAACGGCGGTCAGACCCAGGTGCGGCGCTTCATCCAGAAGAACATAATGATCGGAGTCAGGATCATCAGGCTCAGGGTCCCGTAGAAGATCGTTGGCAGGGTCCAGTTTTCGTAGGGCGGATTCGCGGCGAAAAAGTTCATCCCAAAGAAGCCGGTAACGAATGTCAGGGGCATGAAGAGGGTGGTGATGATGGTGAGGGTCTTCATGACCTCGTTCATACGATTGTTGATGACGGAAAGGTAGGTATCCATTGCGCCGCCCACCAGGTCGCGTAAGCTTTCGTTTACATCGTGCAGGCGGACAAGGTGGTCATAAATGTCACGGAAGAAGATGCGGTCCTTGCGGTCAATGACATCGTAATCGTCGCGTGCCATTTTATTGAGGACTTCGCGTTGTGGCAGCAGGATGCGGCGCATGGCGAGTAGCACCCGCTTGAGCGTGAACAGTCTTGCCAGAGTTTGTGAGCTGGGACGGTCGAATACCTGGTCTTCGACCCAATCGATCTCTTCATCTATTTTTTCCACGATGGGCATGTAGTTCATTACAATGGCATCGATGACCTTGTATAGCAGGTGGTCTGCGCCATCCACAGAATAGCGCGGGTCGCGTTGACTCAATGTCCACACATTGTCGATCGCGGCTAATGGATTGTCGTGGTGGGTGATGACAAAATTCTTTCCAAGGAAGATGTCCAATTCGTCGATCTCTGTGTCCCACGGGTCGGGATCTTTGACCAGGTGCATGTAATTCAAAACGATGTATAGGTAGTCGCCCCAATCATCGATCTTGGGCGCATGTGTTTGCTGCAGGGCGTCTTCGATCGCCAGGGGGTGAAAATTGAATGCTTGCAGAATGGGCAGGGATGTTTCTTCTGGTTCGGAGGTGAAGTCAACCCACAGAAGCCCACGCCGGTCACGGAGTAAGCGATGATAGTCGGAAGGGGAGATGTCAGTTCGAGGGGGCTTGCCGGGGGTAAAAAAGATCGATCGAATCACGAAATTTTCCTCCAAAATTACGGAATTTTGAATAAAAACTCTTTGAATATTCAATATTCTTATTTGTGAATTGAAAAAATTAATTTTAGTATTGACAAAGTTTACAATATGAGTATAATTTTATTAAGAAATCAGTTTCCAAAGTTGAATATTGTGAAATTCACTTAGCAAAATTTAAAAAGGCGATTGAAATGTTCAAGGACTACTCACAAAAAATTTCAAGGCTTTATCACGAATACCCGCGCACATTTTGGGTAGTGATCGTCATTACTTTCATAGACCGCATTGGCGGTTCTTTGCTTTTCCCATTCTTTGCACTTTATATTACCAGTAAATTTAATGTCGGCATGACCGATGTGGGTGTGTTATTTGCCGCCTTCTCGCTTTCGAGCTTTGCCGGCTCTGCGATCGGCGGCGCGCTCACAGACCGATTTGGGCGCAAAGGCATAATCATGTTCGGGCTGATCGCTTCTTCATTTAGCACAGTGGCGATGGGGTTTATCAGTTCGTTTCAAGTCTTCTTTTTTCTTGCGCTCTTTGTTGGTATTCTAACAGATGTGGCAGGACCAGCGCATCAAGCCATGATCGCAGATATTTTGCCCGAGGAAAAACGCGCAGATGGATATGGCATCCTGCGGGTCGCTTTCAACTTATCCGTTGTGATCGGTCCTGCGATCGGCGGACTTTTAGCGGCTCGTTCCTACCTCCTGCTGTTCCTGTCTGATGCGGCGGTTTCCCTGTTGACGGTGATCCTGATCGCCATCTTCCTGCCCGAAACCAAACCTCTGGCGCATCCCGATGCTCCCAAAGAGACCATGGCAGGAACCTTCGCCGGTTACGGGCAGGTCTTCCGCAATGCGGCATTCATGCTCTTCCTCGGCGCGGTGTTATTGCAGGTCTTCACTTACATGAACATGAACACATCGCTGGGTGTGTACCTGCGGAATGTGCACGGTACCCCGGAATCAGGCTATGGAATGTTGTTGAGTATCAACGCTGCAATGGTCGTGCTGATGCAGTTCCCGATCACACGCCGCATTACCAAGTATCCGCCGATGCTGATGATGGCAGCCGGGACATTTCTGTATGTCATCGGTTTCTCGATGTATGGGTTTGTCTCCACCTATTTCATGTTCGTCGTGGCCATGGTGATCATCACGGTCGGGGAGATGGTGGTTTCCCCGGTTTCGCAGGCTTTGGTTGCATCTTTTTCTCCCGAAGAAATGCGCGGGCGGTACATGGCGGTCTCTGGTTTTTCATGGGGCATTCCCTTTGCGGTTGGACCTTATCTGGCGGGGTTGATCATTGATGGTCCCCAGCCTCACTTGCTTTGGTACGCCGCCGGTTTTGTAGGCTTGCTCTCAACCATTTCCTTCCTCGCGCTTTATCGAATTCGCCGCGGCGAAGAACATAACCTGGAATCACTGCCCGAAGTAGCGGCATCATAAAATTTTTGGAGGAATCAAACTCATGCGCCCTGCACCCACTCGTTGCCCGATCTGCCAATCTGAACTTAGTGTGGTCCGATTGCATTGCTCTTCTTGTGACACCGCCATTGAAGGACATTTTGCCTCGGGACAATTCTCAAACCTCACTCCCGAGCAATTGGATTTCATCTTCACTTTTGTGCGCTGCGAAGGCAAGATCAACCGTATGGAGCAGGAGGTCGGGCTGTCCTATCCGACCATCCGCAACCGCCTGCATGAGGTCATCCGCGCACTGGGCTATGAACCCGGCAAGGAAGAGAGCCTGGAGATCACGCAGGAAAAACGGAACAGTATTTTGGAAGACCTGCATGCTGGCAAGATCACCGCGGATGAAGCCACACGCCTGCTGCGTGGGGAAGAGGAGTAATCACCATGTCAAAAACGATTTCAGCCGGACGTACCCCCAGAATTATTCTTGAAAACATCAGCGGCGACCTGAGCCTTGTCGGTTGGGAGGGGGAGGATATTCTTCTCAAAGGCGATGAAGATGAACTGACCTACGAGCAGGATGGCGATAAGGTCACGATCTCCAGTGAAGATGATCTGTCCATTCGCGTGCCCAAGAACGCTTCGGTTTCCATTCAACGTGTCGAAGGCGACGCCTCCATCCGCGGAGTGATGGGCGGGATCGAACTTAAGGAAATAGTTGGCGATCTCTCGATCCGTGATGTGGATTCGGTCGCGATCGATACGATCCAGTCGGACTTCAGCCTGCGCGGCGCGAAGGGAAATTTATCGATCAAGAGCGCTCACAGTGATGTGTCCATCCGTGATGTCGATGGCAACGTCTCGCTCGACTCTGTTGCCGATGACCTCGCATTGCGTGATGTGCGCGGCAATGTCAGCGCGAATGTTGCAGAGGATGTGGTTTTATATCTCAATCCCCGACCAGGCAATATGTACGCGATCACTTCGGGAGATGATATTTTGCTGGTCATGCCGCCAAAAGCCAATGCCACGCTGACCCTCAGCGCGGATGAGATCGATATTGAATGGAAGGGCATCATCAATGATGATGACGCCACTTCACGCGTGCTCACTTTGGGTGATGGCTCTGCCTCCATCACACTCAGCGCGGGCGGAGACATCCGCGTGACCAATCAGTCCAACGCGGGTGACACTGCCGAAGATTTCGGTAACTTCGCAGGGATCGGTATGGATTGGTCCGGGTTCGGTGACCGTATCTCCCGTCAGGTGGATCAGGTTACCAACCGTGCCATCAAACAGGCGGATGAATCTGTCAACCGCGCGATCAAACAGGCAGACGAGGCGTTGCGCCGTGCAACCACATCCAGGAAGCGGACCGAAGAACGCGTGGAACGGAAAACTCGCGCTGCGTTGAATGTCGGTCGCTGGAGTTGGGACCTGTCACCCAAGGGCGTGCCCATGCCGCCGAAGCAGCCGAGCGTTTCAGATGAAGAACGGGTATTGATCCTGAAGATGCTTCAGGAAAAGAAGATCACCGCCGAGGAAGCCGATAAATTACTGTCTGCTCTTGAAGGAGGTTCATAATGTCTGCAGAAGAACGCAGGAAGATCCTGCAAATGGTAGCCGATGGAAAGATCACTGTGGAAGAAGCGGCCGACCTGATGCGAGCGCTTGATGTGCCCGCTGATGATGAGTTTGATGAAATTGAGATCTCTGATAACGAGATCATCGTGAATCTGTTTAATTAGTTAAAGGAAGAAATGGAAGCAACGGCTGCCCAGCTAAAGAAGCAACCCGTATTAAGCGGCGTCCTGATCCTGTTTCTGGTTGCGATGATCTTTGCGAACATCGGTGGGAACATGTACGGACCTCTGATGCCGCTTTATCTGCGCGAGTTGAAAGCAACCGTGCCTCAGATCGGTCTGTTCTTTACCCTGTCGCAGATCGTCCCTTTACTGCTGCAGATCCTGGGTGGCTGGCTGAGTGACTCGATCGGGCGGCTGCGTGCAATTGCGATCGGAAGTGTCTTCGGGATCTTTGTCTTTTTCCCGCTCATCCTCGCGCAGACCTGGCAATGGCTTTTGCTGGGTGAGGCGCTTGGCGCGATCACCCGTTCGCTGGTGGGACCCAGTTTTGACGCCTTCATCGCCGAGCATTCCACCGAGGAGAATCGTGCAAAGGTGTTCGGCGTGACACAAGCCATCTTTATGATCGTCTCAGTCATTGGACCTCCACTGGGAGGTTGGTTGGCAGGTGTGTACGGTTTCAAAGGGATGCTGCTTGCCGCTGCCTTCTTCTATATACTTGCGACGATCATCCGCGTGGGGATGGCGCGTGAAGCCGCCAAGGGTGGGAAGATGCCCGCAAAGGAACTATCTTTTGAGAGCCTGAAGAAAAACCTTTCTTCCATGTTCGGCTTGATCTTCGCGGGCGGACTCATCACCTGGATATTGATCACCGACGGCGTGCGTGATACATCCTTTGCGCTTTCGATGAATCTCATGCCGGTTTACTTGCAGGACATTGGTGGAATGAACATGGTGCAGATTGGCTGGATGAGCAGTGTCTTTGGTTTGTGCATGATGCTCACCACCATCCCCGGCGGCTGGCTTTCAGATAAGACCAGCGAGCGGCTGGTGATCTCCATTGGCATGTTTCTGGTTGGTATTTCGCTTTTTATGTTCATCTGGACTCCGTCCGGATTGGTGTGGATGTATTTTGCGGGCTGGGCGCTTGCAGGTGCTGGCGTGGGGTTGCTCACCCCTGCCTATCAATCCTTGATCAGCAAATCTGTGCCGCAGGAGATTCGCGGCACCGCCTTTGGATTGTTCAGCACCAGCCTGGGGATCATTTCACTGCCTGCTCCGTGGATCGGCGCGCAGTTGTGGGCGGGAGTCGGTCCACGCTTCCCCTTTATGTTGACCGCCATTGTGGTGATGCTTTCCATCATCCCGGTTTTGCTTAAATTCCATCTGCCCAAACAGGCAGAGCCGGCTGCACTATAATTTTTAGGAGGTTGATCATGTCGTCTGAAGAACGCAGGAAGATTTTGCAAATGGTTGCGGATGGGAAGATCACGGCCGAAGAAGCCGCGAATCTCATGCGCACTTTGGAGGAAGCTGCCGAAGAGGAGATTCAGGTCGTGGAACCGGCAACCGATTCGTGGTCGCAGGAAAAGATCGATGCCCCAGAGTTTGAAGAAGTCCGCAGGCGGGCATCCCGTTTTTCGAGGGGCATCCTCGGGCTGGGAATCCTTTTCACGGTTTTGAGCGCCTGGGTGATGTTTTCCATTCAGCAGAACAATGGGTTGAATTTCTGGTTCTTTTGTTTTGCCATGCCTTTTATTTTTGGTGTGATGCTGATCTCTCTTGGGGCAGGCGCAAAAAGCTCGCGCTGGCTTTATGTGAATGTCGATCGTACGAACGCCGAGGATTGGCCGCGCAAGATCTCCATTGCGTTCCCGCTGCCGCTTGGGCTGGCAAGCTGGTTCATCAGGAATTTTGGACAGCATATTGATGGGTTTAAGAAAACCAGTGTGGATGAAATTATCAACGCCATTAATCTGGCAAAGACCATCACGGAGCCGCTCATCGTGAATGTGGATGAAAGCGATAAGGGCGGCGAACGCGTGCAAGTATTCATAGGATAGGTGGAGGTGTCACATGGCGAACAGTGAAGAAAGAATGAAGATCTTGAAGATGATCGAAGAGGGAAAGATCAGTGCGGATGAGGGTTCAAAGCTGCTTGCGGCGTTAAGCGATTCTCGCCGCGGTATTCCCATGCCGCCCCGCCCGCCCGGCATGGGCGGCGGTCCTGCGCGCTGGCTGCGCATCCGCGTAACGGACACCCGCACCGGGCGCTCAAAGGCTTCAGTGCAGATTCCGCTCGCGCTGGTGGATGCCGGCATGAAGATCGGCGCTCATTTTGCGCCCGAGGTGGAAGGCGTGGACATGACCAATGTGATGGAAGCCCTGCGCGCAGGCGTGATGGGCAAGATCATCGATGTGACCGACGAGGAGGATGGTGAGCACGTGGAGATCTACGTGGAGTAGCCGGAATCCCAATTTGTAAAATTGTGTTCGATCTGCCTTAACAATAGAAGGAGTGTATGTGATGTGTTTATATTGCCGCCCCCTGTATAGATTGATGCTGTAAGCCAAAATAAACAACCCGCATGCGGGTTGTTTATTTTTTATGAGTATGTTATTTTTTAGCGAGGAGAAATCATGGAAGAAACAAAGACAAAACGCCCTGCCGGAATGTTCGGCTTTACCATCGTCTGGCTTGGGCAGATCATTTCGGTGCTGGCCAGTTCCATGAGCCAGTTTGGTTTAAGTATCTGGATGTATGACCAAACCAGGAGCGCGCTGGCGATGGGAACAATGCAGGTTTTCTTCGTCACTCCTTTTTTGTTGATCTCGCCCATTGCCGGAGTCATGGTGGATCGTCATAATCGCAAGCTCATGATGATGATCAGTGACCTCGGAGCGGGACTCGCCACATTGATGATCCTGGTCTTGCAAACCCTGGGTGTTTTGGAATACTGGCATTTATACGCGGCATCCATTGTGTACGGTTTGGGCATGGCATTTCAATGGCCGGCTTATTCGGCGGCCATCAGTACCATGGTTCCCAAGGAGCAGTTGGGACGCGCGAATGGCATGATGTCATTGGTCGAGGCGGGCCCGGGAGTTGTCGCTCCGTTATTGGCGGGTGCGCTTCTGCCGGTCATCGGGTTGACCGGTTTGCTGTTCTTCGATGTGGTGACATTTCTGTTCGCCATTGGCGCCTTGCTGATCGTACACATTCCGCAGCCCATCCGCACGGAAGAAGGTCAGCAGGCGCAAGGCAGTTTGTTGAGCGAAGCGGCGTATGGTTTCAAGTATATTTTTGCACGGCCGAGTCTGTTGGGATTGCAATTAATATTTTTCGCAGGGAATCTTTTTACAGGGATCAGTTTTACCCTGCTCGCTCCAATGATACTTGCCCGCACAGACAGTAACAGCCTGCTCTTTGGCACTGTGCAAACTGCGGGCGCGATCGGTGCGGTTGCCGGCGGACTCATCATGAGTGCTTGGGGCGGATTTAAGCGTCGTGTTCACGGCGTGCTTGCCGGTTGGATGTGGTCCGGGCTCAGCACGGCGATCCTTGGTTTTACTGGCGGGCTTTCGGTATGGGTGACTGGTATGATCCTGGTCTCGATCATCTCGCCTTTGATCAACGGATCGAATCAAGCAATTTGGCAATCAAAGGTCGCGCCCGATTTGCAGGGGCGGGTCTTTTCTGCCCGACGCCTGATCGCCTGGTTTACCAATCCCATATCCCCATTGATCGCCGGCTCGCTCGCAGACTTTGTTCTTGAGCCCGCCATGCGAACCGAGTCGATTCTTTCTTCGACCTTTGGCAGGTTTGTCGGCACGGGTCCCGGTGCTGGCATGGGGCTGTTGATCATCTTCAGCGGTCTGCTCGCCTCAATGGCCGGGGCAGCCGGATACTTCTTCCCAGCCATACGCCAGGCAGAAGACCTATTGCCCGATCACGACGCCCAGCCCTAGCCATTCTTCCAGTACAAGCCTGTCCCTTTCGGCGATACACTCCAAACAAGCCTTCGCTATACTGGCACGCAAGGAGATATACCATGACAAAAAATATGCTGAAAGAACTTTCTGATGCAATGGCTGATGCCGCTGAACGCGCCGGGAAATCTACAGTGCTTGTGGATGCCCGCAAAAAATTCCCTGCGAGCGGGATCGCCTTTTCCAAAGACCTGATCTTGACCGCCGACCATGTGGTTGAACGTGATGAAGAGATCAAGGTGATCCTTTCTGACGGGACCGAAGTTGCAGCTCGCGTATCGGGGCGTGACCCGGGAACTGATCTGGCGGTACTGAAATTAGACTCCGCCTCAGCCGCTCCTGCCGAAGTCTCAACCGACTCAGCGCGCGTGGGGCAGTTCGTGCTTGCGGTGGGCAGACCGTCTGCTCAAGGAATTGAATCTTCATTCGGCACGATCAACTCCATCGGCGGTCCGGTCCGCACAGGGCGTGGAAGCATGCTCGAGCGTTACATCAAGACCGATGTGGTCTCGTACCCGGGGTTCTCGGGCGGACCTTTGGTCAATGGAGATGGTACCATTCTCGGCATCAATACATCGGGCTTTGGGAATGGCGGCGCGATCACCATCCCTGCAGATGTGGCTTGGAAGATCGCAGATACTCTTTCCAAGCATGGCAAGATCAAACGCGGCTATCTTGGCATTCGCAGCCAGATGGTGCAGGTCTCGGATGAAATGAAGAGATCCCTAAAGCGTGAGCAGCAGAGCGGATTGTTGGTCGTGGGACTCGAAGAGAATAGCCCCGCCGGCAAAGGCGGTCTGTTGGTAGGGGATATCCTAGTAGGCGTGAATGGCGAAGCAGTTGCACATCAGGATGATCTGTTCGTCCGCTTGAGCGGTGATGTGGTTGGCAAGTCTGTGCCGCTCAATATTGTGCGCGGCGGAAAATTGGAATCGATTTCAGTGGTGATTGGAGAAAGATAATTGATTCGAGTCACGGTCGTTTCACCCAACCCATCCATGCGGATCGGTTTGCGCGAACTGCTCGGCAGGCAAACTGATATTAAAGTGGTCAGTGAGGTGGTCGATCTGGATAGCGTAAATGAAACAGAGACCGAGGTGGTTGTGCTTGCCTCGGTCTCTGTTGTGCGTTTGCCTGAAAATGTTTCCTATGCAGTTTTGTTTCTGGTGGATGAGATCGATTTGCTGCGAGGGGTGGTCAACTTAAGTAATGTTGCTTGGGGCGCGCTTTTTACCGATGCATCTGAAGATGAATTGGCAGCGGCCGTCCGCGCAGTGGGTGAGGGGTTATGGGTGGGCGCGCCCAGCTTGATGCGGGGTTTGATCCGCTTGAATGGGAGGCGGGAATTATCGGATGAAGATTCTCTTATCGAAGCGTTAACAGCCCGGGAGCAGGAAGTCCTGCAATTGATGGCGCAGGGATTGGCAAACAAACAGATCGCGCTGTCGCTTGGCATTAGCGATCATACTGTGAAATTCCATCTTTCTTCTTTGTACTCAAAACTTGGCAGTTCCAGCCGAACCGAAGCAGTGAAACGTGGAATAGAACTGGGGCTGATCTCGTTATAAAAAAAATCCCGCATTGCGGGATTTTTTTTATTTTCTTTTTCTACTAAAAATAAAGACCGGCACGAGGATGATGAGCATGATAACGAACCCCATGATCAAGATCCCGTCAGTCGAGCCGATTACGGAAGCTTCTCCATTAGGGATGGGTGGGGGGGTAGTTTGCAGGGTTTGCGGGAGCGGACTTGTATTGGGCGCCGATAGTACCGGTTGATACAAACCAGAAAGGAGAAATACAGCAACCAGCGCGGCAAATACCAGAATGATGCCAAAGATCTGCGTAACTTTCATTTTTTCACCTGCTTTGATTGTATCATGTATCAAAAGTGTATAATTTAACTCTTATATGTACTTTTCTGCACTTTCAATGTATAATCCCAAAAGTTAGTTATTACCGGCATTTGTTTCCTTATTTGATAATTTTATTGGTATGGTGAGTCTGTGATGTGACGCGTATCATATCTCGTCCTGATGTTGCCTATCGGGACGGGTTTTATGTATGCGTGTTTTGTTTTGTTAGGGTGTATACTTCGAAATTATTCGTAATTTATTTGGTTTACCTTGTGAAGTTAAATTGCGCATCTAGCTGATCTCTCATCGAAATGCGCTTAAAGACTATTTCAGGAGCATCCATGATCAAAAGACTTTTTGACTGGCTGAAACAGCCGCTTGGTCTGATCGCCGTGGGAATCGCTGTGCTGGCATTGTTCAGCGCTGGTGTCTATGGCATTTACACGACTCAACAGCCGCCTGAACAGCCCATCCAATTCCCCCATCAAACGCACGTCGCCTTTGGCATTCAGTGTTTATATTGCCATCCCGGCGCAGCGCGGGGACCCGCCGCTGGCATTCCAACGCAAGCCAAATGTTGGGGTTGTCATAACCAGATCCAGAAGACGATGACCAGTGAACTGCTCAAGCCTTTGAAGGAAGCAGTGATCAGCGGTACTCCGATCGAATGGGTGCCTGTTGCGCAAGTGCCGGACTTCGTGCAGTTTAATCATCGCGCGCATATTGCCGCGGGGCAGAACTGCGAGAACTGTCATGGTGACATGTCGCGGGTGACCATTGCCCAGAATCCTCAAGTGTTTAACATGGGCTGGTGTTTGACCTGCCATACCAAGATCGCTGGTGAAGATCAGGCAAAACTGATCAAACTTAGCGATTGCGGCACATGCCATTATTAACCGGTGAAAGGAAACCAATATGAGCGATAAATTTTCCCGGCGTGATTTTCTGAAACTGGCTGGTGTGGGCGCCGCAACCACTGCGATCCTCACAGGCTGCGGTCCGGCTTCGCGTTACGTCAAGCGTGAGCCGTACATGCTGATGCCCGAATATAACTATAACGGCCAGAGCACCTATTACGCCACCACATGCCGCGAATGCGCGGCCGGCTGCGGACTGGTCGTCCGCACTTCGCAAGGGCGCGCCATCAAGACCGAAGGCAACGCGAATAATCCGCTGAACCTCGGCAAGACCTGCGCTCGCGGACAGGCAACCCTGCATGGATTGTACAACCCCGATCGTGTCACAGACCCGATCAAGCGCACTCGTGGAGCCGCTGCCGGCACCACAGTCGCCTGGGATGATGCCATCCAGACCGTTGCCGATGCCCTCAAGAATAACAAACCCGAAGAGATCGCCTTCCTGATGGGCACTACTTCGGATCATCTCTTCGACCTGTTGACCGATCTGTCTGCCCAGGCAGGGATCAATGCCCCCGTGCGCTTCGGCGCGCTGAGCATGTTCGAAGCGCGTGCCACTTTGAGCAAAGCCGCAGAAAATCTCTTCGGTGAAGCCGGCATGCCTTTCTTTGATGTTGGTGGGGCACAGGTCGTCATTTCCTTCGGCGCGAACTTCCTCGAGACCTGGCTTTCCCCTGTTCCCTACACCCGTGGGTTTGCAGGCTTGCGCGAAGGACAGACCAAAAAGCGCGGAACCTTCATTCAGTTCGAAGCGCGCATGTCCTCGACAGCCGCCAAGGCAGATGAATGGCTCCCGATCCGCCCGGGCACCGAAGCTCTCGTGGCACTTGCCATTGGCAGACTCGCCTCTGAACTGCGCGGCGGACCGTTGCCCCGCGTCTTCGCGGAAGTTGATACCGCCGCCGCTGCGGATGCTGCCGGCGTCAAACTCACAGCCCTCGAACACATCGCTGAGATCTTTGCCGCTTCCGCGGGCGTGCTTGCCATCCCCGGCGGCTCTGCGCTCGGACAGAGCAACGGACTCGCTGTTGCAGAAGCCGTCCTTGCTTTGAACGCCGTTGCTGATAAC
The DNA here is from genome assembly GCA_017985935.1 of Anaerolineales bacterium. Classification (GTDB taxonomy): domain Bacteria; phylum Chloroflexota; class Anaerolineae; order Anaerolineales; family Villigracilaceae; genus Villigracilis. The sequence continues at coordinate 5,886 of JAGNWT010000062.1, read as the reverse complement.
TTCGGCAAGGCTGGCGGCGTGTTCTTCTCGGGTCTTGCTCCAAGCCAGACAGAATACCAACGCCCTGCATCCGCCAAGGAAATGCAGGACTTCATCCAGAACATGACAGACGGGAAATATAAGGTTCTGTTCGTTCACGGAGTTAACCCGGTATTCGAACTACCCGCTTCCTCTGGTTTCAAGGCTGCCCTCAAAGGTGTGGAGCAGGTCATCTCATTTGCATCCTTCCCCGATGAGACCGCTCTCGAAGCTGACTTTGTCTTCCCGGATCATCACGCTCTCGAATCCTGGGGCTACCAGCGTGTCGTGACCGGCTCTGCGCAGCCTGTGCTTTCCGGCTCACAACCTGTGGTCTCTCCCTTCTATAATACCCGCGCCACTGTGGATGTGTTGATCGCCGCCGCGCAGTTGGCTGGTGGAAAATTTGCTGAAGCCATGCCCTTCAAGGATGAAGTTGAATTCCTGCGCAGCAAAGTTGCTCCGCTCATGAGCGAAGCCGATGGCTTCTTCTCTGCGGCAGATCTCAATACATTCATGGCTTACTTCCAGCAATATGGCGGTTGGTGGAAGACCACCGACGGACGCACTGCCCCCAACGCGGCGGATGTGTTCAACCGTGAACTTGACGCTTCAGAAGCGGAATTTGCCGGTGAAGGTGAATTCTTCTTCGTGCCTTTCGTCTCACCGACATTGGCTGAGGCGGGCGCGAACAAGCCCTGGCTTCAGGAATTGCCCGACCCCACGACCACCGTCATGTGGAATACCTGGGTCGAGATCAATCCCGAGACCGCCCACGAACTTGGGTTGGAAGATGATGATGTCGTGAAGATCATCAGCGAGGCCGGAGAGTTGGAAGTGCCTGTTTATCGGTATCCTGCCATTCGTCCAGATACGATCGCCATGCCCTTTGGGCAGGGTCACACTGCCTACGGTCAGTACGCTGCGGGGCGTGGTTCCAATCCCGCAGATTTGCTTGGTCAACACTTCAATGAAGCTGGCGACCTCGCTTTTGCCGGTATGAAAGTCAAAATCGAAAAGACTGGAAAGAAACAGCCGCTCTCGCGCATGGAAAGCATTATGGGTGTTTACGGCGTGGGTCTTGGAGAGGAGCATTAATCATGATCAGACCTGAAGAAATCAAAATGAGCGCGGAAGAAAACGGCAAGTGGGGCTTGGTCATCGACCAGGATATCTGCACGGGCTGTCAGGCTTGTGTTGCCGCTTGCGCGATGGAAAACAATATCTCGTTCGTGGGTGAGGTGGATGCCGGTTACGGACGTTCCATGCACTGGATCCGCATCGAACGCTTCTGGGAGGGTGAATATCCTGAAGTGAAGATGACTCCCAACCAGCCCATGCTCTGCCAGCAATGCGGACATGCCACCTGCGAGCCGGTCTGCCCCGCATTTGCAACCGTCCACTCGCAGGCGGAACAACTCAACCTGCAGGTGTACAACCGCTGTGTGGGTACGCGTTATTGCGCGAACAACTGTCCGTACCAGGTGCGCGCGTTCAACTGGCGCGATTACCAGCGCCCCGAGCCGTTGCCCAACCAGCTCAACCCGGATGTCACCGTTCGCCGCATGGGTGTGATGGAAAAATGCACCTTCTGCATTCAACGCATCCACAAGGCTCAGGATAAGGCCAAGGCTGAAGGACGAGAAGTAGTGGATGGAGAATTCACCACCGCTTGCGCTCAGGCTTGCCCCGCGAATGCGATCGTATTTGGGCGCGTTGACGACCCCGAGTCGTTGGTTTCCCAACTGTCTCACCGCGGTCATGGCGTCAAACATCTTGAAGAACTCGGCACGCTTCCCAACGTGACCTACTTCAAGGGAGGGTAAACATGTCAGAGAAAAAACACCACGCGGGACATGCCAGCGCTGCGCACTCGCACGAAGAGCACCTCCGCGAAAAGCATCTCATGCTCGATCCGCTTCCCCGCGGAAAAATGAACGACATGGTCATGGAATCCATGCTGGAAAAACCCACCTGGAAATTCTGGGTGATCTTCGGCTTTCTGGCTTTCGTGGTCGTGTACTTCCTGTTCTATAAGTGGGGTGTCCTGATCGCTAAAGGTCAGGGTGAAGCCGGCGTTATGCGCCCGGACTATTGGGGTATCTTCCTCGTCAATACCGTGTTCTGGATCGGTATCAGCCACGCGGGAACATTTATTTCGGCGATCTTGCGCGTCTTCCGCGCTGAGTTCCGCCGACCGTTCACCCGCGCCGCAGAGTTGATGACCACCTTCGGCCTGGTGCAGGCTGGTTTCAGCATCTTTATGCACATGGGTCGTGTGTGGCTGGCTTACTGGCTTATGCCCTACCCGAACCAGCGTATGTTGTGGCCCAACCTGCACTCCCCGCTCACCTGGGACTTGCTGGCCATCACCACCTACCTGCTTTCTTCCACCATGTATCTCTTCCTGCCGCTCATCCCCGATGTGGCGATGGCGCGTGACCGCTCCACCGGCTGGCGTAAGAACCTGTATAAGGTGCTCGCGCTCGGCTTCCGCGGTACGGAAGGCGAATGGACACACCTGCGCAATGCGATGAACATCTTCGCCTTCGCGATCATCCCGGTCATGTTCTCCGTGCACACCATCGTGTCCTGGGACTTTGCCGCCGCCACCCGCCCCGGTTGGAGCTCGACCATCTTTGGTCCGTACTTCATCGTCGGCGCGTTGCACTCAGGTATGGGCGCGGCAGCCGTCGTGTTGGCAGTGATCCGTGGCACCATGAAGCACATGAAATATTTCGTGCGCGGCGAACACTTCGACGCCATCGGAAAACTCATGCTCATCATCTCCATGGCCTGGGCCTACTTCTTCTTCAACGACTACATGGTTCAGTGGTACGGCGGAGACAAGTGGACGCAGCAGTTGCTTCACTTCCACGAAGCCGGCCCGCTCGGCTGGATGTGGTTCGCCATGCTGTTCTGTAACATAGTCGTTCCCTGGGCGGTTCTGTGGAACCCGAAGTGGCGCTCCACCCCGTGGGCGATCACCGTTGTTGGTCTTGCCATCAACGTCGGTATGTGGTTCGAACGCTATATCATCGTCCCCATCTCCGTCACCATCAACCGCATGCCTTTTACCTGGCGCATGTATGAGCCGGGTATCGAAGTCCCCATGGGTATCGGTACTGTTGCGCTTTTCATCCTGCTGTACATGGCGGCTTCCAAGTTGATCCCGCTTATCCCGGTTTGGGAAGTGCAGGAAGGCCAGATGGCGCATGAACTCAAGAAATTCGGACGCGAAACGGTTGTTTCGGTCAGTGAATTGGAATAGGAGGACGAAATGACTGAATCTAAAGTTGTAGATTTGCTTGCGGTCTTCCCTGACCTTGAACCTGCCGCCAACGCGATAGAGTATCTGCGCGAGATCGGAGTCCACGACGATTGCATGAATGTGATCTCTGGCATCCCGGTCACTGAAGCCATGCTTGGCCGCCCAGCCCAGTGGACAAACGTCCCCCGCATCGCTTTTGGCGGAGCGGTATTGGGATTTGGCGCAGGCGCATTCCTTGCTTTTGTAACCCCGTATATTTACCCATACCCTGTGCAGGTCAGCACCCAGGCTTTTGTCCCGGGGCCGCCCACAGTGGTCGTCCTCTTTGAATTGACCATGCTCGGCATGTTGCTCTCCACCTTTTTGGGTGTATTCCTCGACAGTTTCTTCCCCAACTACCGGCCGATGAAATATGTCAGCGAAGTCAGCAACGGCAAGATCGCGGTGCTGGTCGAATGTCCGCATGTGGAAGAAAAGAAGATCACGGATGCCCTCAAGAAGATGGGCGCTGAAACCGTGCAGCCTGCGGAGGCACAACACCTATGAGACTATTCAAACAACTTCTTGGCGTATTTGCCGTGCTGGTGATCCTGGCCGGCCTCTTGATGACATTCAGTTATGACGTCATCAAAATTCAATGGGTTTCCTTCATGGGCATCCAACCTTCATTTGGAGCCCAGGAGCAGCCGCTCCCGGTTCCCGCTCAATCCATTCCAGTGGACGGCGCGGCGTATATCGCGGGAAATGGCGCACCTGCCAACCCTGTCCCTGCTGATGAGGCTTCCATTGCGCGCGGCGCGCAGCTCTTCTCCATTCATTGCGCCATGTGTCACGGCGTAGGCGGAGAAGGGAACGGCACCATTGCCGCCTTCCTCGCGAAGAAGAAGCCTGCTCACCTGGGCAGTGAACCGGTCCAGAGCAAGAGCGATGGCGCCCTCTTCCTGTCCATTTCGAACGGCATCTTCAACCCCAGCAATTCACTCTTCCCCGAAGTTGAGTTCTCCGGCCAAATGCCGCCTTTGAACGAAAACCTGACCGTTCGCGAACGGTGGGATGTGGTTAATTTCATCCGCACGATCAAAGCACCCGTACAGCCGTAAGGAGCTCTCAATGAAAGATGATGTTCGCAAATATATTTATGGAACACTCATAGTGTTCGTTGTGGGCGTTTTGGCCTGGGTGAGCGTGGTTTATGTTTCATCTTGCGGTTTCACGCTGACCTGTACAAAAGGCGCCCTGACGGTGGAACGCACACCGATCCCAACTCTGCAGCCTGCAAGCATGCCTGCCATGAGCCGGGTGGGAGGCGCTGCGCCTTCTTCCGAGTCATGCCGGGTGGCTGCCGCCGAATTGATCGGAGCCTGGGTGAATGCCGGCTCTCCTGAGACGGATGCATTCCCGTTCGCAGACGTGAACGGAGCGGAATGTCAGGCGACTTACGCTGATGTTCAGCCGCTCTTCCATGAACCGAACCTTTGGAATCGTGCCTCTCTCGCCTGCATCTCATGCCATGGGTTGGATGTAAAGATCTCTCCCGCTCAATTGGATATGACCAGCTACGCGGGCATCACTGCCGGCTCCCGCCGCGCCGATGCCGAGTCTAAAGGCACCGACATCCTCGGCGGTGGTGATTGGGAAAAATCCTTGCTGTATGACTTCATTGTCAACGTCAAAGCGGATGTCCCTGGTCATAACACGCCGATCCTGAACTCTCTGGTATCTGCCGGAGCCCCGCTTTCTGATGCGCCGGTAGCCACTCCCACTCCGTAAGAATTTGAAAAAACAAAAAGGACCTGATCGAAAGATCAGGTCCTTTTTGTTTTAGGCAGGTCACTCCATCTCAATGCGACTTGGAACGCTTCCTGCCGCAGACCAGGCTTGAGCGGTCTCTTCAATATTTACCCAGCGGACGAAAGGATACCGATTCATCTCGTTGACGAAGTCAATGATCTCTGAAATTCCATCGCTGCTTTGTACGATCTTTAATGTGGACGGCGCAACCATGAGCGTAAAACTGATGACAGGGTATGTGTATTGACCGTTGGCGATGCTTTGAGCAAGAATACGCCCATCATCCAGTTGATGCGTGCCGCCTCCTACACGGATATATTGTCCGTTCGGGTTGTGGGTGGTGTATTGCTCTGCGCTGAGTGGAATCCACAGCCCGGCAGCGAGATCGTCACATCCCGGGCGGTGACCGGGACAATTCGTACCGCCCCATAACACTTGCGGAGTCCATGTAAAGCCCTGATAGGTTTGTGGTCCGATATTATTGAATTCGCTGACGAGCATGCCCGAAACGACAGAATTAGGATGCCCGCCCATTTGTGTGATGAGATATGCAGCTTTGGCTCGGTCTTGTGGGCTGTGCGTGTGAATATCCCATTGCACGCCCAACGCTTCTGAGGCTTGGATCAATTCGGCGGCGCGTGGTTCACCTTCGAGCCAGCCAATATCTGCTCCAACAGACCACTTCATGCCGAGGGCGGTCACTTGCTGCAAGAATGCGAGGAAAGCGTCCACATCCGGCCAGACCTGCGGCTTGGATTCGATGTGGGTCGTGCCGGAGATGTAGAGAAGGGTTGTATTGGTTTCTG
>JAGNWT010000006.1:77361-80231 GCA_017985935.1 Anaerolineales bacterium | reverse complement strand
GCATTGGCGATGTAATCTCAAGGGAACACAATATTTGGTCTCAGCCAAGTTGGTTTTGTCCAAATATGGCGGTCAAAAAAGTTCGAAATCTAAAAATGTAGACGCCCCTGTTGCAGGGGCGTCTTGTTTGGTTATTCGGAATATGGCAATATTTCACAGTGTATAATCGCAAAATCGAATCTACTCCGTTTCAAAAAAGGTAAACAGTGCTTAAAAGTCTTCAAGGCAGGCTAAGTGCTTTGTTCATTGCTTTTGTTTTGCTTGTGCTTACTTCGGTTGGCGCAACGTTTTGGGGTGTTAAGACACAGCAAAAGGATGCGCTTGTCATAAATCTCGCAGGGCGGCAAAGAATGCTGGTGCAGTTAATGACCAGACTGGCGATTGAGCATCAAGATAATGAAACAAAAGCAACCCTGGAGCAGGCGGAAGCGACATTTGAGCAAACACTTTCAGCGCTGGAAAACGGTGGTGAGACAATTTATCTGCCTGATAATTTTGTAACCCTGCCCCAAACAAACGATGTAGAAATCAAAGCGGCATTACAAGGTGTACGCGGAGACTGGGAGCAGTTCCGGGCAGCCATTGATGTGATTCAATCTATGCCGCAGGGTGAGGCTGGACTGCCAGCCGCAATTCAGGTTCTGGAAGTGCAATCGGCTCTGCTTGCGCAACAGGTAGACTGGGTCGTGCAACTCTATGAAGCCTCTGCCACGACAAAGCTGAATATTCTTCGCAACATTCAAATCATCTTTTTGCTTTTGGCGTTGGTGCTGCTTGGGGCGGGGGCGGTAATTATACGTCGATCCCTGCTGCGACCGTTGACAGAGTTGAGCGTTGCGGCTGCCCGTCTGGGCGGAAATGATCTCGAATACCCGGTGCAGGTTCAAGGTCCAGAAGAGATGCGGAACTTGTCTCAATCCTTCGACGGGATGCGAGTCAACTTACATTCCGCCCGCCAGGAATTGATCGATCTCAATAATAATTTGGAGAAGCGCGTCTTTCAACGGACTCAGGAATTGGAAGCGTTGAATGTCGTCAGTCAGGAGATTACTTCGCGGCTCGATATCGAACAGGTCTTGAATTCGGTGACTGAAAAATCGCGCGCACTGTTGGATGGTGACGTTTCCTTTTTGTGCCTGTTGGATACCAGCCAGCGAAATCTTAACCTGCAAACATTCAGCGGCGCGTCCGATGCGGCCGTGGGAGATGTGACTACCATAAAAGACCATGACCTGACTGTTGCGATCGTGAGCAGTGAAAAGGCGGTGGTTTGCGGTATTGATTCGTGCCGCGAAGGCTGTGCGATCCTGTCGCAGAAGTATCGCGGGAGTCATCTGGCTGCGCCGTTGCGAAGTAATGAACAGATTATTGGCGCGCTGTGTGTGGGCAGTACCAGCCGGCAAAGATTTGGTGATGAATCCACCGACCTGCTAACTAAACTTGCAAATACGGCAGCAATCGCCCTTGAAAACGCCCGTTTATATGAGCAAGCCGAGCGCATTGCCACACTTGAAGAGCGCCGCCGTATCGCGGCAGATATGCACGATGGCTTGGGGCAAACCTTGAGCTACCTTGGTTTGATGACAGATCAGGTGGTCGATTTTCTTTCAAAAGGTCAGGAAGAAGCCGCAATGGAAAGATTGCATGGTACGCGGGAGACGATTGAAAAAGCAACAAGCGATGTGCGCAAAGCCATCAACCGGCTGATGGATGAAAACCCGATCAACTCTGATCTTTGCGGACAATTGCAGGATGTGGCCAATGAGTTCTCCTCCCAGAATAATGCCGTCATCGAGTGGTGGTGTGATGCCGCATCGCCCTGCAATTGTCCACCTCAAGTGAATGAACAGGTTGTTCATGTGGCGCGTGAAGCATTAACCAATGCGATCACTCATGCGCATTCGGATAGGATCCGTATGCGCTTTGAAAAAAAAGTGAACGATCATTTCCTGTCGATCGAGGACGACGGAGAAGGATTCGATTCCTCCCAGCCTGGCCCGAATGGGCATTTCGGCCTGCAAATTATGAAGGCCAGAGCGGTGCAAATTGGCGGGCATCTTGAAATCAAATCTGCGCCCGGAATTGGAACACAAGTCATTCTATCCTTTCCTGCAAGCAGCAAGGAATAATGGGCGCATATGAAAAAAATACGGGTTCTTTTGGTGGATGACCATAATTTATTCCGTGAAGGTCTGGCTGTGATCATAGGCTCACAGCCAGACATGGAGGTTGTGGGAAATGCCAATGATGGTTTGGAGGCGGTCATCAAAGCGCAGGAACTGAAGCCGGATCTGATCTTGATGGATATTCAAATGTCAACCATGGATGGTCTGGAGGCGACCCGTCAAATTAAAAATTCTCTTCCAGAAACAACCATAGTAGTGTTGACAGTCCGCGATGATGATGAAAAATTATTCGAAGCCCTGAAAAGCGGGGCGCAAGGATATTTATTGAAGGATATTCGCTCGCACAAAATGGTGGAAATGCTGCACAGTGCTTTGAATGGGGAAGCCGCAATAACTCCTTCGTTTGCCGGACGGGTTCTTTCTGAATTTCGAAGGCTGAGTTTGAATCAAAAAAGCCAATCCGATCTTCCAAACGAAGATAATACCTTGACTGAACGCGAGTTGGATGTACTCTCTCTGGTTGCGAAAGGCGCATCGGACAAGGAAGTGGCTGAAAAATTAACTGTAAGTTTGAACACAGTCAAGACTCATATACGTAATATCCTCGCCAAATTACGAGTGAATTCCCGCAGGGAGGCTGCCAGGCTGGCGCAAAGCAAAGGTTTGTTGTAACTAAAAAGAATTAGTTCTTTTTGAAAAGAAGCGATTTTATAAATCGCTCTTTTTTCATTCCAAATATTACAC
>JAGNWT010000006.1:16264-77261 GCA_017985935.1 Anaerolineales bacterium | reverse complement strand
AGTGAATTCCCGCAGGGAGGCTGCCAGGCTGGCGCAAAGCAAAGGTTTGTTGTAACTAAAAAGAATTAGTTCTTTTTGAAAAGAAGCGATTTTATAAATCGCTCTTTTTTCATTCCAAATATTACACGTATCCAATTCGCTATTTGAAACAATTGCATTAACATGAGCGATGAATTTTTGTGCTTCTTACATCCAGACCTTTGAGGAGAATCGCCATGTCCGATAAAAAGAAGGAAGAACCGCAACATCCTGGCCAAAAGATATTTGATAATATCTGGCTTTTGTTTTTGCTGTCATTGTTGATCAGTACATTGCTTTACAACGTGTGGGGAATTATTGATCTAATGAACGTCCCATTTGCCAAATAAGGGATCGGAGGAATAGATATGTTAGCGCCTGAAAAAAATTGGTGGAAGCCCATGGGGCGGATGGAAAAGACATGGCTCACAGTTGCCCTTGTCTGGTGCATCTTTCTGACAGTGATGATGCCCCTCTGGTATTTTTACGGCAAACAAAATGTGCCAACGGAAACATACAGAACCTCGCCTGAGAATTATGGAGCGAAGGTCAATGCTTTCGTCGAGCAATACACCGTCGGCAAGGATGAAGCGACTGGTTTCCCGATTGTCGCCGCGCCTGCGGGGTCAGATATCTACCTGCGTGCCAGCACCTGGCAGTGGTATCCCGTTTTGCAGCTTGAAAAGGGACAGGAGTATCGCCTGCATATTTCCTCAATGGATTTGCAGCACGGCTTCTCGCTTCAACCTGTGAATATCAACCTTCAAGTTGTGCCAGGGTATGACTATGTGGCAACCATTACCCCCACCAGCACTGGTGATTTCACCATTGTATGTAATGAATATTGTTTTGTCGGTCATCACACGATGGTGGGCAAAATCATCGTGAAATAGGAGAAGCACAGATGACATCCCTTGCTCCCACAACTCCCTGGACAGGAAACGCGAAAGATGATTATCGCGACTGCCCGGTAACCACCCTCAAAGTGGATATGCACTCTGAACGCCTCATCATCGCCAATGCGGTGATGGCTGTGGTGACTCTCGCTCTTGGCGGCATTGCGGCGTTATTGATTGCGCTCACTCGCTGGCAGGCGATTCATTTACTCCCTGCCGCCTGGTTCTACCGTCTGTTGACATTGCACGGCATCGACATGCTCGTGGCGTGGATTGTTTTCTTTGAAATGGCAGGCTTGCATTTCGGCTCGACCATTTTGCTTAATGCGCGTCATGCATCGCCCAAACTGGCATGGACTGGCTTTATCATGATGACGGTCGGTGGCTTGATGGCAAATGCCGTTGTGCTGTTCGACCCGAATTCCAGCGTCATGTTCTCCGCGTATGTTCCCATGAAGGCGCATCCGCTTTTCTATCTAAGTTACATTCTCTTTGCCGTTGGCGCGTTGATCACAGTCATTACTTTCTTCATTAATATTGTGACCGCCAAACGTGAAGGAGTCTTGAAAGGCTCATTGCCGCTGGTGGTTTTCGGTTTGATGACCGCCGCCATTCTCGCCACCTACACCCTGCTCGAAGGCGCCGCCGCCATTGTGCCTGCCTTCTTCTGGTCACTGGGCATTCTCAAGACATACGATCCTGGAATCTACCGTAACTTCTTCTGGGGCTTCGGGCATCCCGCCCAGCAGGTTAACCTCGCGGCGATGGTCTCCATTTGGTATGCGCTCGCTCAAATGACCGTTGGAATTCGCCCCGTCAATGAGAAGTTCTCGCGCCTCGCATTCATCTTGTACCTGTTCTTCATCAATCTTGGTTCGGCGCATCACCTGTTGGTTGACCCTGGTCTTTCCTTTGCCTGGAAAGCCGTCAACACTTCCTACGCCATGTATCTTGCCGTGCTCGGTTCCATGATGCACGCCTTCTCCATCCCCGCCGCGTTGGAAATTGCCCTGCGTGCCAAGGGACATAGAAAAGGTTTATTCGGCTGGCTTCGAAATGCACCGTGGGCAGAGCCCGGTTTTAGTTCGCTGGTACTTTCCATGTTCCTCTTCGGCTGGATCGGCGGCGTGACAGGCGTCACCATCGGCACTGAGCAGATCAATATGCTGGTTCACAACACACTGCGCCTGCCCGGGCACTTCCATGCGACCGTGGTGAGCGGCACAACGCTTGCCTTCATGGGCTTCACGTACTATGTCATCCCACTCATCTTCCGCAAGGAACTCAAGCTCAAGAGCTGGGCAAAGTGGCAGCCGTATGTCTTTGGCGCTGGCATGTTGCTCACCTCCTTGGGCATGATCGCCAGTGGGTTGCAGGGTGTTGCCCGCCGCAACTGGGACATTACCTTTGCAGGCGTCGTCCCTGGTACCGTTGAAATCACGCTTGCCATCTTCGGCATCGGTGCGGTTCTCGCGGTGATCGGCGGCATCATGTATGTCACCATCGTGCTCGTGTCCATTCTTACGGGTCCGCGCCTCGAAGCCTCGAACCTCTTGTTGCTCACGGGCACCCACAACCCCATCATCGACTCCACCAAACTGACTGACCATCAAATGGAAGACAAACAGAATCAACCCAAAGGCGCGCTCACGCTCGTCTTCATCTTCCTCGTCTGGTTCGCGGTGTATTACTTCACCAACTGGTGGCTGCTTGGTCGTACCTGGTTTATTAACTAAGCCAGCATTCTCCTTTGACATCCTGCCCGGGGATCGCCACCTCGGGCAGGAACCCTTAATATGACCGCATCTTTTCTTTTAGGATTACTCGGCAGTCTCGGACATTGTGTGGGGATGTGCAGTGCGGTCGTCCTGCTTTTCGACCGTCAGCCGATCTTCCGTGACAAACGTGCCTGGGTTCTGGCGCACGCGGGTCGCATTACCACGTATACGATCCTCGGCTTTATCTTCGGCGCATTCGGTCAGACCCTGTGGGCGTTCGGCAATCTGCAAGCCGCGCTTTCGATTTCATTTGCAATCATCGCTTTTTATATGGCATCCGCATTTATTGGATTAACCCCCTCGCCTGAACTTTTATTTTCAGGATTGATCAAGCGCTGGGGCAATGCCATCCGCACGTTCAAATCCGCTTCGCTCCCGACCTCGTACCTGCTCGGTCTTCTGTGGGGACTCCTCCCCTGCGGCTTGGTTCTGACCGCGCTCCTCACAGCGGTGACATCCGCCAACGCGCTACACGGTGCATTGAATATGACCGTCTTCGGCATTGCCACAATCCCAAGTTTATTTGCCGTCAAATGGCTGGCGACAAAATCCTCCTCCCGCTTTTTATCTCGCGGACTGGCTTCGCTTGTGATGATGTTCTTCGGCTTCCAATTCGCCATGCGTGGATTTGCCTCTCTTGGAATGGTTGACCATCTCATGCTCGGTTCGCTGATGCTTTGGTAAATAATGACTCTCGCTTCTGCTTCTTCTGTTTCTTCAAAAACACTCGTTGCCTGTTCCTTGTGCGGGCTGACGACTCTCCATCCGTTAACGAATGACAGCGGGGATGTATTTTGCTGTCCATCGTGCAGAGAGGTGGCGGCGCTTCTGGCGGAGAGTCCTGCTGTAGAACAGAATCAGGCTCAAGTTCCAGAAAGAAGCGGTGAAGTCATCCTCACGCTGGGCGGCATGTGGTGTTCATCCTGCGCGTGGCTGGTGAGTGAGAATCTCAAACGCACAAAGGGCGTGGTTAGCGCAGAGGTGAGTTTCATCCAACAACAAGCAAACATCACCTTCGACTCAACAATCACCAATCACAAATCGCTAAAGAAGCGCGTGCGCTCGTTGGGCTATCAAGCCACACTGCCCACCGAAAAGCCACGTGATGAAGAAGAATCTTTTTTCACACGGTTGTTGATCGGCGGTGTGATGGTGCTGCACGACATGATCGTGGGCGGCGGAATTTATGCGCGTGAACTGCTCGGCTGGGCAAGCCCTGAGACGGCATGGCTGGTGCATTTTTTTCAGATCATGATGCTGGTTACGAGCATTCCTGTTTTGGTCTTGCTGGGACTGCCGATTCTGCGTGCAGGGTTTGCAAGCCTCTTGCGCGGACAACCCAACATTCACACGCTCATCATGATCGGGACGTTTTCGGCGTATGTGTTATCGGTGCGGAATTTAATTTGGGGGCATGGCGGTTTGTATTTTGACACAGCGACCATGCTCATCTTTTTAGTTTCAATCGGACGCTGGCTTGAAATGCAGGCGCATAAATCCAGCAATAAGGCGGTGGCGCGGCTGTTGGAACAAATTCCCAATGAAGCGACTGTGGTCTCTGGCGAAGGTGATGTGACGGTGAAAGTCTCCGAACTGAAAGCAGGGATGCGCGTGCGGATTCGCCCTGGCGAACGCTTTCCCGTGGATGGACTGATCGCCATCGGCGAAGGGGATGTGGATGAATCATTGTTGACGGGCGAACCCAAGCCTGTGACGCATCGTGAAGGTGATAAGGTGCAGGCGGGTACAGTCAGTCTTGATGGAAGTTTTGAGGTCATTGCTACGGCAGTAGGCGAATTAACAACAGCAGGGCAAATTGGGCGGCTGCTACATGAGGCGTTGTGGGCGCGTTCTCCGCTTGAACGCATGGCAGACAAACTCTCGGCGTGGATGACTCCGCTGGCGTTGGCGCTGGCAACGATTGCTTTTCTAATCTGGTATTCCATCTCAGGGCTGGAAACAGGGCTGATGGTTGCGCTCTCCGTTTTGCTGATCGCCTGTCCGTGTGCGCTGGGGCTGGCAACTCCGCTGACCTTGTGGCTGTCACTGGAACGCGCCGCCGAATCTGGCGCGATATTACGCAGCACAGGCGCATTGGAACGCCTCGCCAAAGTGGAGCGAATCTTCTTCGATAAAACAGGCACGCTGAGTCAGTTACCGATGAAAGTGCAGGGTATTTTCATCGAAGGCGATCAAGATAAGAAAGCAGGCTGCCGCAAGAAATTTCTTCAAGTCGTCGCTTCGGTCGAAAATGAATCCGAACATCCACTGGCGAAGGCGATTGTGGAATATGCAAAAGCAGAGCAGGTTGAATTGAAAAAGCCTGTGTCATTCAAAGTCCTCCCAGCCCTCGGCGTTGTCGGTCAATTGCCAGTTGCCCAACTATCAATCGTCATCGGTTCTGCCCGTCTCATGTTTGCCGAAGGGTTGAGCATGTCCACGGAGATCAGTCGACAGGCTGAGGCGTGGAAAGAGGCGGGGCATATCGTGGTGTATGCAGGTTGGGATGGTCAGGTGGCGGGCATTCTTGCACTCGGTGAAAAAATCCGCGCTGAGGCGAAAGAAACGGTTGGACAATTGCAATCACGCGGGCTGGAACTCGGTGTATTGACGGGTGATGAAACCAGCGCAGGCGAGCGATGGCAGAAGGCGCTGGGGATTCCCGTCAGCGCCGCGCTCAGCCCTGATGAAAAAATGAATCGGCTGATGGAAAACTCCGCGATGGTCGGCGATGGAATTAATGACGGACCTGCGCTTGCCGCCGCAACCGTGGGACTCGCGATGAATCATGGCACGGATGTGGCGCGTACCGCCGCCGACATTGTGCTTGTGCGCGATGATCTGCGCGTCATCCCCTGGCTGGTGGATATATCTCGCGAGTCGATGAAGCGCGTGCGGCAAAACCTCGGCTGGGCAGTGATCTATAACCTGATCGGAGTCGGTCTTGCCATGACAGGTTTGCTACAGCCTGTCTTCTCCGCGTTTGCGATGGTGGCAAGCAGTATCTTCGTCACGACCAACGCGATGAAGATGAATCAATTTCCGTTGTTGGAAGAAGAAAAATAACCGCAAAGCACGCAAGGAGCGCAAAGAAAAAAATATTTTCTTGGCGACCTTCGCGGTCTTTGCGGTTCAAAACTTGGTACTTGGAACCTAATACATGACACTTAGTAATCCTTACGCTCAACGCAAAACATTACGCGCTCTTGAAAAAGCATGGACAAAGTTTGAAGGTTTTATCAATCGATTCACGCGATCCGATTTCAACCCGTTGTATCACCTTGGCACGCTCAGCATCTTCATGTTGATCATCCTCATTGCGACGGGCGCGTATCTCACCATGATCTACCGCCCCGGACTGGACGTGGCTTATAAAACTGTCGAGAAAATTGACTCGAATTGGTTCGGCTCGCTCATGCGCAGTATTCATCGTTATGCGTCCGATGGAATGATCGTGCTCATCGTTTTGCACTTGCTCAAAATGTTATTCAGCGACCGCTTCTGGGGTCAACGCTGGCTGGCGTGGACGAGCGGCTGGATTATGTTTGCGCTGGTTTGGCTTACGGGCACTATGGGTTATTGGCTTATCTGGGACCAACGCGCACAATGGATGACCGAATACATGATGCAATATCTGGCAGGCACATCGGGTCTCACCTACGTTGCGCCTGACCTCGCATCGCGCACGTTCTCCAACTTCGTCATCATTCTTTTTCTGCATGTCTTTCTACCGCTCATCGGTTTTCTCGGCATTTATATTCACAGCCTGCGCCTCTCGCGTGAACGCTGGTGGTCACCGCGTTGGGTCAGCATTCAAGCCGTGATCGGGCTTGTGATTCTTTCGCTCATCAAGCCTGTTCAATCGGCAATGCCCGCGGATCTTTCGCACCTGATTCCGTCCGTGCCGATGGATGCGCTGTACTTGGGCTTTTTGCCTTTGATCGATTCTCTTGGGAATTGGATTTTCTGGGGCTTGGCAATTCTCGTCGGCGGGAGTTTGTTCCTGCTCCCTTGGATCGCATCGGGACGTAACCTCGGACCTGCTTCTGTTACCGATCCAAAGTGTACTGGCTGTAACATTTGCTACGCCGAATGTCCGTTCGATGCCATTCGCATGAAAGACCGCAATGATGCTTCGGGCTATCACAAACTGGCGATCATCAATGCCGCGCAATGCACAGGCTGCGGAATTTGCGTGGGGGCTTGTCCTACCGATGCGATTGATTTGAATGGCGGTTACAACGGGGAGCAGGTCTTTGGCGCGGTGAAGGGCGCATTATCTCAGGAAAAGAAAAGCGGCAGCCCTGTCACGATCTTGTTTGCGAGTCAACGGGATGAAGCGTTGGGCGGTTTGCCTGCGGAATTAAACGTCAGCAAAGAAAATGTACCTGTTGCTGTATCAACTATCGGTGAGAAAGAGGCGGCGCGCGTCATCACGGCAGTGTTGCCAAGCGTGAGCGCGGTCAACATCGAGTGGATCAAATCCCTGCACAATGAAGGTGCGCGCGATGTCCTGCTGTTGGCTCCGCCGTATGACGATGGCGTGTTCCGCGAAGACGCGCATTGGATCGCGAACCGTTTGCACATGCGACCTGCGCTGGTGACGAAGGAACTGCACTGGCTGGAGACAACGCCTGGCGAATCGAAGTCGGTTTTGAATTTTCTCAATGATTTGCATCGCCCCGAAAGGCAGGCGAAGAAGTCTACGCCTGTACTGCCTGTTTTGAAGGAGCGCAGTAGGTTGATGCCCTCGCTGGTAAGCGCGTTGGTGGGGACACTGATTTTGTTTGCGATTTTTGCTCTCGCGCTTCCATTGGACGTTCTCGCTGGAATGTCTGCGGCGCAAGGCTCTGCCATTCGCGTTGCGTTGGATTTGAAGGGAAAAATTTCTTCCGCCAATATTCCCGAAGGCATGACCCTGCCCGAAGGCGCGGATGCGGAAAAGATTTTCGGCGGCACGCACTACCCCGTCAGCATTCGGCTGGTCGTGGATGGCAAGACTGTCTTGGAAGAAACCTATCAACCTTCGGGTGTCAGCGGTAACGGGCGCATCTCTGCGCTGGAGTTTATTTCCATTCCATCAGGTTCACATCAAATCGAGATGCTGTTGAAAGATGACGATAAAGATTTCCGCACCGTCTTCTCTGATACACTTGTGCTGGATGTATCACAGGTGGTTGTGTTCAATTACGATAATAGCAGTGATGCAGTGATAGTGAGATAAAAAAATAACCACAGAGACACGAAGGCACAGAGAATTAAAAACTCCGTGCCTCTGTGCCTCCGTGGTAAATGCTTTTGTATTCGGTTTGTTGAGTAACGTCTTACTCTGTTTGTTTTGGTTTCTTGAAATAATACACAAGGAAACCCGCCAGCAATGCAAGAAATATTGCAAGCGGAATAAAAGTCAGCCGCGCATTTTCAGCCAGCGCCGCGCGGAAAGGTTCTTCAACCGTGGGGTTGGCAAGATACCATTTTGTGCCCAATTCAGAATATCCATTCACGATGCCGTCGTAAAAAACATATCCGCTGTCGGGATAGTAATGTAACTGGTCGTAGGGAACGCCTTTGCTGTCTTTGGCATACATGCGCACCACCTGATAACCAATCCCAGGGTCGGCGGGCGGGTTGACCTCCCCTTTTGAGAAATCGGCAAAAGCATAATAGTTCTGTGTTAGCGCGGGGTTGGATATATTGATATCTTCGACAATTCCAAACCCTCGAATAACAATGTAATCAAATTGTCCCTCAGCAAGCACAGAGGCAGAGGGGAGCAGCAGAGCCAGAGTTAATAAGAGAAGGTAATATTTTTTCATAAGTCTCCAGTTTTAATTTGGTCTATTGTATGAGAAAATCTGTCAACTCCATAGGGAGCGGCGGTTTCAATTATCTATGAAACAAAAAAAGCATCTTTGCTTAAGCGCAAAGATGTATTAGAAAGAAAAACAGTGCGAACTTGGCGTTAGCCCAATAAAAACAAGGAAGGGGTTAAGCTTCATTGGTTGTGCTGATCAATAGGTATATTTTGTTTATTAGATGATTATCGTTTGATGCTCATGCAATATCGAGATTATCAACATGGTAAACTTGATTTGTCTCCCCAAAATATGAAGCCTGCTATGTTAGCTCAAGAGAACCATCAATTTTGTACTAAATTGCCATAAAAATCACTGATATTCAACGAAAAATTGCCATGAAACCTTCTTCTGCCACTGCCCAAGCAAATCCAAATATTGCTTTCATTAAGTATTGGGGCAATCGCAATAATAATCTGCGCCTCCCCGTCAATGGATCCATCTCCATGAACCTGGATGGATTGTTCACTCGTACAACGGTAGCCTTCACTTCAGCTAAAAACGATTCGCTGAGCATTAACTCTTCCGAGGTGAAGGATAAGGGACTGGAGCGCGTCTCCTATATCCTTGATCTTGTAAGAGAGAAGGCGGGAATCCAAGACCGTGCTGAGGTAACCAGCGAGAATAACTTCCCTGCCGGAGCGGGCATTGCTTCTTCTGCCGCGGCGTTCGCGGCATTGGCGTTGGCGGCTTCCAAAGCGGCGGGACTTGACTTGAGCGAACCTGAACTTTCTGTCCTTGCGCGGCGTGGATCAGGCTCCGCCTCCCGCTCCATCCCAGCCGGCTTTGTGGAGTGGAAAATGGGCGAGGCTGAAAGCGACTCTTATGCGTTCTCGATCGCACCCGCTGCGCATTGGAATTTGGCGGACTGTGTTGCCATTGTGAACGCAGCGCACAAAAAGACCGGCTCCACGGAAGGTCATGCCATTGCCGGGACGAGCCCATTGCAAAATGCGCGGGTGGCAGATGCTCCGCGCCGAATTGAGATCTGCCGCAATGCGATTTTGAGAAAAGACTTTGAAGCCTTTGCCAATGTCATCGAACACGACTCAGACATGATGCACTCAGTAATGATGACCTCCAACCCGCCGCTCATGTACTGGCAGTCTGCCACAGTGGAGATCTTTCATCAGGTGCGTGAATGGCGCGCAAGCGGACTCCCCGTGGGCTACACGGTGGATGCTGGTGCGAATGTCCATGTGTTGTGCTTGGGCGAGTACAAAGCAGAAGTGGAAAAACGATTGCGTGAGATTCCCGGCGTTAGCAATGTGTTGGTGGCGGGTGTCGGCGGTGCGGCGAAGGTGGTCTAAGGTATTTTTTATGTCACGAACAAAGATCGGACTCTTTGGCGGAACCTTTGACCCGCCTCATATCGCCCACCTCATCCTTGCCAGTGAGGCGGCTCATCAATTTGGGTTGTCGCGTCTGCTGTGGATGCTCGCACCTGATCCGCCTCACAAGCGCGACCAATCAAAGACACCGTTCCCGCATCGGCTTGAAATGCTAAAGCGCATGATCGCGGATAATCCTCTTTTTGAGATCTCTTATCTTGAGATCGACCGACCCGGACCGCATTACACTGTAGACACTTTGCGCTTGCTTGCCAGTCAGGAGCCGGATGCCGATATCGTGCTGTTGTTGGGCGGGGATTCACTTCGCGATCTGCCAACCTGGCGGCTCTACCCTGAACTGGTACATGCGGTTTACAAGATCGGTGTGATGCGCCGTCCAGGCGAGCCGTTCGACATGACCGCCTTGGAACAGATCATCCCCGGGTTGACGGAGAAAGTCGTCTTTATTGACGCGCTGCTCCAGAATTTATCCTCGCAAGAGATCCGCCGCAGGGTGTTGAACGGGGAAGCGTATCGATACTATGTCACCCCTGCTGTGTACGATTATATAGAAGCCAACAAGCTTTATAGAGCTAAATAGGATCTTCCAACTTCTCTTATGAAGTCCTTTCGGTCTGCAGTTCATTGCAGACCGATTTTTTGTGTGTGACTTGTTGCTTTGTGAATGAGACAAATGTAATGTTTGCTCATTTCATTTTTGAAAGAACTCACATTGAAAATTAATCTATTTTGCATAATTACGTCAAACACGCCGAAATTTTTGTCTGTTAATTTCATTTTTGTTCAGTTTTTATTATTGTAGAGTCAAAGCGGGGATTTTATGTTGCTCAAAACAATTCCGAGTCTTATCATAAAAAACGTAACGCACTCACAGCAGCCTCGATATTGTTCCGTGCATTAACAACATCAAATTGAAAAAGGCAAACCCGGCGAAAGCCGGGGGCGCAAAGCCGTGGATCTAACGCTGAAAAACAGCCATGACAGCCAGGTTACCAGTTCTTTTGGAAACCACCCGGCTAAGTTCACCGGGTGATTTTTTTTGGTAAGGAGTTGAAACATGAAAAAAATTCTATATAAGATCTTTGCGATCGTTAGCGCTCTCGCGTTGACAATAGCTTCCTTCTCAGACGCATTTGCATCCCGCGCGGCCGTAAATGCTCCCATTCGAAAATATTTTGACGTGACCAACGCCGTTGGTTTGAAACTTGAGACTTCCGGCACAGTTGAGAAAGTTACTCCCATGGCAGACGGCTGGCTTACACAAGCCGGTGGTGTGGATGCCTCCACTCATTATGCCCGTCTCAAATACAAACTGCCAGAGAACGATGGCGTCGCTCTCACCTATTTCTATACACGCGCTGTTGTGAACTTCCCGCCCGATTTCTATTCCCAGCATAAGGCAGGCTTTCGCATCCTCTCGACCGATAACTATCCCACCACCCTGAATGGCGCTCCCATTGGCGCTGTCAATGCGAATGAGCTGCGCGTGTCGGTCTATATGAACAGTGACCAGAAACTGCGTATCCTCGTCAATCATGAAACCGTCTCAGTGACCACGCTCTATACTGCCCCGAGCATCCTGCCGACAGGCGATCACACTTTTGAGCTGGCAGGTGACCTTGCCAATTCTGCACCGTGGTACTTCAAGGTCGATGGTGTGGTTGTGGCTTCAGGCGTAGCAAGATTGTCGCCAGATACAACGGCCGTCCCTGAAAGAGTTGCGACCCGCATCGTAGCTGGGATAGATGGAGCCGCCAGCCAGGACCTCAACCCCATGAGCCTGACGGTCAAAAGCCTGGAATTTGCCAATTATGACCCGTACGCGGCTGCTGCCCCGACATCTGTGCCGCCTACATCGATCCCTCCCACGGTCACCCAGCCGCCCACAACTGTTCCTGCGACCGCTACTTCACTTCCGCCGACCAGTGTGCCGACTATTGCCCCCACCAAGATTCCGGCAACCCCCACCACCGTTCCGCCCACTGCTACAGCGCAGCCGACCAACACGCCTGCCACCCAGCCTCAACCTACGACCACGGTTGTAGCGCCGCCCAGCACAACCGGCAGTATTGATGTGCGTGTCTCTTCCGGCGCCGATGATGTGGAAGAAAAATCTTCCGGCGGAATGTATGTGAGCAGCAGTGACCTTGAGTTGATTTACGACACCAGTACCCAGTTGGTCGGTATCCGCTTCACGGGTGTTAAGATCCCCAAGGGAGCGACCATCACGAATGCGTACATTCAATTCAGGGTCAACGATGTTTCCACCCAATCCATCACCCTGGCGATCAGCGGCGAAGCCAGCGCAAACCCTGCGGCTTTTGTCAGCGTATCTCGTAATGTCTCGAAGAGGATCCGCACGACCAACAAGGTGACCTGGTCTCCTGCTCCGTGGGCGACCATTGGAGAAGCGGGCGTTTTCCAACGTACCCCGAATTTGAAGAGCATTGTGCAGGAACTTGTGAATCAATCGGGTTGGAATTCCGGGAATGCCATGGTGATAATCATCACCGGCTCAAGCGGCAAACGGGCAGCGGATGCTTTTGAAGGCAACGCCGCTGGCGCTCCGCTGCTGCATGTGGAATATACGACCCCGTAAAGGAAGCCAATAAAATAAAAAGAAGTCCTCTCAATTGAGAGGACTTCTTTTTATTATGCATTCAGATGATAAGTATGATACCCGTTGACGCAGGGATTGCCCCAGGCGATGTGCATCTCGCGCATAGTCAGGTCGATCACCATTGCGTTGATGGTCTTTTCACGGTCAAGAGGGTCAAGCCCCGCGATGTTGTGGTTGCAGATCGAGTTGGGGATGTTGACATGGTCCTGTTGAATGGCTTGCAGGCTTTTGATGGTGTGCTGGTCGTTCTGACGCAGCAGGCGAGAGGCGCGGAAGTAGCGCACGCGGGAAGACAACAATTCTTCAGGGGTCTTTTCCACCTGTTTCATTTGCGGGTCGAGGTAATGATTGGTGTGCACCATGTACCCGTCGTGGGCATAAAGGATTTCAAACTTGCGGGCAGACACTTCAATGGAGTAGATCTCTCCGCTCTCATGGATGATGATGTGATTGTAGCCGGCGGCGCGCTGTTCAACGAGCGTGCGTCCGATCGCGCCGGAGATGCGGTGCGAGGAGAGCACTGCCCGCGCCACGACCAGACGCGGAATCCCAACCCGTGAGTCGCTTGGGTACACGGAGTCAATGAGCTGGCAAATGCCATAGGCGTTGAATCCTACATTGGGCAGCAGCCCGCCATACGTCATGGCAAGGAACGGGGGTTCTTTATCCGGCCTGGCAGAAACGACGAACACGTCATTCTCGTCTTCCGGGATCCAATCTTCATTGTGCGCCGCGAGGATGTGCCCATCTGCCGTGCGCTGGTCGTTGACCGCCATGCTGGTGCAGCGCGTGAGATGCAGGGCATCGGTCGTGACCGCTTCCATCACATTGAGAACAACGATGTCATCAAAGGCGACGTTCGCGCCTTCGGCAATGCCGCGCATTTCATCCACATATTGGGGGTATCGTTCTTCGGCAAAGGGCAGATACTTGCGTGACTGGATCTGCGCTCCCTGCCAGGTGAGCTCAAGGCTGTTGTAGGCGGCGTCGATCAACATGCGCGCATTTTCAACACTGTGTTGTATCTGCCCGCGGGCGGCTTCGCCGATCTGGCGTCCCATTTCGTGATGTGTACCTGAAACCTCGATCAGAGGTGGTGGGGTGTTGTGGGTGGGGGTGTTCGGAATCTCGTGCTTGACCATGTTTTCCTCCATAATGAAAACCGCCCCGGGGAGTTTTCCCCGAGGCGGGCGCATTATATCACAGGGATTTTACCCCTGTTTGGAGGAGAAAAATGCCTTAGGAAGCGGGCGGAATTTCCACGGGTGCGGTCACGGAGGGAGTGGCACCGGGCGCGGAGCGGGTGCCGAACCAGGTCATTGCCACGCCGCCGATCGCGAAGAGTGAGACAAGGAAGGATAACAGCCAGCCGATGCAGGGGATCAAGCCGAGGAAGCCGGTCACCAACACGAGTATAAGCGTTCCCAACCCGGTCGAAAGGACAGGCGCCCAGGTCTGGTTGATGGCTTTGGTGAAACGCTCACCAACTTCCTGGCCGAGAGCCACCATGCCGAACAGCCAAGCCAGCGGAATGATCAGCGCCACCAACAAAGCCACGGGGATCAAGATCAGCGTGACGGTCATGATGATGATGGCAAGCGGGGTGACAACCACAGCGAGCAGACCGAAACTGCCGGCCATCACGGGCTGTTTTGTGACCGCATCTGCCACCCGTTCCAGTTGAGGCTGAAGGAAGAGGGTCAGCAGCATGCCAACTGCGGCAACAGCCACTGCGCGCCAAAGCACGGTCACGATCTCCCAGAACGGGTTGAAGTCTATGTTCACGTTCGGTCCATCCGGAGTGTTGGGCACATTGGGCGTGTTGGGAGTGTTCGGCATATTGGGTACGTTGGGTACATCGGGAATCTCGACCATCGGTTCCACGTTATTGATGATGTCGCCCGCGACCTCGGCGCCAGGTTCCTGTTCGACCTGCCCGCCCATCGTGACCACGTTCCCGCCGACAACCGCGGTTTCGGTCAATGTGATCTGACCACCGATCGCGACCACATCAGCGCCGACCTTGCTTGATACCGAGCCGTTCCCGCCGATGATGACAATGTTTCCTTTCGCGGCGCCATCGACGGTCAATTCACCGCCGATCACGACCACATCACCGGTGATCTTGGAATCTTTCTCAAGGGTGGCATTGCCGCCAATGACGATCAAACTGCCAGTGAGGGTCTCGCCTTCTTTGAGTGTGTAGTTTTCCCCAATGCGGATGATATCTCCGCTGGGGCTCTGGGCGTACGCGTTCCCTGTCGGGATGAGCAGTAACGTGAACAGAAGAAATAAGCTGATCAATTTTGTTCTCATGATGTTGTAACTCCTTGCGGGGCGCGGTTGCTAAACCGCCAGATTGAAACTATCCATAACAGACCGAAGCCGCCCAGCGCAGAAGCGAGCACCATCCAGGCATACGGTGGAAGGAAGTTTTGCATAACATTGAGCATCACAGACATGGCCTCTGTCAACGCTTTCAGGGAGGTGACAAAGAATAGAAAATAGCCGACAGCGGCGGTGATCCATTCCACGGGGGCGCTGAAGAAAGCGTACAGGTAAGGCGCGCTGAACCAGCCGAGCAGCCCCACCCCGCCGACCAGCAGCACGATCAGCCCCCACAACCTGCGGCGGCGTTCCGCGATCTTTTGTGCGGCAAGCCGCTGTTGGAAGCGCATCGTAAAGCCAGCCGCGGGGGATGCCGCGGGCGCAGCACGGAGCGCGATGCCTGTCTCAGCGAGCGCGTTGCAATGAGGGCAGACCCGCAGGTGCAGGGCAAGCTCCCGCTTCTCTGCCTTGGTTAGATTTTTATCGTTCAATAGCCATTCTTCAAAAGGCTGGTGATTCATAGGTTCTCCTTTCGGATTCGGCGAGGGTTTCCTGGTCTTGCCACAACCCGGCCAGTTCACGGCGTGAACGGTGCAGGCGGCTCTTGACCGCACTCACTGTCAGGTTAAGGGACTCAGCGATCTCCGCTTCCGAATAGTCATACCAGTAGCGCATAATGATCGTTGCGCGGTCGGTCTCGTCCAACTCTTTGAGCAGGGCGTGGATCCGGCTGCGCATCTGCCCTTTGACGGTTTCCGCTTCGGGGTCGGGGGAATCGGGATCGGGCAATTCAAAGGTGTTGCCCTCATCGTCCTCCTCGTCCATCGAAAACATCGAGAATTTCCGTCTACGAAGTCGGTCGATGCAATAGTGCGCCGCGATGGAAAGCAGCCAGGTCGCAAAGGACCGCTTCTGGTCGTAACGATGAAGGTGCTGGTACGCGCGTAAAAACGTCTCCTGCGCGGCATCCTCTGCCAGATCAGGCTCGCCCAACATGCGGTAACACAGGTTGAAAACGGGGTTTTGATAGGTCTCAACGAGTTTGGTAAACGCCTCGTCGCTGCCTTGCTGGGCTTGGAGCACCCAGGTCTGTTCTTCGTTCACGCGTACTCCTTAATGGGACTTTCTACCTACTTTTACGCAGGAAAGGAGGAAAGGTTGCATTTTTTCATTCACGCTTCACGTTTCATTTTTCACGCCCAGTGAGGAGTGAAAAATAAAAAAATCAATGGTGATGCCCATGTTCTTCGCCGCTTCCTTCGGGACCGAGAAACTGCTCCCATTTCCCAAGCGACTCAGCCCTGAGAGCGAACAGGATGGCAATGGCGGTCGAGAGTGGCACAGCCGCGATCAACCCCAGCGAGCCCACCAGAGTCCGCACGATCTCTTCTGCGATAAAGGCAAAATTGACCAGATAGCCGTAATCTCCGCGCCCGAGTGAGAACATCAACATCATCGGCAGGGATGCGCCCGCGTAAGCCAGCACCAGGGTGTTGACAGTTGCCGCCACGTGATCCTGACCGATGCGCATAGCAGAGTTGTAGAGTTCCTTGAAACCAAAGCCAGGGTTGGCATGGTGCAGTTCAAAGACCGCGGAAGACTGCGTGGTGACAAGGTCGTCCAGCACGCCAAGCGCACCGATGATCATACCGCCGAGCAAAAGTCCGCGCAGGTTGATCGGCGTTTCCATCATCTGCATCAGGAACATCACGTTCTCGTCGCCTGTGCCGTTCAACTTGGTGAAGACCACGAACAACGCCGAGAGCGCGCCGGTGATGAGCAGAACAAAGATCATACTAATGACCGCCGCGTGAGTCTTCAAGGTCCAGCCGTAGGTCAGGTAGAGTGTCACGCCGAGCAGGATCGCCGAGCCGATGATGCTCACGGTCAGCGGGTCTTCGCCGACCAGAATATGCGGGATGATATAGCCGATGATGATGTACAGGCTGAAAGCCATGCTTAGCAAGGCGCGCAATCCCTTCCAACGGCTGATGAGGATGATCGCCACGGCAAAGATGATCGTCAGCCAGAGGATGGGCGTGGTGCGGACAAAGTCTACGTAGTAGGCGTTGATCACGTTGTCTGGTGTCTTGCTGATGGAGACCATCACCTTGTCGCCCACAGCGAGGTCGTACTCATCCGAGCGCACCTGCCGTTTGCCGTAGTCGATCTCCATCACGATGCCCGCGTATTCTCCTTCGAGAATGTTGACTCGCGCCACCTGATATTTTTGTGAATGTCCGCCCATGTCGATCTGACCTTCTTCAATTATTTGCACCACTTCCGCGCGGATGGTCTCCGAACCGAAAGTGGAGAACCCGTCACCGGGCAACTCAACTCTGGAGAAGGTGGAATACAGCGTGACGGCTGTCAGTAGTAAAAAAGGAAAGAGCCATGATTGTTTTTTCATGGCTCGAATTATATATTACCCACGGTCATAAATTGCGATTCCTGCACTTTACAAAGGGCAATTTTTGATCGAGTGAAGTAGAACTAATCAATGATCTATTGATCCAGTTCGCGGGCAATGGTTTCCATCTGTGCCAATATGGCGGGGACCTGTCCGCTGGGGACGTTGATGCGGTACATGTGGGTGAAGCCGTCGCCGATCATCACTTTGACCTTGCGCCACGATGCCAGTTGTGGAGTGATCTCTCCCTGCGGCAGAAGTTCAACCGCCTGCGCCCATTGAGGGTGGGTCAACTCATAATCGCCGAGCAGGTCAACGGTCGAGGTGTGGATCGGGAAGAGGTGAGTCGCCTCCACCCAGCGCGCATCCTGTTCCTTCTCCATCAGCCAGCGGACAAAGAACCACGAGGCAAGTTCTTCATCGCTGGTGGATTTTAGAATGACATATGAAGATCCGTAAACAATGAGCGCATCTTCGTTCGCGCCGGGGAATGCGATCACCTTCCATTTGTCGCGGCTCTTTGCGTTTGCCATCGCGCGGGCCATGCCCGGCAGGTCTTCAAGACTCGCGGTGATGATCATGGCTTGACGATTCGCGAATGCGTCAAGCGGATCGGTCTCTGCCGCCTGCCAGGCGCAGGTGGCTTCAGACAGTTCGCGCAGAAACTTGAAGGCTTCAATGTTGTTCGGGGTGAGGAAACGGTAGTCACTGCCATCCAATACGCCGCCTTCAAAAGCGGTTAGCCACGCGTAGGCGGTCATTGGTTCGGTATCCACCAGCCAGCCGCCCATGAAATCGTTGGCTGCTGTGTCATCTTTCAGCATGGATTGCTGCGCGCGGCAGGCTTGCTGTTTGAAATCACTGGGCGCAGCAGGCGGGGTGTCGAACCCCAATTCTCCAGCCCAGGTTTCATTCCAGATCAATATGCGTGCCGTGCGTTGAGCAGGGACTGCAATGCGAGATTCGCCGATCACATCCTGATTCCAAAACACGGTGGGAATGTCGCTAGAGTCCACGCCGTACACGGGGTCTTCGACAAAGGGCGTGAGCTCCGTCACTGTGCCTTCCGCGTTCCATTCCAATGCGTGTTCAGGTAGGGCGATCACAAGATCGGGTTTTTCTGTGGTTGGCAGGGCGGCGGTGACATTTTCGTACAGGTTCGTAAAATTGACCTGACTCTCAAGCGCAACCTTGATGCCCCATTCATTCGTGGTGTTAAATTCTTCGGAAAGGGTGCGGAGAAGTCCCAACTCAACGCCGTACCACGGAGCCCAAACTGTGATCTCCAATCCGTTCAGCGAGTCTTTATCAACTTCCAGCTTGGTCTGCGGAGTAGGGGTTGGGGCTACCTTTGGGGTTTTTGTACCCGCCTGCTCGGTCGTGGAGGGTTCGTTGGTGGATGCGCTTGAATTTCCGCACGCTCCCAAAAGCAGGGAGGTGAGGAGGGTGAAGAGGATAATTTTTTTCATTGGGCAAGTGTCATGAATGGAACGGGCATGAAGACTAAAAAGAAGACAACGATCATAAAGTAGGCAAGTCCGCGGCGGGTGGGGTCAAGCTCGGTGATCTGATCGAGTGGTTCTGCGCCGACCCGTCCCAGCCAGAACAATAATGCTGCCCACAACCACCATCCACTCCAGAAAAATCCCATCACGAGGAGCAAGCCTACGATGAAGGGAAAGGCTTTCTTGGCCTTGTCGCCGAACAGACCGTAGATCACATGCCCGCCGTCCAGGGTGCCAAGCGGAATGAGGTTGAGCGCTGTCACTAAAATTCCCGCCCAGCCTGCAAAGGCAACGGGGTGAATGAAGACATCAAGCCCGCCAAATGGAACGGGACGTCCCGTGAAAAAATATTGCAGCCAGTAGGAAAATCCCTGCGGCTCAAGCGGAGCAGGCAGGAGTTGTCCAAAGGTCACGAACTTGGCGAATAAATAAAGCAGTGAGTTGCCTTCGATGTAGCCGTTTGGGCTCGGGTCGATCCTGCCGAGCGTGGAAAGGGATAGCCCCAAAAACAAAACAGGGATGGCCACTACCAAACCGGAGATCGGTCCCGCCACACCAATGTCAAACAGCTCGCGCTTGTTCTTGGGCGTGCCGCGCATAAGGATCGCCGCGCCCATTGTCCCGAGCGGGCTGAATGGGAAGGGAATGAAGTAGGGGAGTGTGGCCGGCGTTTTGTGATGGCGGCTCATGAAATAATGTCCCAGTTCATGCGCCAGTAAAATGCCAAGCAGACTCAACGCAAAGGGCCAGCCGGTCAGGATGCTTTTTGCAAGGGCAAGCAACTGACCCAAAAAATCATCGGGGATCGGTCCCTCGGGCTGGGCGCCAACAAGCATCACACTGAAGACGGTCAGCACGAAAAGGATGATGTTCGTATTGATGTTGTCTTTTGGGGGCTCGGGTGGTTTGATCGCCAGGCGAATGACCTGCCGTCCCTCTTCGACCCTGAACAGGGGTTGGACCCCATGTGGGGCGAGCGAATCAGCCAGCCGGTCGTAAAGAACGGCGGAATCTTCTTCGATCAATTGTCCACGATAGCGAAGGAAGAATCCCCTGCGGGGGTCTTCGCTGGTCACATCTTCAATGCGAAAAATACGCGCCACCAAACCGGTTAGAACTTCAGTTTCGGGAATTGACATAAGTTACCTTTATAAAATCA
The DNA here is from genome assembly GCA_017985935.1 of Anaerolineales bacterium. Taxonomy (GTDB): domain Bacteria; phylum Chloroflexota; class Anaerolineae; order Anaerolineales; family Villigracilaceae; genus Villigracilis. The sequence goes on along the minus strand of JAGNWT010000006.1, from coordinate 57,340 downwards.
GACGATGGACGATGGACGATGATTTTGCTGATCGTCCATCGTCCAGATTGTAGGCGGGAGTGGATGGGAGTCGAACCCACCGCGGCCCGCAACGCGACCCGCCACAGGTGTTGAAGACCAGGAGACCCACCGGGACCTAACCACTCCCGTTTGCAAGGATAACCGAGAGGAGATAGTTGCGCAAGTGACCCCTTTTAGATCTGATATTTATCAAGGAAGGGTGGAAGGGGAATGGAGTCTGGAGCGACCATCAGGAACGATGCGAGTGCGATCACCATGCACAGCATGCATAAGAATACGAATCCCCCAATGATAATTCCCGTCCACGCCAGCGGACGTCCGCTTTCGTTGTGCCTGCGGATCCTGCCCAGTGAGATCAGGCCAAAGATGAGCGCCAGGATGCCAAGCAGCAGGCTGGCTGGAAAACAGATCAACCCTGTAAATGGGAAGGGCAGCCAGCCAATGCAAAAAGTGATGAAGGTCAAAACACCGAGCAGCAGGCTGGTGATGGATTGGTTGTTAAGTTGAGATCGCCTGGGTTCTTCGTCCGGGTTCATGGTATCCGTGTTATAAAAAAAGAACCGTCCTTTTGGAACGGTTCTTTAGATGCTGTCGGGGCGAGAGGATTTGAACCTCCGACCTCTTGCACCCCATGCAAGCGCGCTAGCCGGGCTGCGCCACGCCCCGAATTGAGCGAGGCGGATTATAGCCGTGTTTTCTTATTCTTGCAAACCCAATTTTATATGATCGCATTCTCACAATGCCTGTTTTATTTATGCTAAAATAGGCGCACTGGAGTTGCCCCATGTCAGAAATGATTGAAGTGATTATCGATAGTATCCGCGTTCATTTGATGACGCCTTCGCGCGTCGTTGTACTTAAGCAGGTAAACACTGAACGCTACCTTACCATTTGGATCGGACCGTACGAAGCAGAAGCGATCACTGTTGCGCTGCAGCAGGTGGAAATGTCCCGCCCGCTGACGCATGACCTGCTCAGAAATGTATTCGGTGCCTTTAATGCCCGCATTCAAAGGGTGGAGATCGTTCGTTTACAGGATGAAACCTTCTACGGCAATATCGTGGCCGAAGTGGATGGACGCGAAGTCAATATTGACTCACGACCGTCAGATGCCATTGCCATCGCTGTTCGGGCGCATGTGCCGATCCTTGTCCACCCCAGCGTGATGGATACAGCGGGAACCATGCCCGATCAGGACCTGCCCGAAACCACCACTCCCGCGGCCCCTGCCAGAAAGTCTCCGCCTCCGCCTCTGACCGAGGAAGGGAATGATAGACTGTCCGTCTTCAAAGACTTCATCGATAAGTTGGATATTGACAACCCCGATAAAGATAAACCCGACTCATCCTAAACTTCAACCTGATACAACTCAATGACAGATTATTTCCCCGAACCACCCCCCTATGGGGATGATAATTCCGCCGTCCCTGCCAGCACATCATCCACGTCAGTCCCGCATAGCCGGGAAGCCGAGGAAGCAGTTGTAGGGGCGGTGTTAATTAACCCCGAAGTTTATTACGACATCGCCCAGTTCCTGGATGCGGATGATTTTTACATTCACCGCAATAAATGGATCTGGGAGTCTTTCACGCATCTGCATGAAAACCGAATCCCGATCGATCTGTTGACTTTGTCTGAAGAGCTTGACCGTGGCGGTCAACTTGCTGAAGTTGGCGGCTCTGCCTACCTGACCTCGCTGATCAACCAGGTGCCTTCTTCGCTGAACGCCGAGTCGTATGGCCGCATTGTTGAAGGTCACTCCATCCGACGCAAGATGATCAATGCCGCGAATAAGATCGCGTCCATTGCTTACAATGAATCGTCAACCGTTGACGATGTGATGAACGAGGCGGAGAAAGCCGTCTTCAATGTCAGCGAGCGAAGGCTCAAGCACGACCTTCAGCCCATCTCATCAGTGTTGAGCGACTACTACGACCGAATCGATGAGTTGGCAAAACGCCCGAATGAGATCCATGGCGTGCCAACGGGTTTCATCGACCTCGACAGAATGCTGACAGGTTTGCAGCCTTCGGACCTGCTGATCATTGCTGGTCGTCCCGGTCAAGGTAAGACCGGCTTTTTGCTTTCGATCGCCAAGAACGCGGCGTTGACCCACAAAAAGAAGGTGGCTATTTTCTCGCTGGAAATGTCCAATGAGCAGGTGGTGCAGCGTTTGATCGCGCAAGAGACCGGCATCGACTCTCAGCGGTTGCGCAACGGTCAATTGCAGGAGCATGAGTGGCCATTGTTCACGCATGCCATCGAAGTATTCTCTGACACGCATATCTATCTTGATGATACGCCCGCCATCACTCCGCTGCAGCTCCGTACCAAGTGCCGCCGCCTGCACATGGAGTTCGGCATTGACCTGATCATCATCGACTATCTGCAGCTCATGGGCGGGGACACCCGCAACGACAACCGTGTGCAGGAAGTCTCTCATATCTCACGCAGTTTGAAGGTTTTGGCGCGCGAGTTGAACGTCCCTGTGCTGACCGCCGCGCAGTTATCCCGTGCCGTGGAGCAGCGTACCGATAAGCGCCCCGTGCTTTCAGACTTGCGCGAATCGGGCTCGTTGGAACAGGATGCCGATATCGTGATGTTCATCTATCGCCCCGACCAATACGAGAAGGAGAGCGAGAAACAGAATGTGGCGCAGATCATTGTCGCCAAACACCGTAATGGTCCGGTGGGGGATGTGGAATTGATCTTCCGCGGCGCATTGGCAAAGTTCGAAAATGCGGCCACCAGAGTGTTCAGACCGAACGAGTAATTTGCAGGGTAAGAGGCTCCGCCTTTTCACAGCATGGAAAAATTTTCCGGGTTCACCTCCTCTGAAACGTTCACTCAACTGCCTGATTCGTTCATCCATTTGTTGAAGGATATCGATGACGCGGCTGAACTGAAAGTGACTCTTTACGTCATCTGGCGTATCGATCACATGGATGGAAATTTCCGCGCGTTGAGAGAAGCGGATCTTGAGGCGAAGTCCCTGGGTTTGGAAGTTAAGAAGATCCGGCTTGGGCTGGAAAAAGCCGTAAAGCGCGGCACCCTGCTTAAGGCGCAGAATGAGGCGGATGTGTTCTACTTCCTCAACTCACCGCGCGGGCGGCTCAATGCTGAATCTTTCGCAAAGGGCAATTGGCGGGAGTCTTCCGGGAGCATTTTTACACCGAAGGACAGGTCGAACACTTTCAAGTTGTATGAAGAGAATATTGGACCGCTTACCCCTTTGATCGCAGATACATTGAAAGACGCCGAGGAAGCCTACTCACCTGAATGGCTGGCAGATGCGATCAAGTTGTCTGCAGAGAATAACAAGCGTAATTGGAAATATATCGAAGCGATCTTAAAACGTTGGAAGGAAGAAGGCCGTGCCGAAAAGCAAGATAGACGAAACGATAAAAAAAATGGCCAGCAGAGCGTCGACCGAAAGATCGAGCAGCTCCGCAAACGCGCCGATAAAAAATGATCTACCCGGTGACCCGAACTGCCCGCACTGTCAGGGCGTGGGATATTTGCGCCATGATGTGCCGGTGGGGCATGCGGATTTTGGAAAACTGGAGATCTGTCCCTGCCGCCGCGCCTCTGTGACCGATGGCGTGCGTGACCGTCTGTTTGCGATGAGTCACCTTGAGGAATTAAGAGAACTGACATTTGAGTCTTTCAAGCCGCGCGGGCGCAAAGGGCTTGGTGATATGCAGGCTCGTTCGATCGAGCAGGCGTTTAATCACGCCCGAATGTATTCACAAAATTTGAATGGCTGGCTGTTATTGCAAGGCGGGTATGGCTGCGGCAAGACCCATTTGGCTGCGGCGATCGCGAACTTTGCCGTGAGCATGGGTGTGCCCACTTTGTTTCTGACCGTGCCGGACCTGCTGGACACATTGCGCTTTGCCTATGGTTCTGAAGACACGACCTTTGAGGCGCGCTTTGACCAGATCCGCAACGCGCGGCTTTTGGTGCTTGACGATTTTGGCACACAGAACGCCACCGGTTGGGCGCAGGAAAAATTATTCCAGATCGTTAATTATCGCTACATCAACAAGCTGTCAACTGTCATCACGACCAACCTGGCATTGGATGAGGTTGAGGCACGCATCCGCTCGCGCCTTTCTGACCCTGACCTGGTCAGTGTGGTGCGGGTTAGCGCACCCGACTATCGCCGCCCAATGGAAGATACCAGTCACCCCGAATTGTCTTCACTGGACCTTTTATCTTCAAAGACCTTTGGCACTTTTGAGGAGCGCATCGCAGAGAAACTCGCCCCTGAAGAGATGAAGTCACTGCAACGGGCAATCAAAATTGCGCACGCATTTTCAGAGAAACCGAAGGGTTGGCTGGTCTTCGAAGGGACCTATGGCTGCGGTAAGACTCACCTCGCTGCGGCGATCGCCAATTACCGCGCCGGGCTGGGCGACCCTCCGCTCTTTGTGATGGTTCCCGACCTGCTCGACCATTTGCGTGCGGCATTCAGCCCAAACTCAGGTACCAGCTATGACCGCCGTTTTGATGAGGTGCGCACTGCTTCGTTGTTGGTGCTCGATGACCTCGGCGCGCAATCTGCAACTCCCTGGGCGCGCGAAAAACTGCACCAGCTTTTGAATTACCGCTATATCGCAGAATTGCCAACCGTCATCACGCTGGCAAAAGAGAATATGGACCAAGGGTTGGTGGATGAGCGCATAATTACCCGTATGTTGGATGAACGCATGTGTGACTTCATCGAGATCAAAGCCCCTGCCTATCAGGGAAAGGGGAAGAGGCGTCCCGGCAAGAAGTAAGGCTTTCGATTAATTTGGACATTACATACCTTATTTGTGATGACTAATATTTATCAAAAATGTGATAAATATCTTGTCAATTTCCAGACCCGCGTGATACAATTTTTTCAATAAAACAGCCTAGAGATAGGCTGTTTTTCATTCCCAATTTACACGAGGTTGAAAACTCAATGGTCTCAACTTACCTGCTATCCCTGCGTGAAGGACTGGAAGCCGCTCTTATCATTGGTATTGTACTTGGCGCGCTTCGCAAGATCCGCCGCACTGACCTCTCTCCCGCGTTATGGCTTGGTACATTTGCTGCTGCCGGCGTCTCCATTTTGGCCGCGATCCTGCTCACCTTTTTAGGGCTGAGCCTCGAAGGCACTGCCGAAAAGATCTATGAAGGCATTACCATGTTCCTCGCCGCGGGCATTCTGACCTGGATGATCTTCTGGATGAGTGGTCAGGCTCGCAACTTAAAGGGTGAACTTGAAGAAGGCGTCAACAAAGCTGCGGCAAGTTACGCAACTGGAAGAAACTCGATCTTCTGGCTGGCATTCTTCGCCGTGGTGCGTGAAGGCGTGGAACTGGCCTTATTCCTCACAGCGGCCTTCTTTGCAGGGAACGAGAGCCTTGGCAGCAGCCTCATTCAAACCTTGTCTGGAGTTGTCCTTGGGCTTGGCACGGCCATTCTGCTTGGATGGTCACTGCTTGCCACCACCGTCCGCCTCGACCTGCGCCGCTTCTTTCAAGTTACCGGCCTGCTGCTCATCCTCTTTGCGGCGGGGCTGGTTGCGCATGGCATTCACGAATTCAATGAGATCAATTGGATTCCCTCGGTGGTGGAGCATGTGTGGGATGTCAACCCGGTCGTGGATGAGACCTCGGTCTCTGGCCAACTGCTCAAGACCCTCTTTGGGTACAACGGGAATCCATCTCTGACAGAGATGATCGGCTACTTCGGTTATCTGCTCATCGTCACGATCCTGTTCACACGGAATACGGCGATCGGCAGGAGCGGCGCCAAGACCGTCCAGCCGCAGGCTTAATTCCTTTACAACGAAACAGGCTCCAGGTCCAGTGTGACGCGGAGCCTGTTTTTCGTTATACTATCCATAATATGAAAACACTTCCTGTTCCATCTTTTTTCGACCCTTCCCGCGTCGGCGAGATCTGGAAAGTGGATTACGCCGCCCGCGCAGATCAGGCACGCGAGTGGGCGCGTCAACATCACCTGACGCCTGCTTCCGCTTCGAACGGCAGGATCGCCCTGCTGCTGATCGATGTGCAGAATACTTTTTGCCAGCCAAACTTTGAGTTGTTCGTCGGCGGGCGCAGCGGGCGCGGCTCTGTGGAAGATAACGTTCGCCTGTGTGAATTCATCTACCGCAATCTGGAAAACATTACGCACATCACGGCCACCATGGACACGCACATGGTCCAGCAGATCTTTCATCCCGGCTTCTTTGTAGATGCGGATGGAAATCATCCCGCGCCGTATACCGATATTCACCTTGAAGATCTGCAAAATGGACGGTGGATCTTTAACCCCGCGCTTGCCCCCGGGTTTAATATCGCGCCGGAATATGGTCAGCAAATGATGATCCATTATGCCGGGGAGTTGAAGCGTAAGGGAAAGTACGCGCTCACCATTTGGCCGTATCACGCCATGCTGGGGGGCATTGGTCACGCGCTCGTGCCGGCAGTGGAGGAGGCGATCTTCTTTCATGCCATGGCGCGTACTTCACAGCCTGAGTTCGAGATCAAAGGCGACCTTCCATTTACCGAAAACTACTCTGTGATCGGGCCCGAAGTGCTGGCGGGCCCCATGGGTGAGGACCTCGGTACGCATAACCTGAAGTTCATCGAAGCTCTTCGATCTTCAGATCGCCTGTATATCGCCGGGCAGGCGAAGAGTCACTGCGTGGCATGGACGGTCTCAGACCTGCTTGAAGACATCCAAGCCACAGACCCTTCGTTGGCAGAAAAGGTTTATCTGCTCGAAGACTGTTCCTCGCCGGTGGTGGTGCCTGGTGTGGTGGACCATACCGACGCGGCGAATGATGCGTACGCCCGCTTTGCAGAGGCGGGCATGAAGATCGTCCGGTCGACCGACCCGGTCGCATGAAGCAATATCCGTTCCTCCTTGATCGATAAACGAATTGAGAAAAATATGTCCATATTTGATGGCAAACGACTGACCAATGAAACCTTTAAGTTAGATATCGAACGCATGCGCCGCGGCTGGTACTCGGATAAATATTTCGAGAACATCAACCGCATGTTGAGCGCATTATCCAAAGAGGGGTACAACTATTCAGGCAATTACCATAACCTGCCTGCCGGAATTTCGCCGGAGGATATTGCAGTGGGCGATATTGAAGTGGAGATGCAATGGTTCACGCGCCGCCTGGGCAAGACGGTCATTGTGGGCGTAGACAAGTCTTTGGAGATGCTCCGTCACTGCACCGGTTATTGGGAGAACGACAGCTTTGTGGAAACCGCAGACAAACTGGAAGTGTGGGCCGTGCAGGATGGGGATGTGACCGAGTCTCCTGACGGCAACCCGATGAATGTTCTGCCGGTGATCCGTGTGCGCGGGAGATATCGTGATTTTGCGCTGCTTGAAACACCGACCCTCGGCATCCTCACCCGTTCCAGCCGCGTTTCCACCAACGTGTACGAAACCCTGACCGCCGCGCGCGGAAAACCTGTGTTGTTCTTCCCCGCCCGCTTTGACCTGCATGAGGTCCAGGCTTCGGATGGTTACGCCTACAACATTGCCGTGCAGAGATTCAACATGGACCACTCCCAGCAGTTGGGACCTTTCGTCTCGACCGATGCGCAGGGAGATTGGTGGGGCGGCGCGGGCGGCGGGACAGTTGCGCATGCCGCCATCGCATCCTTCCTCGGTGATACTGCCGAAGCCATGATGGAGTTCTCGCGCATTTTGCCCGCGAACATTCCGCGCATTGCGCTGGTGGACTTCAACAACGATTCCGTGCGCGACTCTCTGCGCGTGTTAAATGCCATGTTCGCCAAATATCGTGAGTTGATGGATGCGGGCAGAAAAGAAGAAGCGGAGAAATATAAACTGTACGGCGTGCGGTTGGATACAAGCGGAACCCTGCGCGATGTATCTGTCCTGCCGCTCGGTGACCCGAACCTCGACCTCGGGGTGAATCCGCGGCTGGTGTTCAACATCCGCCAGGCATTGGATTCTGCTTCAGAAAACTGGAGCCTGCCCGAGGTTTGGAAAGATGCGGCGCGGGAATTTTGTCACAGTGTGAAGATCGTCGTCTCCGGCGGATTCAACCCTGAGAAGATCCGCCGATTCGAAAAGCTGGGCGTCCCGGCGGATATTTACGCTGTGGGATCATACCTGTTCAGTAATAACGGTCTGACCGCTTCAGACTTTACTGCGGATGTGGTGCGGGTAAGGATCCACGGCGAGTGGCTCGATATGCCCAAGGTGGGGCGCAGGCCGCGCGATAACTCCAATTTACAAAGAGTTTGGTGATAAAAAAAGTGCGGACTTATGTCCGCACTTTTTTTATCCGAACCTGCCCATGATGTAATCTTCGGTTTTCTTTTTCTTGGGGTTCGTGAAGAAGGATTTTCCTTCTCCGTACTCCACCAGTTCGCCGGTCAGAAAGAACGCGGAGTAGTCGGCGGTGCGCGCGGCTTGCTGCACGGAGTGCGGCACAAGGATGATGGTGTATTCCTTCTTTAGTTCATCGAGCGCCGCTTCCACCTTGCCAGTGGAGATGGGGTCAAGCCCCGACGTGGGCTCATCTAACAAAACGATCTCAGGTTGAAGCGCCAGCACACGTGCCAGGCAGACGCGCTGCTGCTGTCCGCCGGATAACGCGATGGCAGGGTCGTTCAAACGATTTTTCACTTCGTCCCAAATGGCAGAGAGTTTCAGGCTTCGTTCAACTGCTTCGTCTAATTTTGATTTTCGTTTTTCGCCCGCGAGCTCAAGAGCGTAGGTCAGGTTCTCGCGGATGCTCATTGGCAGGGGAACAGGGCGGGCAAAGACCATGCCCACCTTGCGCCGCAGGGCGATGACATCGACCTTGGGGTCGAGGATGTTTTCACCGTCGATCAGGATCCGCCCGGAGCTGGCCTTCACTTCGGTCAGGTCGTTCAGGCGATTGAGACAGCGCAGCAAGGTGGACTTCCCGCCGCCTGCCGGGCCGAAGAGCACGGTCACCGCGTTTTTGCGGATGCCCATGCTCACATCCCGCAGGGATTCTGTTCCGTCGGAATATTGAAGAGATAGGTTTTCAATAATGATCTTGTTCATTTAAGATTTTCGATTCGCATTGATTTTTACCACTGTCTTTTTGCTCTCGCCCGCGAGCGGATGACGGTTGCGATCACGTTCATGGTCAGGACAAAAACGAGCAGGACGAGCGCCGTTCCATATTGGATCTGGATCGGCATTTCGGGCACCTGGGTGGAGATGACGAAGAGGTGATAGGGTAGAGCCATGGTGGCATCGAAGGGAGTTTGCGGAAGCCGCGGCAGGAAGAAGGCGGCGCCGGTGAACAAAATGGGCGCGGTCTCTCCTGCGGCGCGCTCCAGCCCAAGGATGACCCCGGTCAGGATGCCCGGGAGCGCTTCCTTCAAAATGATGCGGCTGATGGTCTGCCAGCGGGTTGCGCCAAGGGAGATACTCACCGTGCGAAAGGCTTGCGGCACGGCGCGCAGCGCCTCCTCTGAGGTGCTGATGATGACCGGAAGGGTCATGATGGAAAGAGTGAGTGATGCCGCGAGGATGGATGTGCCGAATTTCAAAAAGAGCACGAACAAACCAAGCCCGAACAATCCATACACCACAGAAGGAATGCCAGCCAGGTTGATGATGGCCAGGCGGATCATGCGGGTCAGTTGATTATCTTTGGCGTATTCCGAGAGATAGATCGCGGCCGCGATCCCGAGCGGAACCGAAAACACAGCCGTGCCGATGGTCAGATAAAGTGTGCCGATGATGGCAGGCAGGATTCCGCCGGCGCGCATGCCGTCGTGCGGAAAGCCCGTGAGAAACTCAAAAGAGATGGCCGATCCACCCTGGTACAGAATAAAGACCACCGTGCCAACGATGGGGATGACGGTCATCACAGCCATAAGGGTGATGACGCCATATCCGATCCGCTGAACGGTGTGACGATTGCGGGCGAGGAACTTTGTCATGACAGGATCCTCTCTGCCCGCTTCTTGGCCCGGAAGACCACCGAGGATGCAATGATGTTCACAATAAATGAGATCAGGAACAGGACCATGCCGATGAAGAACAAGGTGTGATAATGCACACTGCCGTTCGCCACTTCCCCCATCTCAGCGGCAATGGTGGCTGTCATGGTGCGGACAGGGGAGAACAGGCTGCCCAGCCCCGTGGCAAGCACTGGCGCGTTGCCTGTGACCATCATGACGGTCATGGTCTCGCCGATGGCGCGCCCCACTCCCAGCATCACCGCCGTCAGCACGCCGGATTTGGCCGCTGGAAGCGTTACACGCCAGATGGTCTGCCAGCGGGTTGCGCCCAAAGCCCAGGCGCCTTCACGGTACGCACGCGGAACGGAGTCCAGCGCATCTTCTGCAACAGACACGACCGTGGGGACGGCGATGCCGCCCAAGAGCAGGGAACCTGTCAGAGCGGTCAGACCGGTTGGCAGGTCCAGAAAGACCCGCAGAAACGGTGAGACGACGAGAATGCCAAGGAAGCCGAGCACCACTGAAGGAAGCCCGCCAAGCAATTCCACAAAAGGTTTTAGAATTTCACGCACCCAGCGCGGGGCGATCTCTGAGATAAATACTGCAGTGCCGATCCCGAACGGGACTGCCACAAGGGTGGCTCCAAGCGTAACGATCAACGAGCCGCTAATGAGCGGAAGCACGCCGAAGTATTCTTCAATGGGATACCAGCGCGCGCTGAACAGGGTGGATATTTCCACTTCTCCCAACGCGGGCAGTCCTTCGCGCAGGAGGAAGAAAAATATCAGCGCCACGAACAGGACCGCCGAGTAGCCAGAGGATTGAATTAATCTGGTGATGATAAATTCACGCCACGATAAAGATTTTTCCATGTTTCTCCTGTAGGGACAAGAAAGTACGATGTCCTTACTTTATTTCACGGGCACGAACCCCAGCTCTGCCACGATCTGCTGCGCTTCGGCAGAGAGGATCCAGTCGAGATATTCCTTGATCACGCCGGTTGGATCGCCATCGGTGTACATGTAAAGGTCACGCGCAATGGCATAGGTCTTGTCGTTCACGGTTTCGATCGAGGGCAGCACGTACTCGCCGCCTTCCTCTTTCGCAATGGCGATCATCTTTAAGTCATCGGGCACATAGCCCAGTCCGTCATAACCGATCGCGTTCGGGTTATCGCGGACTTCCGAGATGATGCCCTCCGATGAAGGCAGCAGCAATGTATTGGTTGAAAAGAGAGTTTTGTCTTCCTTGCTCCCAAGGCGTAGAACGGTTTCGAGAAAGTACACATGGGTGCCGGAGTTGGTCTCGCGTGAAAGCCGCACGATGGGGCGGTCTTCACCGCCAACCTCGGTCCAGTTCGTGTATTTTCCGCTATAGATATCGGAGATCTGCTGCAGGGTCAGTTGGCTGACAGGGTTTTGCGGATTGACCACCACCGCGATCGCATCGCGCGCGATGATATGCTCCAATGGTTCCACGCCGTTGGCTTGCGCCTCGGCAATTTCTTCATCCTTGATCTTGCGAGACGCGTTGGCAATGTCCACGGTCCCGTTGACCAAGGCCGCGATACCGGTCCCGGACCCGCCGCCAGTCACCGAGATGCGCACATCCGGATGATCGGTCTGATATTTTTCCGCCCATGCCAAAGCAAGATTGACAATGGTGTCGGAGCCTTTGTTCTCAATGTAGTTCGCGGGAGAATTGGAGGTTGTGGTCTCACCGGAGGAACTGCACGAAGCGATCAGGAATGCTGAAAGAAGGAGGGTGAGAAAACGTTTCATCGGTGCGAATTATACCGCCTCATGCTTGCCGGTCATTGATTCTGTTTCGAAATGCACCCGCCCCCTTCTGCCTTTTTTGATAAAATCATTCCATGAACACAGACCAGCCTGCATTCTCAGTCCACAACGTGGACTTTTATTACAACATCAACAAGAAGACTCTCTCGAACATTAACCTTGAGATCCAGTCTAAAAAAGTGACAGCCTTGATCGGTCCATCGGGCTGCGGCAAATCCACTTTCTTGCGCTGCCTGAACCGCATGAACGACACCATTGTCGGCACCCGCCTGGAAGGGAAGATCCTGCTCAAGGGAGAAGATATTTACGACCCAAAGATGGATGTGGTCAACCTGCGCCAACGGGTGGGTATGGTCTTCCAGAAACCCAACCCATTTCCGCAGTCCATTTACGATAATGTGGCGTTCGGTCCGCGCGTGATGGGCATGGATGTGAATTTGGATGAAGTGGTGCAAAGCAGCCTGGAGCGCGCCGCTTTATGGGATGAGGTCAAGGACGACCTGAAGATGGATGCGTTGGGGTTGTCTCTTGGTCAGCAGCAAAGATTGTGCATTGCGCGCGTGGTCGCGGTTCAACCGGAGGTGATCCTCATGGATGAATCTACATCTGCGCTGGACCCCATTGCCACCCTGCGGGTTGAGGAATTGATCGCGGAATTAAAACAAGATTACACCATCGTCATTGTCACACACAACATGCAGCAGGCGGCGCGTGTCTCTGACTTCACCGGTTTGTTCTGGCTCGGCGAATTGGTGGAATTTGCGCCAACCACCCAAATGTTCACCAGACCCAAGGAAGAACTGACCGAGGCTTACATCACCGGCAGAATGGGTTGATCGTCACCCGGCTTGAATCAAAAGAGGACACAGGCAGCTGTGTCCTCTTTTGATTCAAGTGAAATTATTTTTTCCAAAACTCGTCGTCAGTGGATTTGATCTCGCCCATGTCGCCGGTGGCGATGAAGATCGTGCGCTCGCAGATGTTGGTCACACGGTCGGCGACGCGCTCGAGGTTGTGCGCCACCCACAGCAGCCAATTCGCCCGCTCAATGGATTTGGGATCCTGGATGATGTACATCATCAACTCACGGTAGATCTGGTTGTACAGCGCATCCACTTCGTCATCTTCAACGGGGATGGACTTCGCCGCTTCCACATCCTCTTTAACGAAGGCGGTCAGCGCGCGGTGCAGCATGCTTGTGCCGATCTGCGCCATGCGCGGAATGTCGATCAGCGGCTTGAGCAGGGGTTCTTCGCCCATGCGGATGTTGATGTTGGCAATGCCTTTGGCGTAGTCGCCCATGCGCTCCAATTCAGAAATGATCTCCATGGTCGAGGCAAGCAGGCGCAGGTCGTGCGCCATCGGCTGCTGGGTGGCAATGAGGATCATGAGTTGGTTTTCGATCGCGAACCGCTTCTTGTTGATCTCTTTGTCCTCAACGATGATCTTTTCCGCGCCTTTTATGTCGCGCTTCTTGAGAACCTCCACCGAGGCAATGATGGCATTCTCCACCATGCTGCCCAGCAAAAGCACTTCATCTTTTACCTGCTGAATTTCGTGTTCGAAAGTTTTTCGTATCATTATGCCTCTGATGAATATTTTTTCTATTTTACTACCGAGATTTATATCTGACGATACTCATGCGGCTCAATACCCAGATTGACCAGCCAAAGGCGCAGACGATGTTCGATCTGGTCACGCACGCGCCGGGTGGAATCGACCCGTTGGGCTGCATCGAAGGCGGCTGGGTCGTCAAAAGGCCAATGTTCGTGGATTCCCATGTTGAGGAAGACTGCCGGGCAGTTCTCTTCCGCATCCGCGCAGACAGTGATGACATGACCGAAATTGACCCTGCCCATGTATTCCATCACAGATTTGGACCATTGCCCGGCGGTGTCTATGCCCACTTCCTGCAGCACCTGCTGAACTTCGGGCAGAACGATCCCCTTGGGTTCTGTGCCGGCGCTGAACACTTCAAAATGTTCGCCCGCCAGAGCGCGCAGCAGTCCTTCCGCCATCTGGCTGCGGGCTGAGTTTCCGGTGCAGAGAAATAATACCCTTGGTTTTGACATGGCGTTACCCAAACCTTCCCGTTACATAATCTTCGGTGCGTTTGTCTTTGGGGTTGGTAAAGATGCGTTTGGTCTCGGAAAATTCAATGACTGTGCCCGAGCGCGAACCTTCCCTGTCGAGCATCATCATGGCTGTGTAATCAGAGACGCGCGCTGCCTGCTGCATGTTGTGAGTGACAATGATGATGGTGTAGTTCTTCTTGAGTTCCTGCATCAACTCTTCGATGCGAAGGGTGGAGATCGGGTCAAGCGCGGAAGCGGGTTCATCCATCAATATGATATCGGGCTGGATGGCGATGGTGCGCGCGATGCACAACCTTTGCTGCTGTCCGCCTGAGAGTTCGTAGGCGCTCTTCTTGAGCTTGTCCTTTACTTCATCCCAGAGAGCCGCGCCCCGCAGCGACTGCTCCACGAGCTCGTCCATGCTGCCTTTGTAGCCGTTGATCTTGGCTCCCCAGGTGATGTTCTCGTAGATCGATTTGGGGAAGGGGTTTGGTTTTTGAAAGACCATCCCGATCTTGCGGCGCACTTCCACGGGATCGATATCGTTGCCATACAAGTTTTGCCCGTATAAAAGCACTTCTCCGGTGACGTAACTGTTCGGCACGAAATCGTTCATGCGGTTGAAGGCGCGCAGCAAAGTGGACTTTCCGCAGCCTGACGGTCCGATGATGGCGGTGATCTTCTGCTTCTCAAGCTGCATGTTAACTCCGCTGACGGCGGCGAAACTTCCGTAATAAATGGAGAGGTCTTTTGTTTCGATCGAGATTTCAGGTGTTTGAGTGTTTTTCATGAGTTACTTCCGTTTTAGTACTTTCTTTGTACGCGATTACGCAGCAGGATCGCGGCGGCATTCAAGCTGAGCAGCAAGATCAGCAGAATGATGATCGCGCTGGCGGCGATGGAATGAAATTCAGATTGAGCGCGGGTGGTCCACTGGTAGATCTGGATCGGCAGCGCTGTGAACTTCGAGAAGGGACCATCCGGGTCGAGGCTGATGAACGTGGAGGCTCCCACCACGATCAGCGGGGCGGTTTCGCCGATGGCGCGAGATACAGCCAGAATGCTGCCGGTGAGAATTCCCGGCAGGGCATTGGGCAGCACATGATGCCAGACCGTTTGCCAGCGGGTCGCGCCGACTCCGAAAGCGGCTTGTCTCAGCGAATCTGGCACTGCTTTGATGGCTTCCTGAGCGTTGATGATGATCAGCGGCAGGACCAGAATTCCCATCGTCAGCCCGGCGGAGAGGATGGTGCGTCCGTTCGAATCTGTGACGCCGAACAGGCTGCCGCTGGTAAGCGGCTCCAGCGCGCGGACGAAGATCGCCAGCCCGAGCATGCCGTACACAATGCTGGGCACGCCCGCGAGGTTATTGATGTTGGTTTGAATGATGCGGTTGAGTAGGTTCTTGCTGGCATATTCCTGCAGATAGATGGCCGCGCCTGTGCCGATCGGCAGGGCGAACAGGATGGCAATGCCCACCATCCACAGCGAGCCAAGAATTGCGGTGCGTACTCCGGCAAATTCTGCTCTGGACGACATGGGTGTGGTCAGGAACGCCGGCGTCAGCCACGAACGAAATTCCAATTTGGCATCGGGATATTTTTCCGCGGCTTCAGCTTTGACCTCGCCTGCACGGAAGATCGAATCGGTCATGGACCAGGTCTGTTTGGTGTCGATCTGGATCAAGCGTTCGAGGACAAGGGTGTACAGGTCCGACTTCGAACGGGTCTCCATCGCTTTTTCTTTTTCCAGTTTGTTGTACGCGCCCTTGGACAAATTGGCTTTAAGGATGTCAAGCAGTTCAGGCTGGGTCAGGCTTTCCAAAGGCTTGTTGGAAAACTGCGCCGGATCTTTTTTGTATTCAAAGGCCACATATCCCACCGCGCCGTCCACCACGTTGTAGAGCAGGGCGGTGAGGCTGAGAATGGCAATGACCATGGCAGATAGGAACAACGCCTGCCAGATCCTGGCTGTGCGGTATCGTTTTACTAAAGACTGGCGAAATGTTTCACCTTCGGGGTAGTGAGTCTGATTCATTCGTACCTCTGGCGGAAGCGGTTGATGATCCCCTGGCTGATGAGGTTCAAGACCAGTGTCACGAGGAACAGCATCAAAGCGATGGCGAAGAGGCTGGTGTAGTCAATGGAGTTGTAGCTCAGGTCGCCGCCGCTGATGCGGGCGATATGCCCGGTCATGGTCTCTGCGGCTTGAAAGGGATTGAATGTAAAGTTTGGACCCGCTCCCGCAGCGACCGCCACGATCATGGTCTCACCGACTGCGCGAGAGATGCCAATGATGACAGCCGCCCCGATCCCCGATAATGCGGCAGGCAGCACAACCTGTAAACTGGTTTCAAATTTCGTGGCTCCCATGGCGTAGGCGCCTTCACGCAGGGCGCGCGGCACTGCCATGAGCGCATCTTCGCTCATGGATGAAATGAGCGGCAGGATCATGATCCCCATGACGATGCCGGCTGAGGCCATGTTGTACACTTCCACACGGTCGCCGAAGATCGATTGCAGGAGGGGAGTCATGAAGAGCAGCGCGAAGTATCCATACACAACGGTCGGGATGCCCGCGAGGATCTCAAGAATGGGTTTGAGCGTGGCGCGGGCTTTGGGAGAAGCGTATTCACTGAGATAGATCGCGGCCGCCAACCCAAGAGGAAGCGAGACGCCGATCGCAATGAAGCTTGTCGTGAGGGTGGAAGTCACCAATGGCCAAATTCCGAAATGTCCAATTCCTGGCTGCCATGTGGTGGTTCCAAAAAACTTGCCGAGGGTTACATCGGGGTTTCCAAAGAAAAGCCATGCTTCCTTGCCCAACTCGTACACGATCGCGACCGTGACAAAAATGGATAAGATCCCTGCGAAAAATAACAGGGATTGGATCACGGTTTCGCCGGGACGCATTTTCTTTTTCAGGTCGAGCGGGCGGAAATTATTTTTTTCCATAATCGTCCTTACAGCAGAAATGGGCTGGCCCCATTTTCAGAAGCCAGCCCTAATTGATCAGATTGTCTTATTTGCCGGTCGCGGCTGTCCACGCATCCATGGATGCGGTGAGGTCAGCTTCGGGAGCGGGGAAGTAACCAACGTCGGTAATGTTGTCATTGACATTGCTCAGGTAGAAGTAGATGAAGGCAGCCACCTGGGGTTTCTCGGTGAGGATCTTCGCATCCGAGTAGATGAAGAGCGGGCGGGCGAGGGGATATTCGCCGGCATCCACAGATTCCTGAGTGGGTTCCACGCCTTCAACAGCGATGGCTTTCAGCGCGCCGGAGTTCTCGGCGAAGTAGGCGTAACCGAAGTAGCCGATGGCGAACTTGGAGCCTTCCACACCCTGAACGAGAACGTTGTCATCTTCTGAGAACTGGGCGCCTTCCACTGCGAGCAGGGCTTCTTCGCCCTTGGCGTTATCGGCCTTGCCTTCAGCGTTGGGGAAGTGCGGTCCGAGAATGGCTTCAACGAAGTAGTCGAAGGTGCCGCTGTCGGCGCCGGGCGAGTAGACCACAATGGCTTCGGCGGGGAAGGCGGGGTCAATCTGGTCCCAGGTCTTGGCTTCGCCGGAGAAGATCAGGGCGAGCTGTTCCTTGCTCAGGTCGGTGACGAAATCGTTCTCGGCGCTCACGACCACGGCCAGGGCATCGGTGCCAACACGGAATTCGATCGGTTCACGGCCGATGGCAACACAGGATTCCTTCTCGCTGTCTTTGATGGCGCGGGAGGCATTCGCAATATCGGTCTCGCCTGCCACACAGAAGCGTTCAAAACCGCCGCCGGTGCCGATGCTGTCAACGGTGATGTTTCCGGCGAAGCCTTCCTGCTGGAAGAGCTCAGACATGCGCTCGGAAAGGGGGAAGACGGTGGAGGAGCCGGCGGTGATGATGTCGCCTTCGACTGCATCCGGGGCGTACATGGCCATCGGGTCTTCGGTGGGAACCGCGGTCGGCTCGGCGGGAACTTCAGTGGGGGCGGGAGCCGCGGTGGGTTCTTCAACAACGGGGGCTTCGGTGGCGGGGGCGCCGCAGGCGGCGAGCAAGAGGCTCATAGCCACTACAACAAACAAAAATGAACGAACAGTTTTGGACATTTCTTTTCTCCTTTAGATTTATGCAACGATGAGATGATAAATGTCCGCTCTTAAGGGCAATGGAATAACAGGTTAACGTCTTGTTAAGAAAAGAACTGCCCGCCGGGTATGGCGGGCAGCGTCTCTTTGCAGAGACCAGTAAGGAGGAGATGAATGAACGCTGTTTATTTCTTCGTCGTTACCACCGAATCCATGAACAACGAGTATTCCGAAGATTGCCCCTGCCATTCCCAGGTGTTGAGATCCGAAATGGCGCGATAAGCCGTCAGGTCCAGTTGGAGCGGGGTGATGGAAACAAATCCCGCGGCCAGCGCCCCGACATCTGAGCCCGATTCTGAAACTCCAGTGGGCGCGTCACCGCCGATCCAGTAATAGGGGCGTCCGCGCGGATCGACCCGCTCATCGAGCCGGCTGTGATACACGCGTAATCCCTGACGGGTGATGCGAAAGCCGTGGATCTCTTCCGCTTTCAAGAAGGGGACATTCACGTTCAGCAAAGTGTCTGCGGGCAGACCGTGCGCGATGACATTTTGCACGGCGATACGGGCAGCGTAAGCCGCGGGCTGAAAATCGATCTGCCCAATATGTCCCTCCGGGACTTCAAGCGAGACCGCCACACCGGGTACGCCGGCGATCACCGCTTCCATGGCGGCTGTGACTGTGCCGGAATAAGTTACATCATGCCCAAGGTTGGCTCCCACGTTGATGCCCGATACCACGAGATCAAATTTTTCTTTGAAGTAGCCCAGCATGGCCAACGCCACGCAGTCTGACGGAGCGCCATCGCTTGCCAATGCCTGCGAGCCGTCTTCGAGATGGAATTCGCGCACACGCAGGGCGCGGTCTAATGTTTTCACATGCCCGCCGCCAGACCAGTTGCGGTCTGGAGCAAGGATGGTCACCTTGCCGAGGCTGCGCATTTCCTGCGCCAAAGCCAAAAGTCCGGGGGCGAGTACGCCGTCATCATTCGTTACCAAAATATTCATTTTCAATTTCCTGTTTGCTTTCTTTTTAATTATGGATTTTATGAAGAGGTCTGACCTTCCAAAAGGTCGTACCCTCTTTCCTTGTCATCCCATTTTGCAACCACCAACGCAGACCAGATCATCGCAAAAACGGGTAGGGCGATCAACAGGTAGAGTGCAAGGCATAACATCAAC
Organism: Anaerolineales bacterium; assembly: GCA_017985935.1. Taxonomy (GTDB): domain Bacteria; phylum Chloroflexota; class Anaerolineae; order Anaerolineales; family Villigracilaceae; genus Villigracilis. The sequence goes on along the minus strand of JAGNWT010000006.1, from coordinate 38,207 downwards.
ATGGCCGTGTTCAATTGGTGGAGATCGACATCCGCAGCAGGCGGCTGCCAATGTAGTTGACCGCCCAACTTCCCATCACCTTGAAGGGACTCCACTCTGAATTTCTGCGGATGCGGGTCGATCCGTCCTTCAGGGCTTTCAGCAGATCTGATGCTGTGCTGCCTTCAAATTCCGTCATGCCCGATCCGATGGCATCAGCCACGTGCGCGTCACTGCTGCCGGTTTTTGCGATCTGTAAGCGGCTGGCGAGCAGGTTTGCAGAATGGTTGCTGATGCGGTCTATGGCGGTCGCGTTGTAAACTTCAATGCCGACCAAAGTCTCTGCCACTTGAGGGTTGCGCAGGGCTTTCATGATCGTGCGGGCTTTTAAGCTCTTCATGCCCATGCCGCCTGCCATGGGGTGCGGAGCGATGCAAATACCGCCCAGTTTGCGTACCCGTAAAACGGTTTCTATCAGAGACAGCCCGGCTTCCACTTTTTCCTTGATGAAGAGCGCGAGCAGGTCTCCGTCGGCGGTGGTGATCTCGATCCCGGGGATCACCTCCACCCCGTAGGAGGATGCGAGTTCCAGCGCCTTGAGCGCTCCTTTTATCTCGTCGTGATCGGTAATGGCGATCAGGTCCAACCCGGCGGCTTTTGCGCGTGCCAAAACTGCGGCAAGCGATGCTGTGCCGTCGTAACTGTAAATGGTGTGTAAATGTAGATCTGCGAGTCCCATGGTTTTTCTCCTTCTATCAACCATGAGTGTATCCGCCTGCTGTTAAATCCTTGTGAAGGCTGTTTTAAGAAATTGTATGGGTTCCGTTAACAAAAACTACCCACGCGTGGCGTGGGTAGCTGCCCCGAAAGGCAAAGAGGAGAGAAAAACTTATGCGGGTGTGTGCTTTTTCAGGAATTCACGACGTTTGCGCTTGGCATCCACGCTGAAGACGACGATCATGGACAGAAACAGGAAGGGTGAAAGTAAGGTTTCCATTTGGTCTCCGTTTGAATATCCACATGATACGACGTTTTTTTTAGCGGCAACCTAAGAGACGGTTAACAGTTTGTAAACAAATATATTCAGGCTGAGAATCCACAATTGCAATGATATGATTGGCGAAATTTTTAGATTAAATCAGGAGCTTGGACATGCATTTATATCTGATCCGTCATGCGATCGCTGTGGAAGAAGGCGCGCCGGGATACGAAGATGACAGCCTGCGTCCGTTGACCGATAAAGGCAAAAAGAAAATGCGTCAAATCGCAAAGGGGCTGCGTGCCTTGGGGGCGGATTTCGACCTGATCGTGAGCAGTCCTTATGTCCGCGCGAAGGAGACCGCCGAGATTCTTGCTGATGTTTTTGACCTGGATGCGATCGAATTTAATAATATGCTCGTCCCCGATGGCGACCCCAACCTGCTCATTTCAGATATCAATGAGAAATACAAAGTGGACAGCCTGGTTTTGGTTGGACATCAGCCTTTTCTTTCGTCTCTCATTGGGTTGTTGGTCGCTGAGAATGCCGCAGTGGATGTGACATTCAAAAAAGGCGGTGTGTGCCGGCTTTCTGCTGACAACCTTCTTCATGATCGCAGGGCGGTTTTGGAATGGCTGCTTACGCCCGGCATTTTAGTGGATATTGGAAATAAATAGATCATGACATCTCCCATCGACCTGACTTCCCCAACCCTGTATCTGAATCGCGAGCTAAGCCTTTTGGAGTTCCAACGCCGCGTGCTTGAAGAAGCGTGGGATGAATCCAATCCGCTGTTGGAGCGCGTGAAGTTCCTTGCCATCTTTGGCTCGAACATGGATGAGTTCTTCATGGTGCGTGTCTCGGGTATTCGCAAGCAGGTGGAAGCCCGCATTATGGAAGTTTCTCCCGACGGCATGACCCCGCCAGATGAGCTGGCTGCGATCCGCAAACTCGCGTCGGACCTGATGATCGACGCCCAGCGCTGCTATCAGAAAAAGTTGATCTCAAAGCTTGAAAAAGACGGCATCCATATCATCGATTATCAAAAGCTCAGCAAGACCCAAAAAGAAAAAGTGGATGCCTACTTCAAGGACGTGATCTATCCGGTCCTTACACCGCTCGCGCTTGACCCCGGGCATCCCTTCCCGCACATTTCAAATCTCAGCTTGAACCTTGCCATTGTCATCCGTGACAAAAAAGGGAATGAAAAGTTCGCCCGCTTGAAAGTGCCCGATACATTGCCGAGACTGATGCCCATCAAACGTTCTTCGGGCGGAGTCCGCAAAGACGGGACGATTCCCCACCAGCATTATTTTGTCTGGCTTGAGCAGGTGATCGCCGCCAATCTGCACGATCTCTTCCCGGGCATGGAAGTGATCTCTGCGCATCCCTTCCGCATTGTGCGCGATGCCGATATCGAAATTCAGGAACTGGAAGCCGATGACCTGCTCGAAACCATGCAGCAGAACATTCGCAAGCGCAGGTTTGGGTCGGTCGTGCAGGTGGCGATCTACGAATCCATGCCTGAGAACGTGCGCGAACTGCTGGTGGATAATCTCGAAGTGAATCGCAACGATGTGTACGTTCTGGAAAGTCCACTGGGACTAAGCAGCTTGTGGCAGCTTTACAGCAGCGTGGAGCGTCATGACTTGAAGGACGTTCCGTATAAACCGCGCACACCCAAGGCATTGAGATATGTCGAAGGTTCGAACATCTTCGAGGCGATCCGCGGCGAGAATATTTTGCTGCACCACCCATACGATTCCTTCAATCCGGTCGTGGATTTCCTCAACGCCGCCGCGCGTGATCCGCAGGTGCTTGCCATCAAGCAGACCTTGTATCGTGTGGGTGCCAATGCCCCGGTCGTGGAAGCCCTGCTCGAAGCCGCCGAACGCGGCAAGCAGGTGGCGGTGCTCGTCGAGCTGAAAGCCCGCTTCGATGAAGAATCAAATATCGGTTGGGCGCGAGCGTTGGAAGAAGTCGGCGTGCATGTGGTCTATGGGCTTGTCGGCTTGAAGACCCACTGCAAGGTCACCATGGTCGTGCGCCAGGAAGGGGAGGGCATTCGCCGTTACCTGCATCTCTCCACCGGAAATTACAATGCAAATACTTCGCGCATCTACGAAGACATCGGTCTCTTTACCTGTGATAACGACATGGGCGCAGATGCCACTGACCTGTTTAACTATCTGACCGGTTACTCCACCAAGCATGAATACCGAAAACTGTTGGTCGCCCCGGTCAGCTTGCGCAAGAAACTGGAGAAGATGATCCAGCGGGAGATCGAGCACGCCCAACAGGGACGCAAAGCGCGGTTGATCTTCAAGGTCAACTCATTGGTCGACCCCGATATGATCCAGCTTTTGTATCAGGCTTCGCAAGCCGGTGTGAAAGTGGATCTGTTGGTGCGCGGCATGTGCTGTTTGCGCCCCGGCGTTCCGGGCGTGAGCGAGAACATCCGTGTCATCAGCATCGTTGGACGTTACCTTGAGCACAGCCGCTTGTTCTACTTCCATAATGACGGCAAGGAAAACATCTACCTTGGCAGCGCCGACCTGATGCCCCGCAACCTCAATCACCGGGTGGAAGTGGTATTCCCAGTCGAAAGCAAGGAACACATCCAATACCTGCGCCGCGCGTTGGATACCTACCTCTCCGACAACTCGCGCGCGCGCATCCTTGAATCGGATGGAACCTACATTCGCCCGATCCCTGCCGAAGGCAAAGCTGTTGTGGATGTGCAGGAAAAGTTTATGAGCTAACTGGGTGGGATGACAAAATAGAAAATGCTGCCGCTGCCTTCGCGGCTTTCTGCCCAGATCATGCCCCCGTGCGCTTCGATGATATGTTTTGAGATCGAAAGCCCAAGTCCCGTGCCGGAACCGGTGCGGGACTTTTCGACTCGATAGAATCTTTCAAAGATTCGAGAGAGACTTTCGGTTGGGATCCCGATCCCCGAATCCCGCACCGCGAATCGTACCCCGCCGGTAACTGGTTCTGCCCCGAGGGTGATCTCGCCCCCGGGCTTGGTGAACTTCACCGCATTGTGGATCAGATTCACCAGCACCTGCTCAAGCCGTAACTTGTCGGCGCGGATGAGAGGCAGGTTCTCTGCGCATTTTACTGTTAGTTTGAGGCTGGCGCGCTCTGCCTGCATTTTCATGCGGTCCGCGGCAGATGAGATCAAACTCTTTGGCGCAAGAGGAGCCAGGTTCAATTCCACTTGACCCGATTCGATGCGTGAAAGGTCGAGCAGTTCCTGCGCCATTTGGGTCAGCGCATCCACTTCGGTGCTGATCCTGCCCAGAAAGCGCGGACCAGCCGCCGGGTCTGAAAGAGCGCCGTTCTGCAGGGTTTCGGTCAACGCCTTGAGCGAAGCGAGCGGGGTTCGCAGTTCATGCGAAACGTTCGATATGAAATCCCGCCGCACGGTTTCGAGTCTTCGAACGCGGGTCAGGTCTTGTGCCAGCAGCAGACTCCCGCCGGCATGTGAATCGGGGATCGCGATCAATTGAATGAACTGACGGCGCGCAGGCAGCTCCACAGATTCGCTTTGCAGTTCACGGGTGAGCTGGCATCTTCTCCATGCATCCACCAATTGATGGTTGCGAATGACCTCTGCAATACTGCGCCCGATCACTTCGCTGGTGTCGAAGAGTCTTCGCACGGCCGGGTTTGCAAATTGGATCAACCCGTTCTCGTCGGCGATGAGCACGCCGTCTGTAAGCTGTTCAAGTACGGTGGAGAGGCGGGCGTTTTCTGTGTTCAACTCCAGCCGTTCCGTGTTGAACGCGGCTTGCACCGATGCGACAGCGTTGGAAAGGTTCTCGATCCCTTTGATGTCTGTTGTGAGGTTCTGACTGCGAACCTGTTGAGTGTATTTTTCCAGCCGTCTTTTTAAATCATAATATCGCCACGCGAACCACGCGGCGATCAGAATTAAGAAGATCAGGGATGGAAGGTATAAATTGTTCATTGCAAGTCAGTGGTGGTTTGCGTTTATCCCTCAAACCGATACCCGCCGCCTCGGACGGTGACAATTCTTGTGGGGTTGGAGGAGTCCGCTTCGATCTTTTGTCTCAGCCAGCGGACGTGTACATCCACGGTGCGGCTATCGCCGATGAAATCCCAGCCCCAGACCCTTTCGAGAATGAATTCACGTGAGAGCATCTGGCGGCGGTGTTCGGCGAGGAAGAGAAGCAGCTCATATTCCTTGGGCTTGATCTGCAGCGCTTCACCGTTCAATGTCACTTCGCGGCGGGTGAGATCAATGGTCAGGTTGTCAAAGGTGAGTTTTTCGTGCGGCGGTGCAATGTCTTTGGATTTCCCCATTTCTTCACGCAATAAACGCGCCCGCCTGAGCTGTGCTTTGACCCGTGCCAAAAGTTCCCGCAGGGAGAATGGTTTGGTCAGGTAATCGTCTGCGCCAACTTCCAGACCCACCACACGGTCGATCTCGTCATCACGGGCGGTGAGCATCAGGATCGCGGTGGACATTTCCTTGCGCAGGATGCGCGCCACTTCAAATCCATCCATTTCAGGAAGCATGATGTCAAGAACGATCAGGTCGGGTTTCAGTCTTCGGGCGGCTTCGAGCGCGGCGCGTCCATCGCCCACGGTTTCCACTGTGTACCCTTCCTTTTTCAGGTTATAGGCCAGCGTCTCCTGCAGGGAGAGTTCATCTTCAACGACAAGGATTATTTCAGGCATTAATGAGAATATACCATAAAGGATTTTTTATCTGTTAAGGGCATGTTAAAGAAAACAACCTGCCGGCGTGACAGGTTGTTTTCTGACGATCACTAACTGGTCTTTTTAGATTTGCGGGTGAAGAGCTTCCACAGCAGCCAGAGCAACAGCACGGGCGGGGCGAAGATCGGAACAAAGACCACAAGGACCCAAATCAGGAAATCCACAATGCCCTGGTATGCAACCGTGACGGTCTTGCGGGCATCGTCGAAAGTCTTGCCGGGAGTCCAGACATTGGGTGTCGGGGTGGGGGTGGGCGTTGAAATCAGCTCGGGCAGCACCGGCTCAAAGTTGACCGTGATCGTGGAGTAAGCGGATCGGTCTTGCAGGTAGTTCATCTGCCCTTTGATCTGCTCGATCTGCGCTTCCACGTTGGCCAGTTCCTGATTGATGCGCAGGGCTTCATCAACGGTCTTCGCGTCGTCCAGGAAGGATTTGATCCGGTCGCGGGTGGCTTCGAGGTTGGCGACCTGTGATTGCAGGTCCACGAACTGATTGGTCACATCTTCGCCTGAGGCGGTTTCGTCGAGTACCTTCACGGCCAGCCCGCGCAAGCGGCTGAGGGTACGCTCGAACTGGTCGACAGGGATGCCGATGGTGATGGTGGCGTACTTGTAATTTTCGCCATCGTAATGGGGCTGATACCAGACCCGCGAACTGATGATATATCCGCCCAGGTCTCCGATGACCTGCGTGGCACGGTCAATGGCGATATCGGTATCTTCAACGAGGAGTTTTACATCCCCGTTCTTGATGATCATATGCGTGGCGGCGTAGGCGGCGCTTTCAGATTCCACTCCGGGTAGGGCGTTCGCATCGTAAACTGGGGCAGATGCGATTTCGGCAGATTGACCAGGCTCCTGCTTGGCGGCTTCGGCGATTTCCATATCCATTGCGAACATGGGCGCTTCGGTGGCGGCTGCAGCTTCGGTAGCGGCAGGGGCGGCGGCGCCCCCGCAGGCGCTGAGGATCAAAGTCCCCAGCAATACGAACAGGGCAAGTGCTTTGAATTGCGTTTTCATCTTCTTCTCCTTTTGATTTTTTTTCGGCGTGTAATTTAGACGAAGGAGAGAATGGATTGTTCCCAAAAAGAGAACTGCGGATGAATGTTCATCCGCAGTTCGTTGATGGAGATCAGGTTTCGTGGATCATCACTGTGTTTGGCGGCCAGCCTTCGCGGCCGAACTGAACGATCAGTTCGGCCAATTCGCGAGGCAGGACGTTCTGTGTCGGCACGTCGGTCAGCGGCATCCATAGCGGGAGGTATGTGCCGTGCTGGGGGTCGTATTCCCCATATTCTTCGCCTGTGCCGGTTCCAAACTCGCCGCCGACCCATTCCACCAGGAAATAATACTGGGTGTTCAAGTTGAAGGTCACTTCCGCGATCAACTTTACGATCTTCACTTGAATGCCAAGCTCTTCTTCCGCTTCACGAATGGCGGCTTGTTCGGGCGTTTCGCCTTCATCCACCCCTCCACCGGGGAAAGCGAAGTAGTGCCGTCCCTGCCGGTGGCGTTCAATGAGGGCAAGTTTGTTCTCTTCGAGAAGGATAATGCCGGCGCGGGTCCTCATGATTTTTTTGAGAGCATCTCCCTTGTGATGCGGATATCATCCCAGATGCGCTCAAGCAGGGCATCCACCGAGTTGAACTTCAACTCGTCACGAACGCGGGTGACGAACTCGAGTTTCACATCCCTGCCGTAAATGTCGCCGCTGAAATCGAGCAGGTGCGCTTCGAGGCTGGGAGTTGTTTTATCGGGCGTGAAGGTGGGGTTGAATCCAATGTTGGCCGCGGCCATGTACTTTTCTGTGCCGATGTGTGCCCAGCAAACATAGATACCATTGGGCGGAGTGACCTTCTGCTTGGGGTAGTCGATATTTGCGGTGGGGATGTTGATGCGGCGTCCGCGCCCGTCACCGTGGATGACCTCTCCGCGCAGGCTGTAGTTGTAACCAAGCAGATTCGCAGCTTCGGCTACATTCCCCGTGGAAACCAGTTTGCGGATCTCGGTGGATGAGATGACTCCGCTTTCATCGCTGACCGCGTGGATCACTTCGACCGTGTACCCCAGTTCTTTGCCGATCTCAGTCAGTCGTTGTGCATTTCCTTCGCGTCCCTTGCCGAGTGCAAAATCGTACCCGATCAGCAGATGACCGACCCCGAGAGCCTGCTTGAGCTGCGACATATATTCGAAGGCGGAAACCGTTGAAAGGTCACGAGTGAAACGCTGGGTAATGACGATGTCCATTCCAAGAGCGGCAAGCAGTTCCGCTCGTTCATCGGGCGTGGTCAGGCATTTGATCTCCTGCCCTGAAAGCACGCTGGCTGGATGCGGCTCAAAGGTCAGCAGTGCGGCGGGAGCATGGTTGGCGTGCGCGTCTGCCGTGAGTTTTTGAATGATCTCGCGGTGCCCGCGGTGGATGCCGTCAAAGACGCCGATGGTGAGCCAGGCGTTTTGCGTGGAAACTTCTTCGAGGGAGCGGTAATGTTGCGTCATATAAAAAAAGCCGCCGTTAACGGCGGCTTAAACTAATTTTACTCTGATTACTCTGAAGTGTAGAATACTTTTTTGGGCTGCCACTCGCGCGTGCCGTCTTCTGTGACGAAAACTTCCAGAATGGCAACCAACTCACCCTGGGTGCTGATCCCGCACACCATTTCGGCAGACAGGTCATCCACGACCTTGATCCGATGTCCATGACGAATGGCTTCCACTTCGTCGGGGTTGAGTTCCAAAGAAGTCCAGTCGCCGAGCGCTTCTGCGGCGGGAATCAAATACTGATACCAATTACCTGCGGCGAAGGCTTCTTGAAGTTTTCGCAGCGGCACAGAATCGCGCAGTGAGAATCTGCCGCTCTTGGTGCGTCTCAAACCGACGAGGTACCCGCCGCAGCCGAGCATCACGCCCAGATCGTTGGCCAGCGAGCGGACGTACGTGCCGGATGAGCAATGCACATCGATCACCACCTCGGGCGGAGCCCACTCCAATACTTCGAGATGATGCACAGTGATCTTGCGCGGAGCCAGCTCCACTTCTTCGCCCTGGCGTGCCATCTCGTAGGCCTTGCGTCCCTGCACTTTCACAGCAGAGTATGGGGGAGGGGTTTGTTCGATCTCACCAATAAAAGTTTTTAGTGCTTCTTCAAACTGTGCTTCGGTCACGGTGACGGGGTCTTTGGAAGGCGTCACTTTGCCTTCCGCATCAAAAGTATCGGTGGAACCTCCGAGGCGGATAATAGCCTGGTAGCGCTTATCTGACGCGGAGACATATTCACTTAATCGTACTGCGGGACCAACCAGAATGACCAGTACACCAGAAGCACGGGGGTCAAGGGTGCCGGTATGACCAGCGCGGCGCAAGCCTGTCCCATTACGAATTGCCTGCACCACATCGTGAGAAGTCATCCCAACAGGTTTATCGACCACAAGAGCGCCTGATATGGCATTCTTTATGTCCTGACTATTCATGATCTATTCCTCCTTGAATCAATGATGGATTAATTATGACACATTTGTCCGAATTTGCAACTGCGGAGTGAAATTACTTATCCGTTTTTCATTCTACAGGCCGAGGAATTCCCGCGTCTTGAGCAGGACTTCCTTTTGGACATCGGTCAGACTCCCCTCAATGTCTGCTCCTGCCGCCGCGGCATGACCGCCGCCCTTAAAGTGTTTTGCCACTTTGGAAACGTCTATGCCGCCTTCGAGCGCGCGCCATGAGATCTTGACGTGCCCCGTGGTCTGCTCTACAAAGATCATCCCAACCTTGTTGCCATCGATGGCAGAGATCATGTTGATCAGGTCGGCGTCATCGTTGCCGCCGTATCCCGCGGCTTTGCGGTCAGCCAGGGTGAGCGTACCCCATACAATTCCATTCTTGCTTTCAAGGCTTGAGAGCCCCGCGCCCCAATAACGGGCGGCAGGGAAGGAACGCCTGACAAGCGACCGCATGTAGATCTCCGGCATATCCACGCCGGTCTCCATCAGGGTCGCGGCCTGTCGCAGCGCGTCTGGCGTGATGTTCGAGGTGCGGAAGCCGAGTGTGTCGGTAATGATCCCGGTCAGCAATGCGGCGGCGATGGGCTGGGTGATCTTTAATCCCCATTCCGGCAGGTGCTTGGTGAGGATCGCAGAGGTGGCTACTTCTTCCGCCTCGATTAAATTTAATTTTCCAAATTTTTCATTGGTCTTGTGATGGTCGATGTTGATATCGGGTTGTCCGAAATTTTCAAAGATGCCCCCGGTACGTTTGAAATCTGCGCAATCCACGGTGATGAATGTATCGTGCTCACCCCTGGGTTCCTTTTCGATCAGTTCGCTTCCTTCAAGATATTTGAAAGAAGCCGGAGCGCCGTCTGCCAGCACCATTTGCACGGATTTGCCCGCGTCGCGCAGGGCAAGCCCCAGACCAAGCAGGGAGCCGATGGCATCTCCGTCTGGTCGAACGTGCGAGGCAATGACGATCCTGCTCGCTGCATCCAATCTATCTTTTATCTCCCCTGAGAGTTGACTGTTCACTTGATTTGTATCCTCCAAATTATATTAAGAAATAGGGGAGGCGTTTGGAACGCATCCCCTATGAATTTACTTTTTGTTTCTTAACCCAGCCAGAACTTTTTCGATGTGGTCCGCGTTTTCCGGGGTGGGGTCCCAGTGAAACCTCAGCCTTGGGAAGGCGCGCAGCTCCACTTTGGCAGAGAGCACCTTGCGGAAGAAACCCGAAGCAGATTCCATTCCGGCAAGGATCTCTGCCGAGCGTCCCGCGCCTTCGATGGCGGAGACATAAATATCGGCGTATGCGAGCTCCCGGTCGATCTTCACATCGGTGACGAAGATGTTCTTCAGGCGCGGGTCATTGACCTCGCGGATGAGCAACTCCGAGAGCTCCTGGCGGACACGGTCCGCAATGCGTTGTAAGCGAATTCCTGACGGCATGGTATTTTTTTATTTACTCGACCACATAACAGATCAACTGGTCGCCAGATTGAATGTCACTGAAGTTCTTGAAACCAACGCCGCACTCATAGCCCTGACGGATCTCTTTCACATCGTCCTTTTCATGGCGGAGCGAGGAGAGGTCGCCTTCGTAGATCATGTCTGCGCCGCGATACAGGCGCACACGAGCGCCGCGCCGCAATTCACCATCGATGCATTTGCAGCCGGCCACGCGACCGAACTTGGAGGCGGCAAAGACCTGCAATACCTGTGCTTTGCCGATGACCTTTTCCACAAGTTTGGGTTCGAGCATGCCGTTCAAGGCCTTTTCGATATCTTCGGTCATGCGGTAGATGATCTCGTACAAACGGATATCCACGCCTTCCTTTTCGGCCAGGCGGCGTCCGTCCACATCGGCCTGCACGTTGAAGCCGATGATGATGGCTTTCGAGGCGGCGGCGAGCATCACGTCATTATTGCCAATGTTGCCCGTTTCGGCGTGCAGGATATTTAATCCGATCTCACCCTGCCCGAGTTTGTTGAGTTCTGTAACGATCGGGTCGAGCGAGCCTTGCACGTCGGCCTTGACGATCAGGTTCAGTCCCTTGGCTTCGCCGGCTTGCACGTTGGCGAACAAGTCTTCAAGCGAGACCTTCTTCTTGGTCTGCGAAAGGGTCTTGGCGGCTTCCATTCTTTCTGCAACGATCGAGCGCGCTTCCTTTTCGGAGTTGGCGACCTCGAAGATATCTCCAGCGGAGGGAATGCCGCTTAAGCCCATGACAGCCACCGGCGTGGATGGACCGGCCTTCTTGATCGGCTTGCCCTTGTAGTCGGTGATGGCGCGCAGTTTGCCGTAGGCGGTCCCTGCGATGACGATGTCGCCGGATTCAAGCGTTCCGTTTTGAACGAGCAGGGTGGCCAACACGCCTTTGGATTTATCCAGTTCGGCTTCGATCACGGTACCGATCACTTTGCCGTTGGGGTTGGCTTTGATCTCATTGCTGTCTGCCACGAGCAGGATGCCTTCGAGCAGGTCGTCGATGCCTTGTTTCTGTTTGGCAGAGACAGGAACGACCATGGTGCTGCCGCCCCATTCATCGGGGACCAGTTCGAGTTCGGCAAGTTGTTGTTTAACACGGTCTGGGTTGGCGTTGGCTTTATCCACTTTGTTGAGAGCTACCATCAACGGTACACGCGCGGCTTTGGCGTGGGCGATGGCTTCGCGTGTTTGCGGCATGACGCCATCGTCTGCGGCGACCACCAGCACAACGATGTCTGCGCCTTGTGCACCGCGGGCACGCATCTGCGTGAAGGCGGCGTGACCGGGGGTGTCGAGGAAGGTGATCAGGCGTCCCTTCTTTTCAACTTGATAGGCACCGATATGTTGCGTGATCCCGCCGGCTTCACCCGCGGCTACTTCGGTCTGACGGATCGCGTCGAGCAGGCTGGTCTTGCCATGATCGACATGCCCAAGAATGGTGACGACCGGGGGGCGGGCTTTTAACAACGCGCTGTTCTCTCCAGCGATCATTTGACGCCAGAGGGGTACTTCTCCCGTTTCTTCTTTTTTCACTTCTTCCACGGTTTCGGGCACGGCCTCATAACCGTACTCACCGACCACGATCGCGGCGGTGTCAAAGTCCACGGTCTGGTTAATGGTCGCCATTACACCATTTGTCATCAATTTTTTGATCAGGTCGATTGGGCTTTTTTCGATCTTGAGCGCCAGATCGCGAATCACAATGCTGGCGGGTAGTTCGATCTTGTTTCCGTTATTGCTCATAGGCCACCTCCTTCTAGTGTGCGAATCTTAATACGTGCTATTAAGTTCGTCGCATTCTACATTCCCCAACGAGATGTCTGTAAGCGAGTGGCTAATCGTTCACATACATTACCCGTTGGTTTCTGCCTCTTTGGGCAGAGTATTGATAAATTCTTCCAATCGGGCGCGGTCGTCTGCGCCCAGTTCAGCTTTGAGCGCGCGCGCCAAAGCTCCTTTTAATCCTGCCGCCCAACAGCTCGGCTTGTCGTGCAAGTAAGCGCCTCGCCCGGCAAGTTTGCCAGTTGGGTCAACTTGTACCCCGTTGGTCGTACGTACGATCCGCACCATTTGCCTTTTAGGCAGAACTTCGCGGCATCCCACGCAGGTCCGCTGGGGTACATGCTTTACGCGTTGAGCAGGTTTCTTGACCACCTTCAATACCCTGAAGGGTTACTCCCAATCACTTTCGCCGTCGCCGCGTTTGTGCTTCTTGCGGCCAACGACTTCGCCGAGGTCTTCGTCGAACTCGAGGGCAACGCCCTTCTTCTTGCCCTTCTTGCCGGCAGCTTTCTTCTTGTCGTCCGATTCGTCATCGGTGGTGGTCTGGAAGATCTCTGGCTTCATCTTGAACAGTTCGTCCAATGAGACGCCGTCCTTGGCATTCTCATCTTCCTCTTCTTCGACGACCTTCTTGGGCTCTTTCTTGCCTTCGGCCTGCTTCTTCGCAGCGGCGATGTCTTCCGCAATGGCAGGTTCCACCGCCACAGCAGTGACCGCTTCGGACTCAGCCGCAACAGGCTCTTCCACCTTGGCAACCGGTTCGGGTTCGGGGAAGGTGAGCACTGCGATCGCTTCTTCGATATTTTGCATGGCTTTTGAGCCAATGCCGGCCAATCCCAAAACTGCGTTGGGGTCGGTCTTGATGGCGAACATCAACTGTCCAACCGTTTCGTAGTTGGCTTCGGTCAGGATGTTGAAAATATGTTCCTTGAGTCCGGCTTGTTCCAGCGGCATGGTGAAGGCTGAGGCAGGGACCTCTGCGCGGGCGGCAGTGGTGCGTTCTTCCACTGCGCGGGCGGCGTCTTCCTTGATCTGGATCGTGCGGCGTTCCACACGGTCCACGAACTGACCGAGCAAGGTGTACTCTTCGGGTGTGATCGGGCGGTTTTCTGATTTTTTGGCGAGGACTTCTTCGACCTGTGAAATGACTTCCACAGCGGCGGGAAGCATCGCGGCAAGTTCAGCATTGGATTGCAGCTTCGCCAGCGAGTCGCCTGCGGCTTCGCTGAGCGATTTGATATCAATGCGCCAGCCGGTCAGCTTGGCGGCCAGGCGTGCGTTCTGTCCATCACGTCCGATGGCAAGGCTCAACTGATCTTCGCCAACCACAACGGTCGCGGTTCGCGCACCGTCATTGTCTGCAAGATACACGCCGTTCACACGCGCGGGGCTGATGGCCTTCTGGATGTAAATGATCGGATCCTGATCCCACTGGATGATGTCGATCTTTTCATCGTGCAATTCCTTCACGATGGCCTGGATGCGCACGCCTTTGATACCCACGCACGCTCCGACCGGATCAATGCCGGGCTGTGTGGCAGAGACTGCCACCTTGGCGCGGGCGCCGGGCTCACGGGAGATCGCGCGGATCTCGACAATGCCGTGATAGATCTCAGGCACTTCGTTCTCGAGCAGGCGGCGCAGGAAGTTGCGGTGGGCGCGGGAGAGCACGATCTGCGGTCCGCGGGTTCCATCCTTAACTTCCATCACCACCGCGCGTACTCGGTCGTGAAGCTTGAGCCTCTCACCAGGGATCTTCTGGTTGTTGGGCATCACGCCTTCGGCTTTCATATCCAAGCCGATGGTTGCGCCCTGGGCGTTGATGGCTTGCACAAGACCGGAGACGATCTCGCCAACCTGACGTTCGAAGTATTGCATCTGATTCGAACGTTCTGCTTCGCGGATGCGCTGTTGGATGACCTGGCGGGCGGTCTGTGCTGCTACGCGGCCAAAGTCAGCAGGAGTGGTTTCGACAACAAGCATGTCGCCGACCTCAACATCTGGCTTGACCTTGCGGGCCACTTCCAAAAGCACTTCGGTGCGGTCATCGACGATCCTGTCTTCCACCACTTCCTTCTCGGCGAAGACAGTGACATTGCCAGTATCAGGGTCGAGTTTGGCTTCAACATGCTGGGCAGTGGATGCACTTACAGCCCGCCTGTAAGCGGAAACCATCGCCGACTCGATCGCGGAAACCACAACATCCTTGGCGAGTTGTTTTTCTTCAAGCACTTCATTGAATGCCAACGCAAATTCATTTTTAGCCATACAGCTTACTCCATTACTCCTATTTACAAAACGAAGAAGTGGGGGCTACCCACTTCTTCGCGTCTTCTTTATTGGGTTGTCCTTACGCGCGGGATTTTAGCATAGAGACAGTGAAGGCGCAAGGTATAATCTATTTCCTATGACCGAACGAGATATGAATAAGGCCGCTTTGCGCGGCGAACCGTCCTATGTTTGGCGCGCCGGGCAGCAGCGCCGTCTGGAAATGATATTGAAATCCGCGGGTGACCGCGTGAAGGGTGTCGTCCTTGAGAACGGCTGCGGGGTGGGAATGTACGTCGAAAAGCTATCCGCTTTCGGCGGGCGAGTGATCGGGTTGGAATATGATCTGGAGCGTGCCGTCGAGGCGGGGACTCATTCGGATGAGATCATCAACGCCGCGGGGGAATTCATCCCGCTTCCTGCTTCGACCTTTGACCTGATCCTCAGCCACGAAGTGATCGAACACGTTCAGGATGACCGCGCCGCGATCCGTGAGATGATCCGTGTCCTTCGAAGTCCCGACCCCGAGTCGGGGAAAACAGGCGGGCGGGTCGTCATCTTTTGTCCCAACCGCGGATACCCCTACGAAACCCACGGAATTTTCTGGAAGGGTAAATATTATTTCGGCAACAAGCTCTTTGTGAATTACCTGCCGCGGGCGCTGCGTGACAAACTCGCGCCGCATGTGCGGGTGTATTCACGCAGTGACATGCAAAAATTGTTCGATGGTTTGAATGTGAAGTTCATCGAGCGGACGGTTATCTTTGGTGCGTATGACAACATCATCGCGCGTTTTGGCTCGCTCGGGAAAATTCTTCGCACGGTGCTTCAATTCCTCGAAGCCACCCCGCTGAAGGGATTTGGACTTTCGCATTTTTGGGTGGTTGAAAAGTTATAACCAAAAATATTGTGAAGAATCAAAAAGGTCGGCAAATACTTGCCGACCTTTTACTTTTAACTTTTGATCTTCAATCGTTAGATGTGAATGGGCGTTCCATCCGCGCCGTGCGCCGCTTCCATGAGCGTTTCTGAGAGGGTGGGATGTGCATGGACGTTGCGTGCGATCTCATGCGGGGTGAGTTCCATCATGCGGGCGAGGGTAAGCTCGGGCAGCAATTCGGTCACTTCGGGACCGATCATGTGTGCGCCGAGGATCTCGCCATATTTTTCATCCATCACGATCTTGACGAAGCCTGCATAATCACCAAGCCCAAGCGCCTTGCCGTTCGCCTGGAAGGGGAAGCGCCCGATCTTGATGTTGTAGCCTTTTTCTTTTGCCTGCGCTTCGGTGTACCCAAATGACGCCACCTGCGGGTGACAGTACGTGGCGCGCGGCATCATGTCATAATCGAGGGTGATGGTTTCGTGACCCGCAATATGCTCGGCGGCAATGATGCCCATCGCCGAGCCGACATGCGCCAGCATGAGTTTGCCCGTCACATCGCCGATCGCCCAAATGCCAGGGACGTTGGTCTGCATCTTTTCGTTGATCTCGATGAAGCCGCGCTCGCTGACTTTGACGCCAGCTGCTTCGAGCCCCAGCCCTTTGCTGTTCGGGGTGAACGAAGTGGCGACCAGCACTTGGTCCACTTCGAGGGTTTCATCGGGAAGTTTTACCTTCACCTTGTCGCCAGCGACGGCGATGCTTTCAAACTTCACGCCAGTCTTGATCTTGATGCCAGCCTTGGTGAGTTCCTTGGTCAGTTCCTTGCTGATCTCCTCGTCTTCACGCGGAAGCACGCGGGGGAGCAGTTCCACGATGGTCACATCCACGCCGTAGGAATTCCAGATGGTGGCAAATTCCACGCCGATGGCGCCCGCGCCCACGATCACTGCAGACTTGGGGAGAGAATCCTGCATGATGGCTTCGGTGTAGGTGACGATCTTCTTGCCGTCGATGGTCACATTGGGCAGGGTTGCCGCACTTGCGCCCGTGGCAATGATGATGTTCTTTGCGGTGAGCTCAACCGCCTTTCCATCGTTCATGGCAACCGCAAGCGTATCCTTCGATTTGAAGGTTGCCGCGCCCATGAAGACGGTGATGTTGTTCTTCTTCATCAAAAAGCCAATGCCTTTGACGAGCCTGTCTGAGTTCGAGCGCGAGCGTTTGAACGCCACGCTGTAATCGAGTTTCAGGTTGTCGAAGGAAAAGCCGAAATCCTTTGCGCGGTGACGCAGGGTGTGCGCCACTTCCGCATTTTTGAGCAGCGACTTGGAAGGGATGCAGCCCACGTTCAAACACACGCCACCCATCCACTGCTTGTCCACGATCGCCACTTTCTGTTTCAGTTGCGCGGCACGGATCGCGGCGACATAACCGCCAGGTCCAGCACCGATCACAACGACATCAAAATTTTCTGCCATAGAGATTGCTCCAGTAAATTGTAGGAAATGGTCTTGCTTCCCCCATTGTACTATTAAAGAGAAAGGCTCATTTTACAGGCTGACCACGAAGGCACGAAAACACAAAGCCACAAAGTTGCAAAATATTTCTTTGCGTCTTTGTGGCTTTGAGCTTTTGCGGCGATCAAAAAAACTATAAATTTTTCTTCAGGAATTCAACGGTGCGAGTCCATGCCAGTTGCGCGGCAGCGGGATCGTATTCGGGGCGATCCTCTTCCATGAACCAATGGGCAGCTCCCGGGTAGATATGACGCGTCGCGTCCACATTGGCGGTTTTGAACGCCGCGAAGGTTTTTTCCACGTATTCGTTTGGCTCCCATTCGTCGTTGTCGCTGTAGTGCCCCATCACCTTGGACGTGATTTTTTCATAGTCTGCGTATTCGTTGCCGTAGAAAAGAACGGTTGCCCCAATCTGCTCGCCTTCGGCAGCCGCCACGATCAACGCCCACCCCGCGCCCATCGAAAAACCAACCAGACCGATCTTGCCCGCGACCATGCCGCGCAGATGTTCCTTTGCAGCGAGAACCACATCGCCGACGAATTCGCCGTTGCTCTTTTCCATCAACGCTTTGGCTTCGTCAATGGTCGTTGCGATCTGCCCATCGCGCATGTCGGGCGCGAGGACGGTGAAGCCTTGCGCGGCGAGTCGGTCGCAGAATTGTTTGAAGAAGGGTTTCAACCCCCACCAAGCGTGCAGAAGCAAAATGCCCGCGCCGCCGCCATTTGCAAGATAGGCATTGACCTGCTTGTCGTTCACGTTCAATTTGATTTCAGATGAGTTGGACATGGGGTTCTCCTTTTTGATATTTTACCAGAATAAATGTTCTAAGAATGATGGCGCAAAAAAAGGCGATTGTTCATCGCCTTTGGAATTTAGATCCAACGTCTCACTCTGGACCTGTAGCCTGTGTACTGATCTTTGAATTTTTTCTCAAGATAGGCTTCTTCTTTTTCTATGACCAACTTTGAGAGGGTTGCCATAAAAAGAGGCGAAACCACCAGCCCCCACAATGATCCATACGCCAGCGGAAAACCAATGACCATGAAGAGGAATCCCAGATAAATTGGGTTGCGTGTGAAGCGATAGATTCCGCTTTGCACCAACGCCTTGACCGAACCATGCGGGTCGAGTGTGGTGCGTGCTTTGCGGAATTCGATGAACGCGCCCACGCCGCAAAGAAAACCGATGAAGGTTAATCCCAGCCCGATGTTTTTGAGAGTTGCGTTCATCCCAGCCAACACAGGGACCAACCTACCCAGTATCAGCCCGACGATGATAAAACCCATCGCAACGATCGGCGGGTGGACGTTCTTGTTGATGTTGGGGCGGTCAGTTTGCTTTTCAGGCATATGATTCCTCGGTCATGATTTTTGGGCGGTCAATAGGAAAACGGGAAATATTTTTTCGGTATCGCCGATCTTCTTTTTGATCTCAAATGCAGTAGTGAATTTTACTTCTTCAAAGCCGCTTGCTTCCACCTGCTTTTGCAATTCGTGGCGCGCAAACCCTTTGTGGACGTCGGTTGTGCCGTCGGTGTGAAAGGTGCCGTCTTCCTTGTCCAGGTCGGCGACGAGCAGGATGCCGTTCGGCATGAGGATGTCGGCGAATTTTTTTAGGATGACTTCGGTATCCTGCACGTGATGCAGGGTCATCAGGGAATATGTCAGGTGGAATCTCTCATTCGGAAGCGGATCAGTTGTCAGGTCGAGGCGAAGCGGTTTCATATTCCGCACACCTGAGGCGGAGATCTTTTCGGTGAGCACGTCCAACATCCCTTGAGATGTATCTGCCAGCGTGATCTGACCAAGTTCTTCCTGAAGTGCAAAACTCAGCAAGCCTGTGCCGCATCCGTATTCGAGGGCGGTCATCTCGCGTGAAAGCGGAATGGCTTTGCGGATGGCGTCTGCCACGGTGCGGGCGCGTTCCACTTTCTTTGGGTCGGAGTCCCAGTCTTTGGCGCGTTCGTCGAAGTTGGTCATGCCCAGTTTTCCAATGTCTCTTTGACCTTTGCCAGAAACCAATCTGCCGATGCGCCGTCGAGGATGCGATGATCGAAGACAAAAGACAGGTACACCATCGGGCGGATGGCGATGGCGTCGTCAATGACGACCACGCGCTTCTGCATTGCGCCGATACCGAGGATGCCTGCCTGTGGCTGGTTGATGATGGGGAAGGCGAGCAGCGATCCGCTCACGCCGTGATTGGTCAATGTGAAGGTTCCGCCTTTGACTTCGTCTGGCTGTAGTTTTCTTGCGCGGGCGCGGTATGCCAGATCATTGATCGTACGTGCCATTGCCAGCAGGGACAGATTGTCTGCGCCTTTGATGACGGGGACGATCAAGCCGTCTTCGCCGAGCGAGGTTGCCATGCCAAGGTTGATATTTTTGTGAATGAGCAGTCCTTCGTCGCTCCATGAGGAATTGGTCTGCGGGTAGGCTTTTAATCCCGCGACGATCGCCATCATGAAGTAGGCGGTGAAGGTCAAGTTGACTCCGTCGCGCTCAAATGCGGATTTGTTTGCGGCGCGGTGCTTGGCGACCTTGCTCATGTCCGCTTCCATGACTGTCAATACATGCGGCGAAATCTGTTTTGATTCGACCATGTGGTGCGCGATGGATTTGCGCATGTTGGAGTGTTTGATGAGTTGATCGCCTTCAATGGGCTTCAAGGAGGCGGGTTGCGGGTTGGCAGGTTTCAAGTTGGAGGGTTGACTTTCCACTTTCGACTTTCCACTTTCGACGTAATTCAACACATCATTTTTTGTGATACGTCCGTTCAGCCCTGTGCCTTGCACTTGAGATAAATTCACTCTGTGCTCAGCGGCGATTTTTGCCACGACGGGGGAGATGAAGCCAAGATCGTTGGCTGTGGATGGTTGGTGATGGGTAGCGGGTAGTGATTGGTTCGTGGTCTGTGATTGAACAGAAGGTTTGGGTGAGGCGCTGCCATCCACTGTCAAATGCCCGCTGTCAACCGCCTCTCCAGGCTGACCAATGATCGCGAGCAATTCTCCCACTTTGGCGGGTGAACCTTCCTGTGCGATGATCTGTAGAATCGTTCCCGTGACAGGTGCTGGGATCTCAGTATCCACTTTGTCGGTGTTGACTTCGAGCAGCGGCTCCAACTCATTGATCGAATCGCCGACCTGCTTGAGCCATTTTGTGACGGTCACTTCGTCCACGCCTTCGCCGAGTCTTGGAACTAAAACTTTTGTCGCCATTTTTTCCTCTTTTCACCACGAAGTGTCACAAAGTTACACAAAGGTTTTCCTTCGTGATCCTTTGTGTAACTTTGTGGTTAATCGAATTTTGGATAAGCAGTTGGATCAACTTCATGCATCATCTCATACACCGCATCGAAGATCGTCTCCGCATTCGGCTTGGACCAGTAATCGCCGTCGCTTCCATACGCGGGGCGGTGGGCTTTGGCGGAGAGAGTTCTTGCGGGGGAATCCAAATGGAAATAGCCGCCTTGTTTTTCGATGACTTCCTGCATCATGTAAGCTGTTGTGCCGCCAGGGACATCTTCATCGACGAACAAAATTCGGTTGGTCTTTTTCAGTGATTCTACGATCTCGCCGTGGATATCGAAAGGCATTAGCGATTGCACGTCGATCACTTCCACGTCAATGCCGACCTTGCTGAGTTTGTCGGCGGCGTCGAGCACTACACGGCAGCACGCGCCGTAGGTGACGATGGTCACGTCTTTTCCGTCGCGGATAATTTCAGGCACGCCAAGCGGCAGCGTGATCTCGCCGATGTTTTCAGGCAGGCGTTCTTTCACACGATAGCCGTTGAGTACCTCAACAACGATCGCGGGTTCATCTGATTTCAAGAGCGTGTTGTAAAAGCCAGCGGCGTGGGTCATATCACGCGGAACCAGCACATACATGCCGCGCACCAAACTCAAAATACCAGACATGGGTGAACCTGAATGCCAAATGCCTTCAAGACGATGTCCGCGGGTGCGCACGATGACGGGCGCTTTTTGTCCGCCTGCGGTGCGCCAGTGCAGTGACGCGAGATCGTCGCTCATGATCTGCAAGGCGTACAACACATAATCAAGATATTGGATCTCTGCAATTGGGCGCAGCCCGCGCATTGCCATGCCAATCGCTTGCCCCAAAATCGTCGCTTCGCGGATGCCTGTGTCGGTCACACGCAGTGCGCCGTATTTTTCCTGCATCCCTTTGAATCCCTGATTAACATCGCCGAGTTTGCCAACATCTTCACCAAAGGCGATCAAGCGCGGATCACGCGCAAGTGCGGCGTCGAAGGCGGCGTTGACCACTTCAAAGCCGAACATGTTTGGCGAAGAGGCTGCGTACACAGGCTTCACTTCGTCAACTTTCAACGCGGTGCCTGAATACAAATGCGAGCCGTATCTTTCGAGGTTTACTTTATCGTTCTCATGCTTCCACTGGATGAGGACTTGCTTCGTGGGATGTGACTCGTCTCGGAGCAGTCTCAGCGCTTCATGCACGATCGTGTGGATGTCGCGCCTCGAATACGTCGGGAGAGTTGCCAGCCGATCTCGAATGAGTCTCAGCTCGTAGACATGGTTTGAGGTTGGCGCGATCTCTTCGAGCATGTCTAATACTTGATTGCGCTCTTCAGTGATGGGGGAGAGATACGCGTCCCATGCGGCTTTACGGAATCCTTCCACAGCGGCGTAGTCTTCTTTTTCAACAGAATCAAGCTCGGGCGCAGAGATGACGCGATTCTCTATCATCCACGCCCGCATCTTTTTGAGCCCGTCAAATTCCTCTTCCCATTTGAGTCTCTGCGCGGACTTGTATCTTTCATG
>JAGNWT010000006.1:0-16164 GCA_017985935.1 Anaerolineales bacterium | reverse complement strand
CTTTTTCAACAGAATCAAGCTCGGGCGCAGAGATGACGCGATTCTCTATCATCCACGCCCGCATCTTTTTGAGCCCGTCAAATTCCTCTTCCCATTTGAGTCTCTGCGCGGACTTGTATCTTTCATGGCTGCCCGATGTGGAATGTCCCTGCGGCTGGGTCACGTCAATGACATGCACGAGTGCGGGGATGTGATATTCGCGCGCGATCTCGGCGGCGGTGAGGTAGGTTTCCACGAGGGCGGGGTAATCCCACGCGCGG
The DNA here is from genome assembly GCA_017985935.1 of Anaerolineales bacterium. Lineage (GTDB taxonomy): Bacteria > Chloroflexota > Anaerolineae > Anaerolineales > Villigracilaceae > Villigracilis. Next base: position 15,904 of record JAGNWT010000006.1, on the reverse strand, counting down.
ACGGTGTAATGGTCGTAGCCGTTTTGTACTTTGTCGGGCGGCGAGAGCGGGTCACGCTCGAAGCCTTTGAGCAAGGAGCCGATATTTTCCTTGACCATTTGAAATTGATTGGGGACGGAGATGCCGTAGCCGTCGTCATAAATGGTGACGATGGCGGGCGCTTTCAGCACGCCGATCGCATTGACCGACTCCCAGAAGTGACCTTCTGATGAAGATGCGTTGCCGATGGTCGCGAAGGCGATCTCGTTGCCGTTGATCGAAAAATCTTTTTGGTCTTGAAGTTCTTTGACCTTGCGATAGATGACCGAGGCATAAGCCAGCCCAACCGCGCGCGGCATTTGCGCTGCAGTGGGGGAGATGTCACTTGCGGTGTTGTACATTTGCGTTTGCGAGCGCCATGTGCCGTTGGGATATAAATTACGAGACGCGAAGTGCGCGTTCATTTGCCGCCCGGCGCTGGCGGGGTCGTACGTGACATCGCCGTGCGCGTAAAGTTGCGCAAAAAATTCCTGAATGCTCATCACGCCCAGCATGAACATCCAGGTTTGATCGCGATAATATCCAGAGCGCCAGTCGCCTTTTTGGAAGGCACGGGCAATGGCGAGTTGGGCGATCTCTTTGCCGTCGCCGAAAATGCCGAACTTTGCCTTGCCGCTTAATACTTCTCTTCTACCGATAAGGGATACCTGCCTGCTTTGATAGGCGAGGCGGTAATCTTTTATTACTTCATCTTTCTCTAGGGGAAGCAAAATAGAACCCTTTTTCTTGGGCATGAACTCTCTCCTGAGTTTTGGATTGAGGGATTATAAAGGATGAGAGAGGAAGGATGAAGGATAAAAAAGGCGGACATTTCTGTCCGCCCGCTGATCATCGATCACTTTTCAACTTTTACTCACTCAACCCCCAGCCATTCCAAAGCCTTGTCCATCTCGCTGAAAATACGCCCGCTTAATCCGCGGTTGACGCCCACAGTTTCTGCGAACCCATCGATCTCCTCTTTGCGGTAAACGACGGCAATGGTCGCCTTGTGACTGAAGAGCAGGGCGCCTTGGACTCCCATTTCAAACCGTTCCATGGCCATGATCCTGCCGGGCATGTTCTGGATATTTACAAGGATTTTTTTGAAATTTTCCTTCTCACATATTTCCAATACATTGTTTGAAATGGAAAAGAATTTTTCACGGGTGTAAGGTTCAGAAAACTCAAGGTAGATGTAGTGTTTTCTGCGTTCAATGTTTATCATGGTCTCACCGCTGTGTTGCTTGAAAAGGTGCGCTCTGTTAAAAAGCACCTCATACTCGAATCTACTTTAATCGCTCTGCCACGATCTCTGCCACATCCTTCACCTGGATCGAATCGCCATCGCCTTTTGCAGCATCGGTCATCATCGTCAAGCAGAATGGACATCCCACCGCGACAGTGTTCGCGCCTGTGGCTTTGGCTTCATTGAAACGGGTGACGTTCACCCGCGCCGATCCCTGCTCCTCTTCCTTCCACATCTGCGCCCCGCCTGCGCCGCAGCAGAAGGACTTGGCAGAGTTGCGCGGCATTTCAATGGTCAGAGCGCCGGCAGATTTCAACGCATCGCGCGGCGCGTCCACTTCCTTGTTGTGCCGTCCCAAATAGCACGGGTCGTGGAAGGTGATCTTCATGTTGTCGCTTTCAAGGTTCATCGAGATCTTCCCCGCGCCAACCAACTCATTGATCAGCTGTGTGTGATGGATGACCTGATAATTTCCGCCGAAAGCGGGGTATTCATTCTTGATGGTGTGCAGACAATGCGGGCAGGTGGTGACAATGCGCTTCGGGGCGACCTCGTTCAGGATCTCCACATTTTGCGATGCCAACCCGAAGAAGATGTCTTCGCGTCCCGCGCGGCGAGCCGAGTCGCCAGTGCAGGATTCGTTCTTGCCGAGCACGGCGTAGTTGACCCCCGCTGCGTTCAATATCTTTGCGAAGGCTTGCGCGGTCTTTTGTGCGCGGCTGTCTGTTGCGGGCGCACAGCCGACCCACCACAAAATATCCGGCTCGGGGTTCTGCTCAATGGTCGGGACGGTCATCCCTGCGGCCCATTTCATGCGGTCAGCCTGCGAAACATTCCACGGATTCTGGTTGCGCTCCATGCCCTTGAACGCGGTTTCCAATTGTTTGGGGAAGGCGCTTTCCATCATGGACAGGTTGCGGCGAATGTCGAGAATGTCACGCATCGGTTCATTGCCCACGGGGCAAATATCCACGCACGCGCCGCAGCTTGTGCAAGCCCACACCGCTTCTTCACTGATGAACTCGGTCATGGCAACATCGGTCGTGCCGCCGCCGTTGAAGTGATATCGCTTGTTGATCTCCAATGCGGCAGGCGAAAGCAATTTGCCCGTGTTGTACGCGGGGCAAACTTCCTGACAGCGGAAGCACATGATGCAGGCGTAGCTGTCCATGATCTGCTCCCAGCCGAGGTCTTTCATCTTTGCAGCACCGAACTGCTCGATGGATTGGTCGTCGAGATTGATATAGCTCAACTGTCCAATGGATTTACGCTCGGGCTTGAGGGCAAAATTCAAAGGGGCAAAGAACAAATGGATATGTTTGGAGTAGGGGAAGTAAGGCAGGAAGGCAACAACCGCGCCAATCGACAGCCAGAAAGCGAGATGCTCTCCAACGGTCAATGCGGTCGGGCTCATCCCAACAAAGAATTTGGATGCGGCAGAGATGGTCGGCTGCCAGGCGTCTGTGTGATTGTTCATCGCCAGCGCAAAGGACTCACCGAGGAATCGCATCGAGTTATGAATGAAGATGAAGGTGGCGACGATGGCTGAGTCGCGGGTGATGCCCGTCCGCGCTTTCGGGTTGAGCAATGTCGTTTCGCGCGTAGAAAGAGTTGCAGGTCGAAGGATGAAGCGGCGGACAGCCATGGCAACAATGCCGACGATGATGGCAACGTTTGCAATGTCTGCAAGCAGGCGGTACGCATCCCCAAAGACGCCGGTGTTCTCAAGCAGTTTAAATCCTGTGTAGGCGTAGATCAGATCCGCGAGGTTGATAAGGAGGAAGGAAAGGAAACCCCAGCCAATGAGCGCATGCAGGATGCTTGGTCCGAGTCTGAAACGAAAAACGGGTTGGAACAATCCCACCTTGACGATGAGCTCTCCGATCCGTTTGGTGACGAGCGACCAATCAATTTTTCCCTGACCGCTGGCGATGTGACCGACGATCTTCATCACACCTTTGTAGGTGAAATAAAGTGAGACAAGGACTGCGAACACAAAGAGGATTTTTTCTGCAAGCGTGAGCATGGAGCCTCCGAATTTTGTACAGCGAATGCGGTACAGTGTAGCACAACTTTATTCGATTGTATCAAAAATCACTTGTGACGTTCATCCTCTCCCCCGATGAACAATTTACTTTACTTGCTGATGTCGTTCACGTAATCCACTGCGCCCGAGCACGCGCCAGTCAGGAAGGGGGAGACGTTCTCCCAGGTGAGAACCGGATTGTTCCCAAACGCTTTGGAAACCGCGTCGGCCAGACATCCGCCGCCGGCGTTGTAGTTGACGAGAGTGAACTTCCACAGGTCTTCAAAAGAGGCAACCTGCCCTGGAGACCTGAGCGAGTAGTTCTTAACCACCTGCCCGGCTTGTTCGCAGTTGGCGATCATGCTGTGAGCGAACACACCCACCGAGTAATCGGCTTGAGCCAGATCCAACCCGAGCGGGCATTCTTCGCAGGTCGCATTGACGCTGTTCACGAGCGCGTGCCGAAGAAGGGTGCGTGCATCATCTTCAAGATGCATGTACCCGGCGCCGCAGGTATCACCTTCGAAAACAAGCGGGCAAAAATCTTCGTAGAAATTGGTGTTCCAGAAGAGTGTGGTGTCTGCGCCATTTTCTGTCAATTGCCCCAGCCCAGCGTCATCGCTGTTTTGGAAGCTGCCCGGCCAAAACTGACTTTCCCTCGCGAAGAGGTTCTTTAGCAGCCGGGCTGGGACACCCGTCTCTTGCGCGGTGGTAAGGATCAATTCATCGAATTGGTTTTGCCAAGCCTTGACCGCGGGACGTGAAGCTTCGAGCCCGCATTGATTGACACTTCCGGCGGTCACGCCGCCGTCGGGGCATGCCCTTGCATCCACTTGTCCCTGCATGATGAGGTTGTAAGCCAGATAGGTGTAGGGGATGTCACTGCTCAGGTCTTCGCTTTGCTTGGGAGTGGACAACCAGACGGGCGGTCCACCGACCGGGGGGAAGACGTTCCACGCATCGGAACAGGTGGCCACGTTATGTCCCTGCCATTGGGAAGAGAGCACATCCGCGTACCAGTACAGCCGATCGGGATCACCTTCATCCATCTTTTGCACGCGGACGCGGGCAGTGAAGACCTCGCTGCTATCTCCATAAGTGGAGTATGACCAGAATTCAACGTTCACCCCGTCTTTGGGGGTTTCGCTGACGGGAATTTTGCAGGTGTTGGTATTGTCGCAATCAAAGTTTCTGCCATCGTATGTCCCGCCGATGCTGGTGATGGTTTCGTTTGGCAGAGGTTCGATCCCGCTGATCACGATCGCAGGAACGCTTTCACATATATTTGTAGATGTGCTCAGGACGGGTTCGCAGCCCTCAAGGGAAATCCATGCGCTGGCAGGGGCCAATTCCATGGGGATCTCTTTTTGAGCGGGGGTACTGCGGACGAATACCGCATAGTAACCGTCGCAGGTGTCTTTGATCTTTGTGCCGCAGGGGGGTTGAACGATCCATTCCGAATAAACTTCTTCGCCGCAGTCTCGGTACACTTCGCCGGGCAGGGGCATCCCTTCGTGATCCACAATGATCGAACAGACCATTTCCTGGTCTGACCAGGTGGCCATGTACCATTCGTAGGAGATATAGTCCACTACGACAGGGGCGATACGATCTGGACCGGGGGGAGCGGCGGCTGGAGATTGGAACTCGCGCGTAAATGCCACACCGGAAACGGCGAGGATCAAGGAGAGGAGTCCGAGCAGCCAGCGTCGTGACATGGAAATAAAAAGAGCCCGCGCACATTATAGCGGACTCTTTTGAGATGGGCAATTATTTTTGTAATAACTTTATTTTTTTCCGACTTTGGCCGGTTTTTCTTCTTTCAGGGACTCGAGGGTTTCAGCGTCGCGTTTCAGGTTGTTATTTCGCAGATACATGCTGAAAACGTAGATGCCCATGACCACGAAGGTGAATACAAAACCTGCGATCATGTAGTTGGAGGTGTCGGGAATGGTTTCAAGGAACATGGTTTTCTCCTAAAATTACATCGAAACGTTGAGTTTTAGCTGCTCAACCTTTTCTTCCAGGCTGCCGATGCGGATACGGTGCCACATCAGGTCAATGAAAATGATGGTGAAGGCAAAGAGGGCAAAGAAAAATGCCACTCGCATGTCGCTGGTCATGCTGAATCCGCCCTGGGCTTCGGCGCTCTGATTGCCGATGACAACGGGGTGGATGGTGCGGAACAGGCGGATGACCATGAAAGTGATCGGGGCGCTGATGCCGCCCAGCAAAGTATAGACCGCTCCGAACCGAGCGCGGCGGTCGGGATCTTCAATGCCCTGGCGCAGCATGAAATAAGCGATGTAGATGAGTTCGGTGATCGCGGCTGTGGTCAGGCGGGGATCCCATGTCCACCAGGTGTTCCAGGCGGGGCGGGCCCAAATGGAACCGAGGACGATCGTGATCAGGAAGAACATGGTGCTGACTTCCACAGCGGCAACTTCAAAGCGATCCCATTTCAAATCCTTGGTGATGAGATAGGTCACGCCGGCGACCGCCGCGATGACGAAGCCGAGCAGCCCCACCCACGCGGTGCCAATGTGGAAATAGAAAACGCGCTGCACCTGTCCCATGACCGCTTCGGTGGGGGCGAAGAAGAGGGCCAGGTAGGTTGAAACACCGAGGACGATAATGGAGACGATATCGAGGATTTTCAAGGCGGTTGGTTTGGGTTGCATAGCTACTCCTTAAGATTTACGATTTCGATTTTATGAATTTTTGTTTGTCGATTTATTCCTCGACAACGGCATCAAAGACCATGTATGCGACGGCGATAAAGATCACATCATAGACGATCAGAATGTTCAAAGGCGTGAGGATCTCGGAAAACTCGGCGCCGGTCAAAATGCCCCCGCTGGCTTTAACCGCCGAAAGCAGAACCGGAATTGCAATTGGGAAAAGAAGGATGGGCAGCAGAACGTCACGGGTGCGGGTTTGCACTGTCATGGTCGAGAGCAGGGTGCCGACCGCTGTGTAGCCAATGGATCCGAGCAGGATGACCCCAAGCAAGGTTGGCTGAAATAAGTTCACGTTATATAACAGGCTGTACACCGGCAGGACAATGACTTCCACGATCAACATGAACGCGAGGTTGCTGATGCCTTTGCCAAAATAAATGACAGCGCGGTCCACGGGGGCGAGCAGAAGTCCATCCATGCAGCCACGATCTTTTTCAACAGCCATCGAGCGGTTCAAGCCAAGAGTACCCGCGAATGCGAAGGTGGTCCATAGCACTCCTGCGGTCACCGATTGGCGGGTCTTGATATCCAGTTCGAGCGCAAAGTTAAAGATAATGATGACCAGCAGGGAGAAGACCAGCATGGCAGACAGCAGTTCGCGTGAGCGAAATTCTGCCGCCAGATCTTTTTGAACGATCGCCAGAGTGGCTTTTAAGAAAGATGGGCTGGCGGGTCTGTCTTTGACTTGGGGGAGGATGTCGGTTTTGGTTGTCATATCAGTCTGCCAGGGCCTGTTTGTAGTAGGTAAGCAGGTTGGAGTTTCCCAATTGCTCTTGTGTGGTGGACGCGGCGATCACTCCGCGGGAGAGAATGTCGAAGCGGGTGGCCAGGTCTTCAGCGCGGGCCAGATCGTGCGAGGTCATCACCACGGTCCGTCCCATGGCGGCCACCGAGCGCAGCACATCATCCAGCATTTCGGACGCGTCCTGATCGAGACCTGTGTAAGGCTCGTCGAACAGCATCACCTCAGGGTCGTGGATGACCGCTCTTCCAATGGCGAGGCGCTGCTGCATGCCGCGAGAGAACGTGCGTACAAGGTCACGGCGGCGATTTTCCAGCCCCACCATTTTGAGCACTTCTGTTGTGCGCGCTTCCAGGCTGGCAATGCCATACATGCGCCCGTAGAAGAGGAGGTTTTCTTCGGCGGTCAGGTCGGGGTAGAGCAAGGGCAGGTGAGATACCACTCCCAGCCTTGCGCGGACCTGGGCCGATTGGTCGGGCAGGCTGTACCCGGCTACGCTCACTTGACCCATGGATGGGCGGGAAAGCGTGGCGAGGATGCGCAGGAAGGTGGTCTTTCCGGCGCCATTAGGACCAAGCAAGGCAACGAACTCGCCCGGCTCGACGGAGAAATCCAGTCCGCGCAGAATGATCTTTAATCCAAAACGTTTGACGAGCTTTTTGACTTCAATCATGGGGGTGTGGGGTGGAAGTGAAGGCTGCAAGAGTGAACAAGCTTGCAGCCTTCAACTTATTATTTCTTTCTTTTCAATGCGTCTTTCAATTCGGCGCGGCGCTTTTGATAGGCTTCATCGGAGAGTTTGCCCGATCGGTGAAGGTCATCGAGTGCAATGATGGCATCCATCAGAGATTCGGTGTCGTCGAATTCTTCATCCTCTTCTTCATCCTCAGACTCTTCTTCTCCGCTCTTGCGGTCGCGCAGGAACATCCATGCGCCCGCGGCGATCAGCACGATACCGAGCGCACCGATACCGATCAGCAGATTCTTGTTCTGGGTCACATCGGGGTTGACGGCGGTCGAATCTTTGACATTGCCGCTCAGCGTAAACTCGATCTTCTCGCCCTTCTTGGTGGGAGCGCCAGTGTAGACCTGGAAGCTTGTGGTCTGGATCTGTTGCACTCCATCGTCGGTGAGGGTCTTGCCTTCGGCTGTAATTCCTTCGGGCAGGAAGAGGGTCAGCTCGCCAATGTCCACTACTGCAGGTTGCGAGATGACGATCTCGTCCGCTTTGACGACGGAGGAGAACGCGATCAGCCCATAGGGAGCTTCACTGGGCGGCATGGCAAAACCATCTGCGGTGGGGAGGAAGGATGCGCTGTCTTGCGCGGCTTCGTATCCCAGTTCTTCAACGCCTTCGGGGAAAGAGATGAAGGGGATCTTCTGGTCAGCGCCCATGCTGACGATGACGGTCTTGTCGCTGGTGTTGGTAATGGAATAGACCGCAAAGATCTGAGCCGAGCCTTCGCCGGCGAAATCAAAGAACATTTGCAGCGATTCAACTTTCAACACAGAGAGGTCGTCCGTGGTGGCGTAGACAATGATGGGCGCAACGGTTACTTCTGTCATGCCGGCTTCCACCACAGTAAATTCTGATTGATAGGTCAGCCCGTCCACGGTCACTTCGGCAACATAGATCCGGCTTTCGGGGATATCAATGTTCTCGAATACAAATGTACCGTCCGCGTTCACAGTTGTTTCGTACGCGCCCGCTTCTTGCGGTCCGGCGTTCATATCGCCGGCATGCTCAAAGGCGGTCAGGGAAACTTTTGTATCGGCGGGAAGATCTTTACCGGTCTGGTTGACTACGGAGCCGCTGACATTTCCCACACCCGCAACAGGAGCTGCTGTCGCTTCGGGGGTTGATTCTGCGGACGGAGTTACCGCGTCAGTCGTGACTGCGGCTTGAGTGCCATCGACGGGCGTTGTCTCAACTGCCGGAGTCTCTGCTGCCGGGCTGGCGGCTGGCGCTTCGGTAGCGGGGACATCTGTCAACTGGACATGAGGCGAAACGAAGGTCAAGGTCCGCAGGTACATGGCGACCGACATGGCTTCATCGTCTGAAAGACCTTTTCCGAACGCAGGGATTTCATCCTTGCCTTCAGTGATGATGCGGATGATGTCGTTATCAGACAGTTCCGACATCCGCTTTAGATCGCTGAAATATCCGGCGCACTCGGCACAATTTTCTTCCACGATGCTCCTGCCCAGATTCACTTGATCGGGCGAGGTGTGAAGCGTGAGCGCAAAAGCGACCACGTCCCAGCGTTCCTGATCGTTGAGACTGGCAAAGGGAGGCATGAAGCGGTCGAGATTGCCCTGTGTGACCTGGGTGTACCAGGCAGAAGGCTTGCTCTTTCGCGCGATCTCAGGCAGACCGATGGGAATCACAGCGACAGGAAGCTGTTTGCCCTGTTCACCATCTCCCAAGCCGGAAAGACCGTGGCAGGGAGCGCACTTTTCCATATAAATAGCGGCGCCGTTCATAATATTGGGCGTGCCTTCAGGGTAGAGCGGTCCCAGGGTGGGCATGGGGGTGGGCGGAATATATCCGGCAGGGGGGGTGACATCTTCCGCGAGGGTGAAGTTACAGGCGGCGAGAAGCACGGCGATAATTGCAATAAGAAGTATGTGACGAAGTTTCATTATTTCCTCAGTTGAACGCCAAACGATGTACGTTCAACGTTAGTTTAGTGATTTGCCGCAGGAAGGGCAGAATTTATCTGTGACGAGAACAGGCTTGCCGCATTTCGGGCAGAAGCCGGCAGACTTGCTCTTGATCTGTTTGCGGCGTGCAGCGATCATCGATTCGATATCTTCATCGTTATCGGCAAATGCGCCTTTTTCAGCAGAGGCATCGGCGCGGCCGGCTGCGGTGGCTTTCTCGATCCGCGCTTCTGCATTGAGAGCGGAAGAGGTCGCCGGGGCGAGTTCATCAAGTTTGCGAAGAATGTCCGCGCCTTTTTGCAGGAGGGCATTGCGCTGCTCAGGATATTCCCCATCGGGGATCTTTCCGAGGTTGAAATCGAAGTCGAGTTCCTGAAGCGAGTTGATCACACGGTCACGTTCCGCTTTCAGTGAAGACACTTCGTGGGATTCGTTCAGGTGAGAGCGGCGTGCGTGCGCTGTAAAAGGCGCGTATAAATAGATGCCCACGACCACGGCAACCGCAAGTATGAGAAAGATCGAGCCTAGTTCCATTTGTCCGCCTTAGGGAAGTTGTTGGTCAATGATGGATTTGATCTCATTGACAGATGTGAACGGCCCGACTTTGACATAATACAAAGTGCCGCTTTGATCGATGAAGTAGGTTTCTGGCACGCCGCGCACGCGGAAGATCTGCGAGATCTTGGTGCCCATATCCGGACCGTTAAAGAAGGTGATGCCAAATTTTCCCAAATAGGCGCGGGCTTCCGGTTCGGTGTCTACATAATCTATGCCAAGGAAAACCACATCATCACGATCCTGGTAGAACTTCCAGGCTTCTTCCAACTCGGCGGCTTCCTGTTCGCAGGGTTTGCACCACGATGCCCAGAAGTTGAGCACGACCAGTTTGCCTTCAAAGTTGGAAAGTTTTACTTCGCTTTGCCCGTTGTATTCGTATCCGCTGAAGAGGGGCAGGGTGAAGTCGGGGATCTTATCGCCGGGCTGGACGGTTCCCTGCTGACGTTTGTTGAGTGTGATACCCACCAATGCGAGCAGCGCGGCAACAAAGACCCAGATCACGATCTGTGTCCAAAGAGGAACGCCCTTTTTGGTTTCGGTTGTTTCTGTCATGACATTCTCCAAAATGTGGTGAGAGCGGCGCGTCAGGGTCGATCAGGCTGATCGTCCGCTCCGACCGAATTTATTTTCTTTTCTTTAATTCTTCTTCGAACTGTGAAATGTAATCATCCTTGGGCTTTTCGCTGCTGACCTCGTTGTTGCTGGCAGGGACGACGGCAGACTTCTTGGTCCAGGATTTCATGGATCGGAAAAGAATAAATGCGCCCGCGAGGATGATAATGGGCGGCAGAAGATAGAAGAGCCAGTAAGTGCCCTGCTTGGGGGGCTCGGCCAGAACACGTGCGCCGTAGTTATCTACAAAATATTGTTTGATCTCGGCTTCTGTCATGCCGTCAGCCAATTGCTGGCGGATCAGGTCGCGCCATTGGCGGCAGGCTTCAGTCGGGCAGACGTCGAGCGGGGTGCTTTCGCACACCGGGCAGTATAGTTGGTGCGCCACCGCGTTGACTTCATCGTCAGAAGGGGTGGGTTCCTGCGCAAATGCAACGCCGGTAAATAAACTAAATAAGAGCATGAAGGCTAATGTGTATAAGAACTTTTTCATGGGCTGTCTCCAGATAGACTCAGTCCAAAAGTCGAAAGCCGCATGACTTTCGACTTTTGGAAATTATTGTTAATCCGCCGCGCTGGTCTGGCTGGCTTTTCGAGTCACGCGGATGGGTTCTTCGGCCGGGTCACGGTCTGGCCAGGCGGCAAAGATCACACCAAGCAGGAAGAGCAGGCTTCCGATCCACAGCCAGTTGACGAGAGGGTTCACAAAGATCTTGAAGGTCGCACCCATGTTCGAAACGGGTTGCCAATCTACAAGCAGAATGTACAGGTCATCTCTTAAGGTGGCGCGCTGACCGGGAATGGTCATGTTCTGCTGTGAGTCAAAATAGAAGTCAATGCGCGGGTTGAGTTCGCCGAGGTAGATCCCGTTCTCGTACACATCCACGGTGGCGCGGGTGTAGTTCACGCCCTTGCCGCCGTCATCCCACGAAGCGAGCTCACGGTACTGGATGGTATAGCCGGAGAGGTTGAGTTCCTCGCCCTGCGAGAGAGTACCCTGAGTCTCCTTTTGGAAGACTTCGATCCCAAGGATGCCAATGGCCATCAGCATCATGCTGATGTGGATGATATATCCGCCGTAGCGGCGGCGATTGCGTCCCATCAAGCGATACAGGGAGGTGAAGAAGGTTTCCTTCTGCGCCTTCTGGCGTGCGCGGGCGGCGCGCCAAAACTCCTGCAAGGTCACGAAGATCACGAAAGCGATCAGGAAGAACCCGATCAGGGGGATGTAATTCTTGGTGTAGGTGAAGAACAGGACAACGGTCAGGACGAGAGCCGCAACCGCAGACTTCCACATGGACTTGCCAAGGGTCTCCACAGTGGAATGTCCCCAAGCTGAAAGCGGAGCGACGCCCATCAGGAACATCAATGCTGCGAAGATGGGGGCGGTGGCACGTTCATAGAACGGGGGACCCACGGTCACTTTTTGACCTGTGGCCAGTTCCGAGATCAACGGGAAGATCACGCCCCAGAAACAGACCACAAGCACGCTCATGAACAACAGGTTGTTGAGCAGGAAGAGGGCTTCACGCGAAAGCATCGACTTCATTTCGGTTTCGGCTTTCAGGGTGGGCCAGCGTTGAATGACGAGGGCAATGGATGCCACCAATGTAATCGAAACGAAAGCCATGAAGAGCGGGCCGATCGGGCTGTTGGCAAAGGCATGCACCGAAGAGAGCACGCCGGAGCGGGTGAGGAAGGTGCCGAAGATGACCAACGCGTAGGTCAGGATGATCAGGATCATGTTCCAGTGCTTGAGCAAACCGCGCTTTTCCTGGATCATGACCGAGTGCAGGAACGCTGTGCCGGTCAGCCACGGCATGAAAGCCGCGATCTCAACCGGGTCCCAGCCCCAATATCCGCCCCAGCCGAGAACGTCGTATGCCCAGCGTCCGCCGAGCACAAGGCCGAAGGAGAGGAAGAGCCAGGCCCACAAAGACCAACGGCGGGTCAGGCGGATCCAGCGGTCGTCTGTGCGGCCGGTGATGAGCGCCGCGATGGCGAAGGCGTAGGGGATCACGTAGGAGACGAAGCCAAGATAAAGCATGGGCGGATGAATGACCATGCCCGGGTGGCGCAAGAGCGGGTTCAAGCCCTGTCCATCCTGCGGCGTGAAGATGGTCGCATTAAGAGGCGGGAACATGTGCGGTTCGACATTTCCTCCCACCAGCCAGAAGCGGGTGAACGGGTTTTCGTAGAAGATCACGAGTCCGAGGAAGAACATCAAAGTAACGCCGGAGACCATGATCACCCACGGCAGGAACTCGATGTCACGGTCCCATTTGCGCAGGGTCACCGCGGAGGTGAAGACCGCCAGCAGCCACGACCAGAAGACCAGTGAGCCGGCCTGCCCGCCCCACCAGGCGGTGATCTTCAAATAGGTGGGCATGCTGCGGCTGGTCACTTCGTAAACGAAGGAGACTTCATAATGATTGTTGACCAGTAGGTAGATCAACGATGCGGCTGAAATGCTGATCAAAGGGAAAGTGAGGAGCATGGCGCGGCGCGCGCTCTCCACCATTGACGCCGATTTATTTAGCGCGCCGTAGACACCCGCAATGGTGCTGTATAGGGCGGCTAAAAACGAAACCGCTAAAATTCCATATCCAAATTCTGCGACCATAAGATTTCCTTATTAAGGTTTTGAAGAATTTTCGCTGAGACTATAGAGATCACGGAGAACTCTGAAAAACTGTGAACTCCGTGATCTCCCATGAAGCCGCCCCTCAACAGGGCGGGTTTTCGGTGAATACGTGTACAGTTAGTTGGAGGAAGCCTGCTCGGGGACAGCCTCTTCATACTTGGTGGGGCACTTGAGCAAAAGCTCGTCGGCATAGAAAACGCCGTCATCGCCCAGCGTGCCGGTCATGATGGCTTGCGCTTCGCCGCGAAGAAGGTCGGGCTTGGGTCCAACATAAACAACCTGCACCTTCTGACGGGTGGGGTCATTAACCGCCTGGTAGAGCACTTCAGCCAGTCCACCTTGAGCCTCGATCTCTGCATTGTCGCCAGAGACGTGAGCCACCTCAAATGTGAGGGTGAGGGTGGAAGCATCATATTGGATCGTGTCGCCGAGCACGGCGCCGGAAAGGCGCAGGCTCTTGCCCGCAACTGACGGGCCTTCTGCCTTCATTTCGTCAACGGTCATGAAGTATTCGGCGCTAGCCTGTGTGGACGAGAATATCAGGTAGATCACGGCTGCCAAAATGAGCCCGCCACCGATAAAGAATTTTGTTCGTTGCATGAGTTCCTCCAGAGAACTTTGAGTTCGATTTCACCCGAACTCATAAAATGTGTAAAATGTAACAAGTTATATCCATTTTACATGGCGAGATTAAATAACCCTTAGTTTTGAGGGTGGATGTATGTCACTAAAACTTCCCGATTTTGTCCCATTAAGTGTGATAATTCGTTCAATGTTATAGTAGGTAAAATTTTGGAGGAGGAACCTGCATGCGAATTTTTACGATAAGACTTCTTCTGCTCATTGCCTTGATCGCCATGCCCGCGCAGAGCGTTATTGCCGCCTCTTTTGCGGATGTTCAGGATGATCAGGTGGTATTCGACTTTCCGAATATGGCTGAGTTCTCAGCCACGCTCAACGCCCCCGCGAACATTACCTCGGTGACCCTGGAATATGGAAACAGGCAATTAACCTGCGGTGATGTGATCGCCAAAGCCTACCCTGAATTTGAATCTGCAAAGACGACCGAGGTCAGATGGGTGTGGGACATGCGCCAGAGCGGGTCGCTTCCGCCGGGTGCAAGCATCTGGTGGCGTTGGGTATACACCGATGAGACCGGCGCAGAATTTTCCAGCGAAGTGCAAAACGCAACCTGGTTGGACGATGTCCATGATTGGCAGACCCTCACCAGTGGAGACCTGCGGCTGCACTGGTATGGCAAAGACAAATCCTTTGCCCAGACCATGCTCGAAGCCGGCGTTGAAGGACTCCGCCGTAATAAAGAGCAGGCGAACCTGACCACCGACGCGCCCATTGATCTGTATGTGTATCCCAACTATGATGACATGCAGGAAGCCATTCTCTTCGAGCCTTCGTGGACGGGCGGCATGGCCTTCCCCGAACACAACATCTTCATCATGGGCATCTCCGCTTCAGATTCCACCTGGGACCAGAACACCGTCATCCACGAACTGACCCACATCCTGATCGGGCATTACACTTTCTCTTGCATCGGCACCGTGCCAACCTGGTTGAATGAAGGGCTCGCCATGTTCAGCGAAGGCGATCTGAGTTCATACATGCAGTCTCAACTTGATGCCGCGATCAAAAATGACACATTGCTAACCGTCCGCTCGTTGAATGGCGGCTTCTCTGAACTGCCCGACAAAGCCGACCTGTCCTACAGTCAGTCACACAGCATCGTCAGCTTTTTGATCGAAGACTACGGTCAGGATAAATTGACCGCGCTGCTCGATGCCTTGCGCGATGCCAAACCTGTTGATGATGCGCTGATCGAAGTGTATGGATTCGATACCGATGGGCTGGAAGACGCGTGGAGGAAATCGGTCGGGGCTGCGCCTCGTCCTGTTTCTGCCCAACCGACAGCCATGCCCACCCCGACATTTGTCCCGACGTATGTGCCCGTCTCGGGTATTCCGCTGGCAGTGACTCCCACGCCGTACGCGATCCCCACCTCTTCCTTCGACGAAAGCGGCAACGTCCCAGAGTCCCGGTTCAATGGACCCTTCATTGCATTGACGGTTGCCCTGGCTTGTTTTTGTTTTATGCTCCTGCTTATCTTCGGCGTGATGATACTTGGCTTTGTGGTTCGCACGGGAAATCAAAAGGCAGGCAAGAATGAATAACATCTTCCAAAAGAATCGGTTCGCATCCGCGCTTCTCGTCCTCACACTGGCATTTTCCATGCTGCTCTCTGCCAGCGGGCGGAAGGCATCTGCCTTGCAGGTGGATATTCCGCTGGATCAGGCATTGGTCTACAGCGGAGGAGAATCTACCAACCCGCGGGATTACGACCCCGCCACCACGTACAGTTCAGGCGATAAGCTCGTCTTCAGCGGATTGGTCTCCTTTGACCCGAGCCTGAATCTCACCCCCGACCTCGCCTCCACTTGGGAGGTGAACGAAGACGGCACGGTCTATACCTTCCACTTGCGTGAGAATGCAAAGTTCCACAACGGAAGGCAAGTCACTGCCGGGGATGTGGTCTATTCCTGGGAACGGGCAGCCAGCCCCGAGCTTGCGTCTGACACGGCATTGACCTATCTGGGCGACATCGTGGGCGTGCGGGAGAAGAATGCCGGGCAGGAAGATT
>JAGNWT010000061.1:20811-23393 GCA_017985935.1 Anaerolineales bacterium | reverse complement strand
TGCGACACCTGCACATCGTCCAACACCCTCACGCGGATCACCTGCCCCGCCTGCAACGTCCAGCCGCTCGCGTCCACCTCTCTCACCTCGGGCGCGTGGAAGAAATCCGCGATCGCCAGATTGTAGGAACTTCGCTGCGCATCCTTTGAACGCTCCGCATAGATCGGCAGCAATTGCGCGCTTCTGGCATAAGCCACTGCATCGCGGAACTTATCCTGCTGGTCCAACTGCGCCGCGCTGAACGAGCGATTCTGATTAAAAGTGGGGCTGTTGCTGATGATGGTCTTGCCATCCCGCGACTGCTTCACCACGAACTGATCGCCCACCGAACCGCTCAAACCGCGCACAAAGATGTTATTACGAACCTTAGCCATTGTTAACTCCTTTTTTTAGATAGACCCTTCACAAAAGGTCTGATGATCGTCAACCGCCCGCACCCCGCCGCCCCGTGCGAAGATCGCCGGTCACAGCCGGATGAGCGGTCGGTCAACGCTGAAAATGGGTCAAAAGAGACCGCGCGTCCCCAGGGTCATCCTTCGATGATCCTTCGTTCATCCTTCGTTCATCCTTCGATTAAGCCAACCCTGCCAAATGACCAGCCTTTCCGCGCCGCCCGGCGCTAAAGAGATCCGTGCCCGCAAAACCGCAGCACACCATGGCAGGAAACCGCGCCAACAACATCTTCTAAAAAAGGGGAGAACTTACTTCCTATCCCGCCATCCACCCCCAATATAGCACTTACTTAAGTAAAGTTACTTTACAACCTCGTAACGTCTATAGCCCCAATTTTTTATTCCTTCTGCCCTGCCGCTCTAGGATCCTTATTTGTACCTGAATCCTTGCGCCTTGCCGCTTACTAATTTCCTATCCTTTCCTCCCCTCCTTTTCCATACAATTACGATATACTACGTCGTTATTTTTATCTTCCACACAAAAGAGAGAATCATGCGCCCCAAATACACCCGCCCCCTGCTTGCCTTTTTTGTTCTGATCCTTGCCAGCCTTGCCTGTACTGCCGCATACCCGGCAGTTATGACCATCGGACGAGTTGAATGCAAAGATAAACATGCAGGCAAATGGTTTGACCATTATTTTACCGACGATGATTTTTATAGCTGCTCCTGCCCCTCTTCCCCCCTCTCCAATCAGCCGTCATTAACTTGGGCTCTCAAAGACCTGCAATCAGCCACCGTTGAAGAAATGGAAAACTTATATTGTGCTGAGCCTGCCGCCGCATCCATCGCCACATCCACTGCCACGCCCACACCCGGACCAACAGCCACCGCAACCACCACGCCCACCAAAGCGCCCACCGCCACACCGCTCCCATACCTCAGCGGCGAAGTGAGAGCCTGCAACCTCACCGACCGCTACATCAACTTCACCATCGACCCCAACGCCATCGACCCCAGCGGCATGGACTTTGAAGTGACCATCAGCGGCGTGCCGAGTACTTGCAGCGTTCCGTCTTCCAACACGGGTATCCTCTCCTGCACCTTCCCACAGAACCAAACCTTCCCGGCCCGTGTCATCGTCAATGTGGATGGCTTCATCACCAACGACTTCATCTTTGATGGCAGTTCCTGCGCTGCCAATGTCCCCCCGCCATCCAACAACAACGTCGAAGAACCCGCGCCCATCGAAACTCCCATGGACTAAGGCGGGTCAGTTATTAATTTTATGATCAAGGAAAATGGAATGAACAAACTTAAACGCTATCCGCGTCTCTCGCTCATATTTACAGCCTTCACAGTGATGTTTTGCCGGATCATTGGCTGTAGTGATCCACAAACCATGACCATGAGAGAAGGGGATGTAAGTACATCCTTTGTCTGCACCAATTATACAGATTTCGCCACCGGGTCAGAGAATGGAATGGAACAAGGAGTAACCTGTAACATTCCCTGTCCCGATAACACAACTCAGAAAGTGGATATGAATGATGTGCCCTCCCCGCAATTCTTAAATTCACACACCACCTCAGAGATTCAGGCCATGTACTGCCCTGGTTTTGCTGTCCCCACTGCCACATCCACTGTCACGTCCACACCCGGTCCGACGGCCACCGCAACCACCACGCCCACCAAAGCGCCCACTGCCACACCGCTCCCATACCTCAGCGGCGAAGTGCGAGCCTGCAACCTCACCGACCGCTACATCAACTTCACCATCGACCCGAACGCCATCGACCCCAGCGGCATGGATTTTGAAGTGACCATCAGCGGCGTGCCGAGTACTTGCAGCGTTCCGTCTTCCAACACAGGCATTCTCTCCTGCACCTTCCCGCAGAACCAAACCTTCCCGGCCCGTGTCATCGTCAATGTGGATGGCTTCATCACCAACGACTTCATTTTTGATGGCAGTTCCTGCGCCGCCAATGTCCCTCCGCCCTCCAACAACAACGTCGAAGAACCCGTTCCCACAGACCCCCCCACAGACTAAGATCACCAGCCAGGCATCGTACTAACCTACCAAAAAATAAAGACCGCACTTCACCCGAAGAGCGGTCTTTCTCTTTGTATCCCATGCCAAGCATTTTCCATTTCACTCAATACTTCCCCACCTCTTCATCCTTCATCCTT
>JAGNWT010000061.1:0-20711 GCA_017985935.1 Anaerolineales bacterium | reverse complement strand
TTCCTCTTTCATCCTTGCTCTTCCCCCTACCCCTCTTCCCACACCGAATGATACGCCCCGATCGACTCAAAGAACTCCACCATTCGTTGATAGAAAGCATGCGTGGTCACCGTCGCGCTGTCACCGATCACGATCAGCTTGCGCCTTGCGCGGGTCAGCGCCACATTCATGCGGCGGGTATCTGCCAGAAAGCCCACCTCGCCCTCACGGTTCGAGCGGACGAGCGAAACGATCACCACATCTTTTTCGCGTCCCTGAAAACCATCCACGCTGTCGATCTCCAACTCAAGCGGCTTCAACTTCTCGCGCAGGGTCTTCACCTGTGCCGAGTAGGGCGAAATGACCGCGATCTGTTCCGCCTGCACGCCGCAATCCATCAACTCGTGAACTTTCTTCACCACCAGGTCTGCCTCTTGCGGGTTGAGTTTGCTCTCGCCTTTGGCTTCCTGCTCTTCATCGTAACTGGCTCCCGCCGTATCTATGAAATGCACGGCGCACTCTGTCAGCGGGGTGCGTGTCACTCCGGGCAGATCAGCCAGCAGGGCAGAGCCGACCGACTCGTCCGCCCGCAGGCTGCCCTCGTAAAACACATCCGAAGAAAAGCGCATGATATCCGTGTGCATGCGGTATTGCACATCCAGCCGGCGCGAGATCTGCACCTTGGGCGCCTGCAGCAGCCTTTCCATCAGGCTGATGTTGAACCCGCCGCGCACAGCCTCGGGCGAGACCACGGTCGGCGGCAATTGGAAATGATCGCCTGCCAGTACCAACCGGTTCGCATACTGGATCGGGATCCATGCCGAAGGCTCCACGCTCTGACTGGCTTCATCCATCACGCACCACTCAAATCTTCGTCCACGGAAGCGCTCTGCATCCAGCCCGGTGGCAGTGGCGCAGATCACCCGTGCATTGCTCAAGATGCGCTCCATCACCGAATCCTCGATCTGGCGCGCCTCGTTCTGTAACTGTTTGGCTTCCTCGCGCAGCGACTGTCTCATGCCGGGGTCGGGCTTCACCCGAAAGAACTTCCCGGCTTGCTTGCGCAGGATGTAGGCGTCGCGCGTCAGCTTGTGCGCCAGGCGCATATCGGGGTGAGCCTCTGCCAGCTCATCGAGTGTGTGCTCGCGCAGGGCAGGCGAGACCCGCGCCGGGTGCCCGAGGCGGATGGCGTTCTCGCCCGCGGCGATCAAACACTCCAGCAAATGATCGACCGCCAAATTACTGGCCGCCACTGCCAGCACGGTCTGCCCGCTGCGCGAAATGGCGCGGATCAACTCCACCAGGGTGGTGGTCTTGCCGGTGCCGGGCGGTCCATGCAGAATGACCACATCTTCAGCCGTCAGGGCAAATCGGATCGCCTCGTTTTGCGAAGCGTTGAGTTTGGGGGTATTGGTAAAAGGCAGGGTCACCGGCTCAAAGACCGCGTTCTGCTTCCCGACCAGCACATCTCTCAGCACCGCCAGCCGATTGCCTTTTGCGCTGCGGGCGGCTTCCAAGGCTTGCCTTTGTCTTTGCCTTGAGATCTCATCTGTCGAGCGGTCGAGCCGAAAGGTCGGTCTCTCCGACTCGGTCTCCGGCTCTTGAGTGAAAGCCACCTGCACACTGTCTCTGTTCATGCGGCTCACGATCCCCCGCCAACCGGCAGACTCTGCGTGATGCGCCAGTCCCTCCTCCGAGAGGATCACCGGGCTGCCAATGCCAATGCGGCTCCACGGCAGGTGCAGGTTCTCGTTGCGCTTGCCAAAGGTCAGCAGGATCCTTCCGCCCAGCCCGGCATCTTCCTCGCGGATCACAAGCTGTATCAGACTGTCTCCCGCCGCTTCTGCTTCTGCCGGTGAGAGCTTCTCCAGTGAACGCAAAGTCTCCTGCTTCTCTGCCTCTGCTTCCAGATCGAGCAGGTGCATCAGCCGTTGAAAGTGATCGTCGGTGGTTCGATACGCCGTATTCATGCCGCACGCATTATACATCCTGAGTGCGGTCGGAGGGCGCCCGCTCTGTGTATAATCACCGCATGCCCGATCTTCTTTTCCGTGTCCATGCTGTGCAGCGTATGTTCGAACGCCAGGTCTCTGCCAAACGGGTTCGCGCTGCCGTTGAAGTGCAGGATGTCATTGAGGACTACTCCCATGAAATGTCTGCTCCCAGCCGCCTGTTGATGGGCATGCAGGGCAGGCGTCCGTTCCATGTGGTGGTCACTGAAGACCCGCGCGCCGTCACTGTGGTCACGGTCTACCTGCCCAGCTTCGATAAATGGAAAAAGGACTTCCGCAGCCGCAAAGGTTGAACACCCTCCCCATGAAATGCATCATCTGTTATCAAGCCGACCTTGGCGAAGGTCTCACTTCCATTCCTTTCGAGCGGGATGAATTCCGCTTGCTGGTGCGCAACGTCCCTGCCTTGCTCTGCCCGTATTGCGGCGAAGCGCTGGTCACTGAAGAAGTGGCGCTTAACTTGTTGGGCAAGGCGGAGCACGCCTTCGGTCAGGGACTGCGTGAAGACATCCTCGAGTACTGACCTGCTTCATCATTGACAATGCCTGCAAAATAAAACACCGAGCCATGCACGGCTCGGTGTTTTTTGTTCGCTCTTTCTTTTTAGTCTGCTGCAACCGCCGCCGAAAGGATCTCTGCCTCTTCGAGATGCGCGCGTGAGTGACTGGCATCCAGCTTGCTGGAGAGATACAAGGCGTAGCCAAGCATCAGCGCTTCCATGGCGAACAATGCCGAGTAGGCAAAGAACGCGCTGCCGGTTGCCATGCGCACGCCATCCACAAGAATGCCGCCCGTCAGGTTGCCCACGGCGTGCCCCACCATGTTCGCCACACCCCATACACCCATCAGCATCCCCGCGCGGATCGGTGTGGTGAATGAAATGATGCTGCTCAACATGCCCGCGCCTGCCAGCCCTGTGCCAATGCCCATCACAAAGACCAGGCTCTTGAAGATGCTTACCTGTCCCAGCATGCCGGTTACGATCAATCCCACAAAGACCAGGATGCTGACGATGATGCCGGTGCGCATCAATTTTAGATGACCGAGCATTTTGATCAACAACAAGCCGGAGACCAGCATGGAGGTCAGCACGCCCAACCCCCAGTACATCGTCAGGCGGGTGGTATCTCCCACCGACATGCCGAGCACCAGCGCGCCGTACGGTTCGAGGAGTGCATCCTGTGCGAGCGTGCCAATGAAGGTAAAGATGACCAGCGTAAAGAGGGTTCGCACTTGCGGGTCGGCAAAGACCACTTCACGCAGCACCTGTCTGAAAGGCATCTTCCGCGCCTGCTCGGAAGCCGCCTCACTTACTTGGTCCTTCGTTTCCTGTCCGACCGCCGCCAGTGAAGCCAGCACAAAGATCGCCACTGCCACACCGGTCGCTACACTGATCAGCTTCGCGGGTTCGTAAGTCTCCAATGCCTTGCCGATAAATCCCGCACCCATCACCGAACCGAGCAGGGTCGCCACTTCATAGAAGGTGATGGCTCGCGTGCGGTAGGTGCCTGTGTACCGGTCAGAGACCAACGCCTGATATGTGTTGTGAGCCAGATTACGTCCCAGCCCATACAGCATGAACGAGAGGGTCCCGCTCAAGACCAGCATGGCGGTCACCTTGCCTGCGCCCGCGGCGATATTTGCCGAAGAGACAATGCCCAGCCCGATCACCAGTGCGCCAAAGAGGATGTACGGCTCGCGGCGTTTTCCGAGAATGGGGTATCCGTCTGAGCGGTACCCAAGCCACACGCGGACCGGTGAGATCAACAACGGCACTGCAAAGAAAAATCCCACCAACGAGGCAGGCAGACTCAACTCCGCGATCATGATGCGGTTCAACGTGCCGCCGATCAGCGCGCCGCTTAACCCATAAGCAATGGAGAAGAAAGCCAGCCTTGTGTTATTGAGGTAACGAACAAATTTCATTGTGATGCTCCTTTAAGAATTAGGGATAATGCAGCCGCCGCCTCACGCCCCTGACGAATGCAGTCTGGTACGGCAATGCCGCGATAAGAACTGCCCGCCAGCGCAATGCCGGTCGGCAGGTGTGCTTCGATCTCATCCACCAATTGCAAATGTCCCACCTCTGCCTGCGGGAATCCATTCTGCCAGCGGAAAGCCTTCCATATCAGAGGCGTGGCGTGAATGCCTAACAGGCTTGCCAATTCCTTCCTCACTTCTTCGATCAATCTTTCATCTTCAAATTCAACCATCTCTGGCGCGCCTCCGCCAATGAAGACCCGCACCACGGCATAGCCCGCAGCCGAACGCTCGGGCATCTTGCGCGAGGTGAAGGTCACTGCGTCGATCATGCGCTTCTCACGCCTTGGGATCATCAATCCGCTGATGATCGGTCGCGCGGGGATGTCTGATTCTTTGTACACGAGAGAGAGGGTGCCGATGTTCTGATGGCGGATCGACCTTAACTTCCGGCTTGCTTCTGGCGCAATGTCTTTCATCAACTCTGCGGCCTGGTTCGCCAGCACCGCCAGGATCACCCCATCCGCATGGACCGTGCTCCCATCCGCGACCCGGATTTGATAGCCATTCGAGTGCTTGCTGATCTTTTCCACTTTCGAGTTCAGGCGCATCTCCCCTTTGAGTTGGCGCGCCAATTCATCGGTCATGGCTTGCAGACCGTTCTTGAAAGAGACAAAGCGCGGCGCTTTGGTTTTGTTCTTCCTTCCACGCAGGGCGCGCAATGCCGCCCCGGCGAAGAGTCCACCGCCTTCTCTTTCCATTTCACGCATGATGGGCGAAGAGACCATGATGCTTTGTGTTTCGGGGTTGGTGTTGTAGATTCCACCCAGCACCGGACCAATGAACTTATCCAGCGCTTCCTGTCCCAGCCGTCGGCGCACAAAGTCTGCCAGTGACTCATCTGCCTGGTCACGGCGTGCAGGTTGAAAGGGCTCTGCCAGCATCCGCAGTTTTCCCTGCGGCGAGAGCAGCGGTGTCGAGATGAAGCGTCCCGGCGAAACCGGGATCGGGTGGATCGTACCGTTATCCAGCACATAGGTTCCGCTGGTTTCCGAACCGGGGTTGGTCACCTGATCGAGCATGCCTAATTCATGCGTCAACGCCCAGGCTTCCGGCTTGCGTGTGATGAGGGTGTCGGGTCCGCCCTCCACTAAAAAGTTCGCATCTTCTATTTTAAGTTGTGATGAAATGACCTTGCCGCCCCAGCGATCTGAGGCTTCAAGTAGTGTGAGATCAATTCCGCGTGTTTGTAATTCCCACGCGGCGCTTAATCCCGCTATGCCCCCACCGACGACAGCAATACGCATACAGTTCTCCTGAAATGCTCTCCTCGGTCACTTTATTTTATTCAAATGAGCCTTACTGTACACGGAGATTTTATTGATTTCACTAAGAGTTTTCTGAGAGTGTGGTTTGCGCCATGCCAGCGTATATAATTGCCCAATTCTTAATTCAGGAGTCGATATGCAGATCAACTTGATCGGTGTGACGGCCGCCCTCGCTGCCTTTATCGGTGTGTGGCTGGGGCATGTCTCTGTGCGTAAATTGGAAAGGGAGGCGGTCCATCTTTGGCAGCCTGCTCTCGCTGCGTTGATGATCGGCATTGGGTTGGAACTCGCGTCCTTCCTGACCTCAAGCCGGGTACTGTCTGTGATGTTCGGGATCCTGGGCGTGACATTGCTCTGGGACGCGCTGGAGTTTTATCGGCAGCAGCGCCGCATCCAGCGTGGACATGCGCCCGCCAACCCGAACAATCCGCGCCACGCGAAGATCCTGGCTGAGTTCCCGTCCGCCACCACCATCGACTGGCTTGACCGTGATCCGCGCGGCAGCGCTTACGCTTCCACCGAACTCGCTTCCATAAAGGAGGCAGGTCAATGAGTTCCTTCGGATTTTGGGTCGGCATTGCCACTCTCTTCATCATCGGGCTTGGTTTTGTGTGGGTGATCCGCGGCGAACGTTACTTTGGTTACCTGTGGTGGCCTTATGTGATGTCCTTTGGCACGTTGATGATCCTGTTCTCTTTGTTCGTCACGAACGATTGGGCTTCTGCCTTGCTCGGCGCGTTCGGTGCGTCTTTGATCTGGGGCTCAACGGAACTGAAGGAGCAGGCGGTGCGTGGTGAGATCGGTTGGTATCCCTTCCGGGCTAGGAAGATCCTGCCGCCCTTTGCCGACATCATTCGGAAGTGGAAAGCCCCGAGCTTATAATCATCGCATGCGGAAATTCATCGCCCTGTCTTTACTGTTCTTTCTCACGGCTTGTTCCAGCACGCCGGCAACCCCCACAGCGACTCCCGCTCCTGCGCAGGTGGTCATAGTGCCAGATACTCCCACTCCAACGGTGGTGCCATCTCCCACGGCCACTCAGACCATGCAGCAGGCGCTTTATCCATACACAATTGAAGGACTTAGAAAACATAAGTTCCAAAGCGGAAAGATCTCCATCCGTGAGACCCTGCTCACTACAGACATCTTTACCCGTTACCTGATCGAATATCCCAGTGACGGGCTGGTGATTACCGGGGTCATGCAGGTACCGGTCACCGGCACACCGCCGTATCCGGTCATAGTGATGAATCACGGGTTCTTCTCCCGCACGGTTTATCTCTCCGGCGATGGTACAGACCGCGCCGCCGAGTTCCTCAACAAGCATGGATACCTGACCGTCTCTTCCGACTATCGCAGTTGGGCTGAAGCAGAGACGGGCGAAAGCCTGTATTACTCGGGTCTTGCGATCGATGTGATCAATTTGATGAACGCACTTCCATCGGTGAAGCAGGCAGATGCAAAGCGTATCGGCATGTGGGGACACAGCATGGGTGGGGGAGCCACCCTCAAGGTGTTGACCATTGACAAGCGGGTGAAAGCGGCTGTGTTGTATTCCTCCGTCAGCGCAGACTTTGAAGACATCATCGGTCGTTGGGGACCGGGCTGCCTCGGCGATGTATTTGCCGGCGAAGTGGAATATGGCTGTAACTCTTCAGACATCCTGCCGTTGACCCTGCCCGATGACCTGCTCCAGGCTTACTTTGATTCGGTCACCGACCCGGCAATGCTCAAGGCTGTCTCTCCGCTCTATCATCTGGACTACGTCACTGCGCCGGTGCAGATCGTCTACGGCACCGAAGACGGCAAGACCTCATCTGGCACGCCGCCTGAGTGGTCACGCAAAATGTACGAGGGATTTATCGAAGCTGACCGGGACGCCCAGTTATTCGCCCACGATGGCGAGGAGCATTCCTTCAGCCCTGAAGGCTGGTATCCGTTCATGGAGCGCGCCAGCCAATTCTTTGACCGTTACGTAAAACCATAACCAAGGCGGGGAATGAAAAAGCTGCTTGCCCTGACTCTGGTTTTGCTCTTCCTTGCTTCCTGCTCTCCCGCGCCGACAGCAGTCACGCAGCCCGAGATCGTTTCGCCATACGATGGCGAGTGGCAGGGCGCCGGCGAAACCGTGGATGGCAATCCCTTTGTTGTGTTCTTCAAGGTCGAGGGCGGCGAGGTGACCGGAATCAAATATCAATACGATGGACCGAATCAAGTCCCTTGTTTCAACACTCATTATTTCATCATCCCCAAAGAACAGCGACCCCTGATCGTTGACGCTGGTTTTTCCGCCATCCTCGGTGCAGACATGGACATCACCGCCCAGTTTGCCTCTCCTGACTCTGTCTCGGGTCATTTGTCTGCGGATGTGAACTATCGCTACACCACCTGCAACGGGAAGTATGACTTGAACTGGTCGGCGGCAAAACTGCCCAAGGTGGAAGTCCCTGCCGCGGCGCCTATTGCGAAGAAGAATCCATTTGAAATATTTTTTCAGATAATCATCTTCGGTTTATCCAATGGAGCGGTGCTGGCGCTTAATGCCATTGGCGTTACCCTCATCTATAGCACGGTCCGCACTTTGAATCTGGCGCACGGCGATGTCTTTGCCTTGTCCTCGGTCTTTGTCACTTCACTGGTGAACGTACTGGGCATTCAGCTTAACTGGTCTCGCGGGCAGATCCTTTCGTCGCTGCTTATCACCTTCTTCGGAGTGGTGGGCTTTGGCGCTCTGTTAAGTGTGGGCGTGAATCAACTTGGCTTCAAACCCTTCCGCGGCCGGTCGCGCCTTGCGCCGCTCATCGCCACCCTTGGGCTGTCCTTTATTCTGTATCAGGCGGCCTTGGTCTGGCGCACCTTGCAAGCCTCATGGATTCCCGGTGAGCATCGCAGTGTGCCTGGCTTGCCTGAGGTTCCCACAGACGGCATTCCAAGTTTTTTGCCTGAGATCAATGTGATCAAGGCGCTTCATCTTCCTTTTCAGGTGGTCCTTCGTTTTAGCGATGTCTTCGTATTGATCTCTGCTCTTGCCTTTGTGGCGGTCGCGACCTGGTTTCTGCAAAAGACTTCCACAGGCAGAGCCATCCGCGCTCTGGCTCAGAATCGTGCGCTGGCTGAGATGGTCGGCGTGAATGTCAACTCCACGATCAACCGTGCTTTTGCAGTGGGCGGAGCTTTGGCAGGTGCTGCGGCATTTATCTTTGCCTTGTATTATGGACGTCCGTTCGGTTCGCATGGAGCGCAGAGCGGGCTGCTTGCTTTCACTGCCGCGCTGTTGGGCGGCATAGGGAATCCGCTCGGGGCATTGTTGAGCAGTCTGCTGATCGGCATTGTTTCTTCCTTGAGCGATTATTATTTCTCAGCCCAATGGACTAATGCCCTGCTGCTTGTAATTTTGATCGTCTTGATCTCGCGGCGTCCATCCACTGGCGTGGATGCAGAATCTGTTCAGGCGCGTGATTCAGTTATTTTGCCGCTGGCAGGCAGAAGGTCCAGTGAGACGCGCTGGGTGACTCTGCTTTTGCTTGCGCTGGCTCTCATCCCCATCCCCTTGCAGATCTTTGGTTTGGGCGGGCAGGTCATTTTGCGCTCGATGTCTATTTTTATTTTGCTTGCGCTCGGCTTGAACATCGCATTGGGCTTCGCCGGTCTGCTTGATCTGGGTTTTGCAGCGAGTTATGGTTTGGGCGCGTATGCTTCTGCGTTGGTCGTTCACGCAGGCGGAGATTTTTTCTCCTCTCTCATTGCCGCTATTTTTGCTTCCGGGATGTTGGGCATGGTCAAAGGTTTGCTTGCGCGCAAAGTGCGTGATGATTTTCTTGCGGTCGCCACGCTTGCCTTGGGACTCCTGACCCGGCAGTTGATCGTCAATTTTGACTTTACGGGCGGCGTGAATGGATTCAGCGCCTTGAGAGCGCTCCCTTTCTTAAACTGGTACCTGCTCGCGCCTGCGATGAATTTTTATTTTGTCTTTGGCTTTGTTGTGCTGGCGGTCTTACTCAGTATTCGCCTCGCTTCTTCGCGAACTGGGCGCGTGTGGAGCGCTTCCAGTGAGGACGAGACGGCTTCCCTCGCCAGCGGAGTGAATGTGCCTCGTGCGCGAATGACAGCTTTTGTATTCAGTTCCGTGCTGGCTGGGTTGGCTGGCGGGTTGTACGCGCTGACCTTCACCTACGTAGACCCGGAGTTGTTCGCCTTCCATGTCTCTTCCATGACCTTGACGATGGTGATCCTTGGCGGGGCAGGGAGTGTGCTCGGTGTCATGCTCGGTGCCATTCTCATCATTGGCTATGACAAGGTCATCCTGCCTCAGTTGGCTGCGCTTCTCACTTTGCTCTGGCCAAACATCTCCGTGGGGCCTGTCCCCAATCTGCGGGGGGCTTCGTTCCTCACATTTGGTCTGGCTTTATATCTTACCGTCCTTTGGCGCGCGCGGAAAAGATCCTTGACAGGCAAAGACGGCTAACATAAAATTGCTTTAGTAATTTATCTCATCTTGAAAGGAGGCTCAAAATAATGAAAGTCATCGCTTTGTCCGCTCAAATTATTTTCAACGCGCCTCCTGCAGGTGAATGGTAAGCACAGGTTATCTGTTCAACCTTGGATTACATTCAGCCGCCGGCGCGCAAGCCCTGCGGTTTTTGTTTTTAATTTGCAGGGCGGGTCATCGTAATTTCAATATCAAACAAGGTATTTCACAAAATGAGCAAGAATAAACTCTCAGAGTTGTATGACGAACTCGATGAAGCCAATCTCGAGTTGGACGCTTCGGAGGAAAGATTCCTTCAGAAGCGCGAATCGAAAAAACGACAGATGGAAGCGAAGCTGTTCACGCGCGCTCAGGAGATCTCGCGCGAGTTCAAGTTCACTTACAAAGCCGCCCGCTTTGAAGAAGCCTGGTTACTGGATTCTCTCTTTGACATTGCGGACCATAAATGGATATCAGATGTTCTGCGAAAGGTGAAAGGCGGCAAGGAAGCCTCGGTTTATCTTTGCCGGTCTGGCGAAGGGGTTGATTCGCCTTATGTTGCCGCCAAGATCTATCGTCCGCGCATGCTGCGTAACCTGAAGAACGATCAGCAATACCGTGTGGGGCGCGTTGACCTGGACGCAGACGGCACCGCCTTGTGGAAGGAAGCTGATGTCAATGCCATTGCCAAACGTACCAGCTATGGCGAAGAAGTCCGCCATCAATCATGGATCGCCTACGAGTTCAAGACCATGGAGCTGCTTTATGAGGCAGGCGCAGACGTTCCCAGACCGTACGCGATGGAGAAGAACGCCATCGTGATGGATTTTGTAGGCAGTGCCTCCATCGCTGCTCCGGTCTTGAACTCCGTGAACCTGACCGTTGATGAAGCCAAACCTTTATTTGACCGGGTCGTTCATAACATCGACCTTATGCTCGCCAACAATCGCATTCATGGCGATCTGTCGGCGTATAACATCCTGTATTGGGAAGGCGGCATTCACGTGATCGATTTTCCCCAGGTGGTTTTACCGGAGGGGAATCCTGCCGCGTGGAACATCTTCCTGCGGGATGTGATCCGCATCTGCGATTATTTTTCTTCACAGGGTGTGAAGTGTGATCCGCGTCAATTGGCTGCCGACCTGTGGACCGCCCGTGGTTACAAGATCGGCAAGCAGGTTCATCCAAAATATCTCGACCCTGAAAATCCCGAAGACCGCAAAGCGTGGGACTCTCAATGACGATCGAAAATGCCGGTGAGACTTTTGTCGCATCGGCATTTTATTTTCCCGCCCGGCAACCTACATTACAATTGGGCAGAGGAGTGTGAGTTATGAATAATGTTCGTCCACGATTAACTATGATGAGTCAGGAGCAGATCCTTGAAGCTCATACAAATGTTTTGAAGGTCCTTGGCGAGACCGGAGTGAGAGTCGATTCGCCCGCCATCCTGCAGCTGCTTGAAAGAAAATTAGGATTGACCGCCCACGACCGCATCATCAAATTTCCTGCCGAGGTTGTGGAAGAGGCGATCAAGTCTGCTCCGAAGACCATTGATGTGTTTGATCGGCGCGGTGAGTTGAAACTCAAATTAGGGGAGGACCGCCTGCGCTTCGGCGTTGGCGTAACCGCTCTCTTTTACCAAAATCCTTTTGATGAGACTCTGGACATTTTCAAGCGTGCGAACTTTCGTGATCTTGTTCGTCTTGGATCAAGCCTCAAGCATTACGATGTGATCTCCACGGTGGGAATCGTCCGTGATGTGCCGGAAGAGTTGACCGATCTTTACGGCTCGCTCGAGCATATTTCAAATACTACCAAGCCATTGGTCTTGTTGGTTTCTGACGAAAATAAATTCCCGGATGTTCTGGGAATGTTCGAGCTGCTTCATAAGAACGATCTGGGTGACAAACCATTCATCATTCCATACTTCAACCCGGTCAGCCCATTGGTGATGAATGCGGGCACAGTGGATAAAATGAAGATTTCCATCGAGCGTGGTTTACCGATCATCTTTTCGAATTACAGCATGGCTGGCGCGTCAACTCCGCTTACTCCTGCCGGCACGCTTACGCTCCTCATGGCAGAACTGCTGGCAGGTCTGGTCATCAGCCAGACCATCAAGAAGGGAGCGCCGATCCTGCTTGGCATGCTGCCTGTTTATTTTGACATGCGCACCATGCTTAACTTTTATGATCCTCAAAGTATTCTGATCAGCGTCGCCTGTTCCGAGATGATGAAATATTATGGCATTCCGCACTGTTCCACTTCTGGAAGCGGAACCGGTTGGGGTATGGACTTGATCTCAGCAGACACATACTGGATGAACACCCTCGCGCTTCTCCTTTCACACGGTCACCTGGCTCCGTTCATCGGAGATTCCCTTGGTTCAAAATCCATCTCGCCCACCACTTTTGTGCATGGGCATGAGATCATCGATCAGGCGCTTCGCCTGCATGACGGCTTCCAATTGGACGAGGTCAACTCTGCAGTGGGGGAGATCTTCAAGGTCGGACCGGGCGGCAACTTCCTCAACCAGCCATCCACGCGCAGAAATTACAAGAATGGATATTACATCAGCAATGTGTATCCGCACTACAGCATGGAGAAGTGGCAGGAAGTTGGCTCGCCCACCGCGCGGCAGGTGTTGCGCGAACGGACTCAAGACCTGATGGCTTCCGCTCCGGCGCCCGAAGACCACGAAGAATTCATCGCAAAAGGCGAAGAGTTCATTAAAAAATATGCCAATTGACGCATGTTATAATGAATTTGAGTAATTATGAGTGAAAGAAAAGGTATGTCAGGTATTTCTCGCACACGGCGGATAGGGTTGAGCTTGCTCATTGCCTTATTTGCTTTGGGCTGCTCCCTGCCATTTTTGACCGCTGCACCTTCTGAGCCTGCCCAGCCTGCGATGGATCTCGAAAAGGTTATTGAGCTCACAGCCAATGCGGCTCAAACCCAAACTGCGACGTTTCTTCCAACAGCGACCAATACCCTTCCGCCCACACAAGTTATTTTTCCAACCTTTACTCTGCCTCCCACGCAGACTCCTTTGGTTTTGGTAACATCCACTTACACACCAACTCCGGCTCCGCTGGTCTTGAATCCGAGCGGAACCCTTGTCTCTGTCACACCCGCGCCGCTGTTGATCCTTGAACTTGGATCCGATGACACCGGCTCGGCTGGCGAAAGCCCGACTTCAGTAAATGAAGGCGCGGTGATCAAGACGCCTCCGCCCTGGGGTTGTAAGGTACTGTCGAAGAGTCCGACCACTGTCCGACCTGGGACGAAATTTTATGCCTCGTGGACCGTTCAGAACTCTGGCACAAAGGATTGGCCGTACTACGGGATCGACTTTGTGTACCGAACCGGGTACCGCGCCGATGGACGACCGATTCAAGATCTGAAGAACTCGGTGGCTTCAGGAGGAACGGCTACATTAAGTGTGCCGATCACTGCGCCAAATCGAGAGGACAGTTACAACGTCTTTTGGAGTTTGAAGGTCGGCAATACTTATTTTTGCCCAATGAAACTTACCTTTGAAGTGAAAAAATGATTTCAAAAAGAAGCGCATCTGCCAGATGCGCTTCTTTTTTTATTTGCTTTATTTTTTGAACTTTCCCCAAAGCCCATAACCTTCGTTCCTTCTTTTTTCACGCCGCTCATGCTGCTCGTGGATCTGTTCCACGTGATCGGCTTTTTCCTTGATCGCGGCTTCCAGCCACAGCCGTCCCTTTTCAGCAGTTGCGTGACTTCCAGCTCCATAAGCGCCTGTTTTTGAGTCATCGTCCCACGGCGGGTTCGCCACCAGTGACCCGCCTTCGATCCAGTCCATGTAGTAATCGGGGGTGGCTACAAAATTTGTTTCATCCACAACGCGCTCCATTTGGCAAAGGTCAGGGCGAAGATGGAGCATATACGAGGTTTCTAGTTCGCCCGCATGACCCATGCCGCCGATCTTTGTGGTGCGATATTTTTCCAGTGCTTCTGCGCCAATACTGCCTGAAGTGTGTAAAAACGCGGTCGCGCAGAAAATCCTGCGGTGACGTTCGCCCGCGTATTTGACAATGTTCACAAGGAAGGAGCTATTTCCTCCGTGGCCGCTCATTAGATAGAAGCGGTCGAACCCTCTGGCGACCAAGACGTCAATTACTGCCAGCCAGAAATCTTCAAACGCGCGCCCGCCGACATTCAAAGTGGCGGCGAAAGATGAGCGATGAGTGGAAACGCCGTAGGGAGAGACAGGCATTGCCCAACTTCGTGTAGGCAATATGGCTGATGTTCCTTGGGCGATAGAGCCAATAATGATCGTGTCCACACAGAGGGGGAGGTGGTAGCCATGTTGCTCGGTGTGCCCAATGGGAATCAAGATCACTTTGCCGCGTTCACTGTCTGGAGGCAGAAATTTTTTTGTTTCGTAGAGTGATGCATGCGGCTGACGAAGGATGTGCGTCGATAGCTGGGAGTAACTCGATTGTGGGTCGATTCCTTGAGGTGCCAGGCAGAATACGCGAGTGAATCCATCATCCCGCAGACTATCCAACAGGTTGAGTGCGTATTGCATGAAAATCCCGTCCGGGACCTCTAATCCGCTGCCGCGCCACCCGAACGGGATGGATGGCAAGATTCCGATGCGGGGCGGATTTCCCAATTGGTCAGCGAGCAGGTTGAAGTCGTAGCCCGATCCGAATGGGATCACGAGCGGCGTATCCCGTGGAAGTTCAGCGACCTTGTCCCAGGTCATTTCATCGAAATTGAAAATCTCAAAACTGCGCGTAGCCAATAAAGGCATATTATTTACCTTTCTTTTTTGTTTCTATCGAGGAAGAAGATACCAATCAAGAAAGCGCTCCATACGCTCGTATACATCGAGCAGGTTCTCGCGGCGTAAGAATCCGTGCGGCTCGTCATCGTAGGTCTTGTATTCAAAGGTCTTCCCTTCGCGGCGAAGAGCCTCCACCCATTCTTCACTGGCTTCTGGCGGAACGACCGTATCAAGCAAACCATGTAGGATAAGCACCGGCTTTTGCACGTTCTTCGCATCAGAGATGGGGGAGCCCTTGAGATAGATACCCAACTTCTCAGCCGGATGCCCAAGAAAGATCTCGGTGTAAATGCGCAAGCGTTTTTCGCATTGTGCCCACGAACTGACCAGATTCGAATCACCATATTTGGCGACGCCGCACGCAAAAAGATATTCTGGGTCGCGTGATAGCGCATTGACGGTCATGTATCCGCCATAACTTCCGCCAGCGATCCCAATTCGGTCAGGCTTGATGTCTTTGAAAGCGCGCAGGAATTTTGCTCCGTGCAAACAATCTTGTGTGTCACCAACGCCCCAATCGTCATAGTTGGCTCTTTCAAATTCCTGCCCATAACCTGTGGAGCCGCGATAGTTCGGGGCAAGATAGGTATATCCCTTGGCAGTGAAGTATTGAGCCAGTTCATCCCAAAAGAATCCGTACTGGTCTTTCGGACCACCATGTGGGTAAAGGATCGCTGCACCGTTCGATTTTTCAGGGCGGTACAAAAACGCAGGGATCTCCAAGCCGTCATAACTTTTATATGAAATCACTTCCGGCACGATCATTTTGTTTCTTTGCATCGCAGGCGGATTTGAAAAAGTAAGCGCCGTGACCTTTCTGCTCGGGAGTTCCATTCGATACAGATCGGGTGGTGTGGTCGGACCTTCAAACTCAAAGGTGATATAGGATTCATCGCCCGCCCAATTTGGGTTTGAGTGAACACCTTTATCGGTCCGCAGGTCGACCGTTGAACCTGTTTCGGTTTCGAGGAGCATCAACTCAAACGAACCGCCTCTGTTCACGACCACGAGCATTTGCGTTCCAGAAGGTGACCATTCGTATTGGAAGATATCCTGTCCTGCCTTTGTGATTTGATGCAGACCTTCACCATCAGGCTTGATGAGATAAAGTTCTTCGCGCCCGGTCTCTTGAGAGATGAAAGAAATCCATTTACCGTCAGGCGACCACTTGGGAGACATCGCGCGTGTGGATGGCTTGCCATACAAAGTGACTTGCTTGCACGTGGCAACTTCAAGCAGGACGATATCGAGCCGGTTAAGGTCGTCAAAGCGGCGCAAATTGAAGACGATGAATTTTCCGTCTGGCGAAGGACGGGCATCCCAATGATCGCCGATGGTGTCAGTGGTCAGGGCGCGGGGCCAGGATCCATCTCGATCGGTAAGCAACAGCTGATCAGTGTCGTGCCTTTCCACAGTGATGATCAGCCCGTGAGAGTCAGGCATCCAGCGAGGTCCGCCCGCCGCTGTGGCGAAGTCGGTGATCTTTTTCGGTAGGCCGCCACCTTTGACTCCGCTGAGCGTGAGAGATGGAACGATGTGAACATGCCCCTTGATTCCGAAAGCGAGCCAGTTGCCATCGGGTGACCATTCGGGAATCTCATCATCCCAATAGGCTGCAAGCGGGCGGTCGGTGGTGATGCGCGAAAGCCAGCCGCCAGTTGCAGGCATTGTGAAAACATCGGAGAGGGTCTCGCCGTCTTTGATGCAGGCGATCTGTCCCTGAGATGAAAGCTTGTGAGACCGGATCCGTTCGAGGGAAGTGAGGAGCGAGAGGTTCCATCCGGCGGGCGGGTTGAGATCTGGTCTGGCTACGGCGGGCCAGCCGTTCCGTTCATATTTTTCTGTGAGTTTGATCGGGTTTTCCATTCCGACTCCTTTTGGCTGGGATTTTACTACCAAAGGCTGAGGTTTATTTTTATGACCCATTGACAACCTGTTTGTGGGGTGTTATTTTATGTTATGAAAATTTGCGATATCAAAGTGTTTGATCGATCTATTTTCCCTCGTTAATGCAGCGGAGGAAAATTTCTGTTTTTATTAAGGGTGCAAGCTGTAACATTCTGGTGAATTCGGTGTTGGTATTGAATATCTTGCGTGAGTAGCGCATGACGCGCAGCGTCCATGCGATTACCAAATTAAAAAAGGAGAAGAAAAATGAAACACCTGAAGACCGTACTGTTTTTGATGGTTGCCTTCATGCTGGTTCTTTCTGCTTGTGGCGGTGGCGCCGCCGCAACAGACGCCCCTGCGGCTGATGACCCCGCTGCCGCGACCGAAGCGCCAGCTTCTGCAACAGAAGCCCCTGCGGCTGAGAAGAAGGTCACAACTTTTATTTTCACCCAGGAGTTTGATAATCTGAATCCGCTGTACACAAATCAGTGGTTCACCGCCATCACCTATCAGATCTGGAACTGCTATGCGTGGACGTACGATGACAAGAATGCTCCCGTGCCTGTTCTGGTGACCGAACTGCCTTCGACCGAGAACGGCGGCATTTCTGATGATGGCAAGACGATCACTTTCACACTGCGTGAAGATATCGTGTGGTCCGACGGTACGCCCATCACCTCTGAAGACTTTGTGTTCACCTACAACATGTACATGGACTCTGCCAATACAGTAGCTTCACAAAGCCCCTACGATGAGATGGAAAGTGTCACCGCGCCCGATGAACGAACCGTGGTGGTGACCTTCAAAGATGTGTTCGCTCCGTGGGCTGCAACCCTTTGGAAGGGAATCCTGCCCAAGCACATCCTTCAGGCTGAGTACGACGCCGCTGGCAGCCTGAACGAATCTTCCTACAACCGCACTCCCGAAGTTGGCTGCGGACCTTTCAATTTTGCTGAATGGGAAGCCGGCTCTTTTGCCCGTTTCGTTGCCAACGACAACTACTGGCTTGGACGCCCGACCATCGATGAGATCTTCATCCGCTTTGTGCCGGACGATGCCTCGCAGATCGCTGCTCTTCAATCCGGCGAAGGCGACCTTGGCACATTCATTGCCTACTCCGATATCCCCGCTTTGGAAGAAGCCGGCGTGTTGATGTTCACCGCCTTCTCTGGTTATAACGAAGGCTTGTATGTGAACCTTGGCGAGAAGGGACATCCCGCTTTGAAGGAACAAGGCGTGCGTCAGGCGATCGCTTACGCGATCGATCGCGAATCTCTCGTGAACGACCTGCTTCTTGGGCGTACAGGCGTGGCAGCAACCTACTGGGATAACACCCCGTTCGTGGACCCGTCCATTGCACCTTATCCGTACGACCCCGCCAAGGCGAACGAGCTTCTCGATGCCGCCGGCTGGACCGACTCCAATGGCGATGGCACCCGTGACAAGGATGGCGTTGAACTTATCTTGAAGTACGGAACCACCACCCGCGAGATCCGCAAGGAGATCCAGGCGGTCTTCCAACAGCAGCTGCTTGAAGTTGGTGTCGGCACCGAGTTGATCAACGCCGAAAACTTCTTCGATGGTTACGCCGAGGGCGGTCCTGCCGCGACCGGCGAGCTCGATATCTTTGAGTATTCCACCACCGCCAACTTCCCCGATCCGCACACTTCGGAATGGGGCTGCGATCAGATCCCGACCGATGATGCGCCCGATGGCAGCAATTGGCAGGCAGTTTGTGATCCGGAACTTGATGCTCTGGCCAGCCTCGAAGCGACCCAGGTCGATGCCGCCGCCCGCCAGGAGACCTTCTACCAGATCTCGCGCCTGATCTTTGACCAGGCTTACTGGATCGGTATCTATTGGGATCCCGACATTTGGGCTGTCAATTCCCGCCTGACCAATGTCAAGATCTCCGGAGCCACCCCGTTCTATAACATTCAGGAATGGGATATCAAATAAGTTAATCAAGTAAAATAGGTGAGGGGTTCTGTAAACTCGATCCTTACAGAACCCCTCTTTCTTTGTTTGAGGGAGAACGTCATGACAAGATACATTGTCCGTCGTTTGTTACAAGCCATACCCTTGCTGCTCGTGATCAGTCTGATCCTGTTCGTGATGATGCAAAATGCGACAGATCCGCTGGCGACCATGGGCGGGCGCACTCCCACTCGCCCCGAAGATCGCGCGCGCCTGACACGTCAACTTGGTTTGGATAAGCCGGTCTATCTTCAATATATTTATTGGCTGATCGGAAACGACTGGACCAAGGTGGATCTGGACGGGGATGGGGTGGCTGAAACTCCGGGCAAGCGTCATGGTGTACTGCGCGGCGACTTTGGAACTTCCATTGTACAAACGGGCAGACCTGTCACAACGGTGATCTGGGAAAGACTTCCTAACACCCTGATCTTGATGTTGACCTCTGAATTTGTGATCGTGCTTGGTGCATTGTTATTGGGGATCTACTCCGCTTTGCGGCAATACTCATTGTTCGACAATATTTTGACCGGGCTATTATTCATTGCATACTCGATGCCGATCTTTTTCGTCGCGCTTTCGGGGATGTATATTTTTTCGATCAACTTCCAACGCTGGGGACTGCCGCATCTGCCAACAGTTGGCATGTTCGACCCGAAAATCGGCAAAACTACAGGGCAGATCATCCTGCATATGATCCTGCCGGTTTTCAGCATTGCGTTCATCAGTTTTGCCGCCTACAGCCGGTATATCCGAAGCACCATGCTTGAAGTGCTCGGGCAGGACTACATCCGCACTGCCCGCTCGAAAGGTTTGCCAAAGCGCGAGATCACTTTTGTGCACGCCTTGAAGAATGCATCCCTGCCGATCGTGACCATCGTTGGGCTTGACCTTCCGCTTTTGTTGGGAGGCGCAGTGGTGACCGAGCGCATCTTTGCCTGGCCGGGAATGGGTCGTCTCTTTCTCGATGGTATCGATCGCGGCGATACGCCGGTGGTGATGGGTATCTTGATGCTGATCGCTTTTGCAGTTGTGATCTTTCAGATCCTGACCGATATTGTGTACGCGTGGCTTGACCCGCGAATCCGCTTTGATTAGGAGCAATATGACGACCACACAAAACCTTCCCAATCAATTGCTTGTGACCGAAGTGGAGACTCCGCCGCTCACTCTGGCTGACCTGACATGGCGCAGATTTCGCCGCCATAAAATGGCCATCTTCGGCGCTTTCGTGCTGGTGTTCTTATTCTTGTATTCCTTTGGCGGAGCCTTCTTTGTAACCGAAAAATATGCCAATAAAACGAATACAAAAGAGCGCCTGCAGGCACCCAGCGCAGCGCATCCCTTCGGGACGGACACGGTCGGACGCGACATCCTCGCCCGCACGATCTACGGCGGACAGATTTCTATTGTCATTGGTTTGACCGCGGCATTCGTTGAAGTGATGGTGGGCATTCTCATTGGCGCGATCGCTGGCTACTTCGGCGGGAAGATCGACAGCCTGCTGATGCGATTTACCGAAGCCATGCTCAATATGCCAACCCTTTTGATCCTCATCATCATGTCGAAGTTTTTCTCCGACAAGATCGCAAACGTGAATATTCTTGGGCGAACGATCAGCGGTAGTGTCATCGTCATCATCTTCATTATCGGGCTGACGAGTTGGCCCTACCTTGCGCGCATCGTCCGGGCGGAGTTTTTGTCTCTCAAAGAGCGCGAGTTCATTCTTGCTGCCCGCGCCACAGGGACTCCCAATTGGGAGATCATCTTCAAGCACATCCTTCCGAATACGATCGCGCCGGTGGTTGTGAACGCAACATTGGGCGTTGCCAATGCCATCTCCTCTGAAGCGTATGTCAGTTTTCTTGGAATGGGCGTGCGCGCGCCCACAGCCACTTGGGGAAACATGCTGGAAAATGCCTATCGATATATTGAAACCGCCTACTGGCTGTGGCTCTTCCCCGGCTTGTTGATCGTGCTCATTACCTTGAGCATTAACTTTCTGGGCGATGGCCTGCGAGACGCGCTCGATCCCCGCAGTCGGACGGTGTAACCATGACCGATAATCACACTTTTTTGGAAGTCAAGGATCTGAAGACCCGATTTCACACTCCTGAAGGAACAGTGTTTGCGGTTAACGGGGTATCCTTCAGTTTGAAAGAAGGGGAAACTCTGGCTGTCGTTGGTGAAAGCGGATGTGGGAAGTCGGTCACGATGATGTCTCTTCTACGCTTGATCTCCATTCCGCC
>JAGNWT010000005.1:30765-82331 GCA_017985935.1 Anaerolineales bacterium | reverse complement strand
TTGATCGAAAAATATAAAAAACTTTCCGATGCCGAAGTGCGTAAAGAATATGAGTCTGCGAGGCTGGATATGATCCGGCTGGTGAAAGAGCTGCCTGAGGAAGCGTTCACGAACGCGACTGTGG
The DNA here is from genome assembly GCA_017985935.1 of Anaerolineales bacterium. Classification (GTDB taxonomy): domain Bacteria; phylum Chloroflexota; class Anaerolineae; order Anaerolineales; family Villigracilaceae; genus Villigracilis. The sequence continues at coordinate 82,207 of JAGNWT010000005.1, read as the reverse complement.
AAAGCTGGCTGGCCGCGGATGTGGCGGGGCACTTCGATGAGCACGCCGCAAACGGATGACCATGGACCATATCGTTTATCTCGCACTTGGCACGAACATGGGCAACCGCCTCGCGAATCTCAAGGCGGCTGTTAACAACCTTTCGCCGCAAATGAACTTGAAGGCCAAGTCTTCGGTGTATGAAACCCCGCCCTGGGGCTTCACCGACCAGCCCGCCTTCTTGAATCAAGTGGTGATGGTGGAGACGTATCTTGAGCCTGAGCCTCTTTTGCGGCATGTGAAGCGGCTCGAATCTGCCCTGGGGCGTGCTCCCAGTTTCGAGAATGGTCCGCGCCTGATCGATATCGACATCCTGTTCTTTGATGATCAGATCATCGACACGGTTTCGATCGCTGTACCGCATCCGCGGTTGCACAAGCGCGCGTTCGTGCTGGTGCCGCTGGCAGAGATCGCCCCGGACTTTGAACACCCCGTGCTGCGCAAGCCGGTCCGCGAACTGTTGGAAGATGTGGACCAGAGCGAGATCAAGATTTTTAAATCATGACACGCCATTGAAATGGCGGTCACAAAAGGAGACCGAACATGGATATTCAAGTCATTCACCGCCCGGCGTATTCCCTGGCAATTGCAAAGCTCGACCCCAATGAGCGCATCCGCGCGGAAGCTGGCGCGATGGTCAGCATGTCTGAAGGGGTGAACATCGAGACCAAGGCCGAAGGCGGATTCCTCAAGTCGCTTGGGCGCGCCGTGCTGGGAGGCGAGTCCTTCTTCCAGAACTTTTTTGTCGCGTCTGCCAACGGCGGCGAGATCACCCTCGCGCCCGAACTGCCCGGCGATATTGTGGTGATCGAAATGAAAGGCGAAAAATTGATGGTGCAGGCGGGATCATATATGGCTTCCGAGACTGGCATCGAACTCAATGCCAAGGTCAGCGTAAAAGCCTTCATGTCTGCCGAGGGCATATCGATGCTGGAAGCGACCGGCACCGGCACCCTGTTGGTTTCATCCTACGGCGCGATCTTTGAGAAGACCCTGTCTGCTGGAGAAAAATACGTGGTGGACACCTCGCACCTTGTGGCATTTGATGGAACCATGGGCGTGACCCCGAAGACCGTTGGTGGACTCAAGTCCACCTTGTTCAGCGGCGAAGGGCTGGTAATCGAGTTGAGCGGACCCGGCAAGATCTACATCCAGACCCGCTCACCGCAGGCGCTCATCAACTGGATCATTCCGCAGCTGCCCAAGCCGCCTTCCTCCCCCAATCATTAGAGCGCGTCGGGCTTGTAGTATGTATAATAGATGCAGTGCGATTTAATTCGCACTGCATTTTATTTTGCATCTCAGGAGAATTATGAAAATTGTCCGTTACTACCCCAATGGCGAACCCGGCAAGGCGGTCTATGGCTGGCTGCTGGATGACAAGGTCGGTGAGATCCAGGGCGATGTCTTTGGCGAGTACCGCCGGCGCGAAGCGAAGATCCCCTTCTCTGAGATCAAGTTCGCGGCGCCGTGCATGCCAAGCAAGATCCTGTGTGTGGGGCGCAACTACGTGGACCACGCCCGCGAGCTCGGCAACGAAGTGCCCAAAGTGCCGCTCATCTTTTTGAAGCCGCCTTCCTCGATCATTGCTCACGGTGAGAGCATTGTCCTGCCGCCGCAGTCAAGCCAGGTGGAGCACGAAGCGGAACTGGTCATTGTCATTGGCAAGCGCGGACGGAACATCACGCCCGAGCAGTCGAAGGAATACATTTTTGGCTACACCATCGGCAACGACATCACCGCCCGCGACCTGCAAAAAGTGGACGGTCAATGGACTCGCGCCAAAGGCTTCGACACCTTCTGCTCTTTCGGACCGTGGATCGATACCGAGTTCGACGCCTCAGATGCAGTGGTCACCTGCCGCGTGAACGGGCAGATGCGCCAGATGGCATCCACCCGCGACATGGTCTTCAACGTCACGACCCTGATCGCCTACATCTCGTCCATCATGACCCTGGAGCCGGGCGACATCATCTTCACCGGCACACCCGCGGGCGTGGGCGAGTTGAAGAACGGTGACATGGTGGATGTGGAGATCGAAGGGCTCGGCAAGTTAAGCAACCCGGTGAAGGTGTAACGGGTCTTAAGAGTGTCTGAAAACCAGTCACAAAGTCACAAAGAATCCTTTGAGTCTTTGTGACTATCAAAACCCAGTCTTTTAGCACTCCCTTAATTTGAGCGACTCTTAATTCAGGAAACTTGCTATCATGAACGAATTTCAAACCTTCCTCGCGCAATACCCAACATACGCCGGAACCGAATCCATCGATGTGCTTCGTAAAGAAGAATACGCCCGACTCGACGCGGGCGAGCATGTCTATCTCGATTACACCGGCGGCGGCATCTATGCTGAATCGCAGATCCACAAGCATCACAAACTTTTGCACGAGAATGTTTATGGCAACCCGCACTCCTCCAACCCCACCTCCATTGCCGCCACACATCTGGTTGAGAGCGCGCGTGACTACATCCTGAAATTTTTCAACGCCGACCCCGATGAATACCTCGCCATCTTCACACCCAATGCCAGCGGTGCGCTTAAACTGGTCGGCGAGAGTTATCCCTTCCCGAACGGGCGTTACCTGCTGACCTTCGACAATCACAACTCGGTCAATGGGATCCGGGAATTTGCCCACGCCCGCGGCGCGAATGTGACCTACATCCCGGTCATGCTCCCGGACATGCGTGTGGACGCATCGCAACTGGACCGGGAACTGGCTAAGCCTTCGAAGAGCGGACACAACCTTTTTGCATATCCCGCCCAATCGAACTTCTCCTCGGTCAAGCATCCGCTAGAGTGGATCGAAAAAGCCCACGCCCACGGCTGGGACGTGCTGCTCGACGCGGCGGCATTTGTCCCCACCAGCAAACTGGACCTGGGCAAGGTGAAGCCCGATTTCGTTCCTGTTTCTTTCTACAAGATTTTCGGCTACCCAACGGGGCTTGGAGCATTGATCGCGCGCAAGTCTGCGCTGGCAAAGTTGCATCGTCCGTGGTTCGCAGGCGGGACGATCACCGTTGCCTCGGTGCAGGGCGATAAATATTATCTCGCCGACGGCGCCGCCGCGTTCGAAGACGGCACGCTCGACTATCTCAACATCCCCGCCATTGAAATTGGATTACGGCATATCGAGTCCATTGGCTATGATGTCATCGGTGAGCGGGTCAAAACATTGACCGGCTGGCTTTTGCAGAATCTCACCGCCCTGAAGCACAGCACGGGCGAGCCGCTTGTCCGTTTGTTCGGACCCGCAACCAGCGAGGGAAGAGGCGGAGCGGTCACGGTTAATTTTTACGACAAAGACGGTCACGCTTTCGATCACCGATTCATCGAGAGCGAAGCGAACAAGGTCAACATCTCGCTCCGCACGGGCTGTTTCTGCAACCCCGGCGCGGGTGAAGTTGCGCTCGGCATCTCTCGCGTGGAATTGGATGTATGCTTCACGCGACCAGATCACAGGGATGTCATGTCGATCGACGAATTCCGCAAATGCATAGACGGCAAATCCTCGGGCGCGGTGAGGATTTCTGTGGGACCCATTACCAACTTCAACGATGTGCAGGCATTGCTGGCATTTGCAAGAGGGTTGCTTTCTTAAACCGCAAAGAGTGTCAGGAAAAACTTGAGAGAGTCCGATCCATCTATTCTCAGAACAAAAGGAAAAGTCATGACCGATCAACCCGTGCGCCCCATTCGTTATGTCGTCCTGCACAAGCCCGGACCCAAATGGCAAACCGGCGTGGACTACCGCCAACAAGAAGGCGTGAACGAGCATGTGCAGCATTATTTCAAACTACACCAGCAAGGCAAACTACAACTCGGCGGACCGTTTCTTCTGCCAGACGCAGGCGGCATGATGGTCACCACCAGGGATGTTTCTCTTGAAGAGATCGAAACCTTTGCCGCTGAAGACCCCGCCGTAAAATCTGGCTTGCTCATCTACGAAGTCCGCCCGTGGATGACTGCCATGGAGCATGAAGGATGAACGGACAAATTCGCTCAAACATCAAACCCGGCATGGTTGTGCTGATCGTCTTGAAACAGCATCAAGCCACCGGCAAACTGACCAAAGGCATTGTCAAAGACATCCTCACCAAATCGCCCGATCATCCGCACGGCATCAAGGTCCGCTTGATGGATGGACAGGTGGGTCGTGTGAAGGAGATCGTTGAAGCCTAATGACCGGCGCGGTCCGATCCTGACAGGCAAGGGGTCTGTAAACAGATAACGGTAAGAAATAATCGGGCGGGAGATTCCAAATAACATGACCATTCCCCATCTTAATTACGATGTCATTTCGAAAGATTACAACCAGCGCTACCCCACCACCCAGAACTGGGAACGGGGACAGGCGCTGCTTGGGCTTGCACGTGAGACCAAAGCGCAGACCGTGCTGGAGGTTGGCAGCGGCACGGGCTTTTGGTTGAATCTCCTGCATCAGGTCACGCCCCATTTATACGGGCTGGATTTTTCAGCCGGGATGATCTCGCAGGCTCGGAAGCAGCCCGCCCCGTTGAGGTTGACCCGCGGCACGGCGGTCCAACTCCCGTATCGCAACGAGACCTTTGATCTGCTCTACTGTGTGGACGCCATTCATCACTTCGACAGTCACTCCGATTTCATCTCCGAAGCGTATCGCGTGTTGAAGCCGGGCGGGGTGCTGGCTGTTATTGGGCACGATCCGCATAGCGGAGAAGGCAGCTGGTACATCTACGATTATTTTGACACCGTGTTCGAGACCGACCTTTTGCGTTACCCATCGAGCGGAATGATCCGGAATGCCATGCGCCATGCGGGCTTTCAAGACATTCAACGCCAGAATGCGGAGCACATCCAGAACGTGTATGTGAATGAAGGCGTATTGAACGACCCTTTCATCAAACACAACGCCACATCGCAGCTTGCCCTGCTCAGCGCGGAGGAGTACGCCGCGGGCATTGAGAAGATCAATGCAGAGCTGCATCGCGCGCAGTCTCTCGGCGGGCAGGTGGTCTTCCGGTCTGATTTTTGGGTGCGGATGTTCACAGGCAAAAAGCCCTGAGTCTTGTTGGAAGAATTTGTTTGTCTCGTTGCCCGGTCTGCAGCCGGGCAATTTCTTTTCCGCGTGCTATACTCCCAGAAACAAACCACACTTTATATGGGCTAACTTCCATGAAAAAATATTTATTTCCGCTCCTTTCCATCATGTTGACACTCTCCGCCTGCGGATCTTCCAGTGGAGCGACACCCACTTCCGCGCCGCCAACTTCCCTGCCAGCAACCTCGGCGCCGTCCACTCCCACACCGGCGGCGGAGACATTCGTGACCGTCACCCCGGTGTGCATTTCGTCCCAGCCCGTTCAAGCGGATATTGACCGCGTGCTCTCGTATTCTGAGGGAGTGTTCACCGATCCTGAATGGGAGCAAAGTCAATTTGTTTCAGACAGCCGGGTATCCGTCACCTGGTTGAACAATCCACTGGGCGCAGTGATCTACCTTGAAGGCTTGATCTTTCCATGCACCTACGAAGAACCAGACCTGAACCAGTATTACAGCGATGAGAACTGGCAGACCATTTTTCAAAATTACGAAAGTTATGAAATGATCGACCAATGTAAGACCAACACGGGTCTGCGGTTGTACGAGTTCAAGACGCAGAATCTCGGTTTGCAATATGATGTCAGGTTCTGGGTCCAGAACGATACGAACACGCGCGTCATCTCCACCATGCTCGTGTTCCCGAGCGAACTACAGGAGCAATTTGACGATTATTCGTCCCGCTTCTTCCCGACGTATCAGACCTGCCCGTAAAGGAATTTGCCATGTCATCCCGTTACGACATCCTCTTCCAACCGATCCAGATCGGACCTGTCACCGCACCGAACCGCTTTTATCAGGTTCCGCACTGCAACGGCTTCGGCTGGCGCATGCCCAAAGGACTGGCTGCCATGCGCGGCATGAAAGCGGAGGGCGGCTGGGGCGTGGTCTGCACCGAAGAGACCGAGATCCATCACACCAGCGATCTCTCTCCATTTTTTGAAGGGCGCATCTGGAGCGACGATGACATCCCGTCCCTGCAGTTGATGACCGAGGCGGTACACAAGCATGGCGCGCTGGCGGGCATCGAACTCGCCTACAACGGTTTCGACGCCGCGAATTTATATTCGCGTGCTGCGCCCTTTGACTGGACCTCGCGCGGTAATGTCGGCGGCAGCGGATACGAGCCCGGTCAAAGCCGCGCTGCCACAAAAGACGACCTGAAGCAGATCCGCAAATGGCACCGCAATGCCGCGGTCCGCGCGAAGAAAGCCGGCTTCGACATCATCTACTGCTATGCCGCGCACAACCTCGCGCTGGCATTTCACCTGCTCTCCAAAGACAATGACCGCGCCGACGAATACGGCGGCTCGCTGGTCAACCGCACAAGATTCTTTCGTGAGTTGATCGAAGACACCAAGGAAGCGGTCGGTGACACCTGTGCTGTTGCGGTGCGATTTGCCGTGGATGAACTGCTCGGCGCGGACGGAATGCAGTATGAAGGCGAAGCGCAAGACATCGTTGCCATGCTCGCCGAACTTCCCGACCTGTGGGATGTGAACGTCAGCTCGTGGAAGAACGACTCGACCACCTCCCGTTTTGAGAAGGAAGGAAACCAGGAAAAATATATTTCCTTCGTCAAGAAATTGACCAGCAAGCCGGTGGTCGGTGTGGGGCGTTACACCTCGCCCGACAGCATGGTCTCCGCCATCGAACGCGGCATCATGGACCTGATCGGCGCGGCACGCCCAAGCATCGCCGACCCGTTCCTGCCGAACAAGATCAAAGAGAACCGACCCGAAGATATCCGTGAGTGCATTGGCTGTAACATTTGCGTCACCGGCGACACGCGTTTCGTGCCGATCCGCTGCACGCAGAACCCGACCATGGGCGAGGAATTTCGCAGAGACTGGCATCCTGAGCTCATTGCGCCAAGAAAATCCAAAGATGAGATACTCATCGTCGGCGCGGGACCGGCCGGGTTGGAGGCGGCGCGCGCGCTCGGTCAGCGCGGATATCATGTCATCCTGACCGAGGCGAAGCGTGAAGCCGGCGGGCGCGTGGCGCTTGAGTCCGCGCTGCCGAATCTCATCGAGTGGCGGCGGGTGATGGACTGGCGGCTGACGCAGATCCAAAAGATCGAGAACATTTATTTTTATCCATCCAGCCCAATGACCGCCAGGGACATTCTCGAGGCGGGCGCGCCGCACGTTATCCTTGCCACCGGCGCAACCTGGCGGCGTGACGGCATGGGTCGTTACCTTTCACGCCCGGTACAGGGCAGCGCAAAAATTTTCACGCCCGATGAGCTGATGAACGGGAATCTCCCTTCAGGCAAAGTGCTGATCTACGATGACGATCATTACTACATGGGCGGAGTCCTCGCGGAACTGCTCGTGCAGAATGGCTGCGAAGTGACTCTCGCCGCCCCCGCACCTTCCATTTCTTATTGGACCCAGTTCACCCTTGAGCAGGATCGCATCCTCAAGCGTTTGCACAAATTGAACGTGACCCTGCTTGCGGATCATTACATCGCATCACACACCGCCGAAAGTGCAACAGTCACGAACACCATCACTGCCGCTGAAAGGACTCTCGCCTGCGATGCGGTCGTTATGGTCACAGACCGAATCCCGAATGACGCGCTGTATCATGAACTCAAGCCCGCGCTCGCAGACGGAAGACTTAAGTCTCTGCGGCTCATCGGTGACGCCGAAGCGCCGAACATCATCGCGCAGGCTGTCTTCAGCGGGCATCTCGCCGCGCGCGAATTTGACGAAGTCATCGATCCCGATGAAACACCGTTCAAAGTAGAACGATAACCTTTTTGCTGTTTACGTTTCACTTTTTATGTTGAAGAGTGAAACATGAAAACCCTGAAAACATGCCCATTCCTCTTATCCTCGTTACCGGCGCATCTGGCTACATCGCCAGCCGTTTGATTCCCCAATTGCTGGAACGCGGCTATCCGATCCGTGCGCTGGCGCGCCAGCCGCGGAGACTCAGTAAAAGAGATTGGTTCTCCAAAGTTGAAATGGTTCAAGGGGATGTCACTGCTCCTCTCACGCTTGCGCCCGCGCTGGAGGGAGTCCACACGGCGTATTACCTCATCCACAACATGTCCAGCGGGCACGGCTACACCGAGCGGGAATTGGAAGCCGCGCGGAATTTTGCCCGCGCCGCGGAGTCTGCAGGCGTGCGTCACATCATCTACCTCGGCGGGCTTGCCGACCCCGAACAGCACATTGCCCCGCACATGCGCTCGCGGATCGAGACCGGTGCGGCTCTGCGGCATGGAAGTGTGCCCGTCACCGAGTTTCGCGCCGGGGTGATCACCGGGTCGGGCAGTATTTCTTTCGAGATGATCCGCTTCATGACGGAATTATTTCCCATCATCCCCGCGCCGCTATGGGTGCGGAACAAGTCCCAACCGATCGCGACCCGCAACGTGGTGGACTATCTGCTCGCCGCGCTCGACAACTGGGATGGGCATGGTCAGGTATTCGAGATCGGCGGCCCCGACATCACCACCTATCAAGACCTGATGTTAAGATACGCCCGTGTCCGCGGACATCAGCGCAGCTTCCTTTTGCTGCCTTACGTCCCGGTCTGGTTCATGGCATTCGGCATCGGGCTGATGACCCCGGTGCCGCGTCCAATCGCATATGCCCTGGTGGGCGGACTTTCCAGTGACAGCGTGGTGCTCCACAACAACGCAACTAGGATCTATCCCGAAGTGAATCTCGTCGATTTTGAATCAGCCGCCCGCGAGGCATTGACCCGCCTGCATCCGCTCAAGATCGAGCGCGTCTGGGAGGACGGCGAATCTGATGTGAAAAATTTCAAGCACGAAGGGTTCTTTATCACCCGCCGTGAGATCAAAATCAATGCCGCGCCGGAAAAATTATTCCGCGCCATCGGGCAGTCGGTGAAAAATTTTGAAGTTGAACAAATGGATGATCGTGTCCTGCTGGTGCGTTCAAAAAAAGATCTCCCCGGCGAATTCTGGGTGGAGTGGCGCGTAAACCGCGGCGGCGGTTTGACCCAGACCGTGTTCTTTGCCCCGCGCGGTCTCGGCGGATTTTTGTATTGGTATTTGGTTTTTCCTTTCCATGCTTTTTATCTTCGCAGGTTGATGAAGAATGCCGCGCCCCGCTCGGTGGTAAAATAAAAAAATAATAACGATCAGCAAGCGGCGAAGCCGGTGTGAATCCGGCACTGTCGCGCAACTGTGAAGTTAGTCGAATAGTCAAATAGTCGGGCTGTCTCGTGGTTGAAAGACCAACAGACAAAGCGACTACCAGACTGCATGACTGGCAAAGTCAGGTCGCCCGCTCTGATCGGATCACCACACTCTCGCGCAAAGGAGGTGGATGACGGCTTGAACGGATTGCCTCTCCAACCTCCCCAGTCATTGGCTGGGGATTTCGTTTCTCAAAATTTAAGCACTCTGGAGATATAAAATGTTTCGCAAGTTTTTCTATTTGACCGTACTCATCGCCCTGCTGCTTGCAGGATGTGGACCCGCATCGAACCCGACCGAGGCCCCTGCTCCTGTTTCGACAGAAGCTCCCGCCGTTGAAGTCACCGAAGCCCCGGCAGTGAACGAATCTGCCATCACCCTGGTGGACGGACTCGGACGCGACGTGGTGATGGACGCTCCCGCGCAGCGCATCGTCTCGCTCGCCCCCTCCAACACTGAAATCCTTTTTGCGCTCGGCGCAGGCTCGCAGGTCGTTGGGCGCGACTCGTTCAGCGACTATCCCGCCGAGGCATTGTCGGTCACAGATATCGGCGCGACTTATGAAGCCTTGAACACCGAGTTGATCGTCTCGTTGAAACCCGATCTGATCCTGCTGGCGGAAGTCAACGCCGCCGAGCAAGTCAAGACTCTCGAAGACCTTGGGCTGACGGTGTACTACCTGAAGAATCCCACCACCCTCGAAGAGATGTACGCCAACCTTGAGATCGTGGCACAGTTGACCGGACGCCAACCCGAAGCCGCCGAGTTGATCGAATCGCTCAAAGCCCGTGTTGCCGCGGTGGATGAAAAGATCATGCCGCTCAGTTCCCGCCTCAGCATCTTTTATGAGATCGATGCCACCGACCCCGCCAAGCCGTACACTGCGGGCAAGGGCACGTTCATCACTTTGTTGATCGACCGCGCCGGCGGATATAACATCGCCGCGGATCTGGATGGATATCCTCAGTTGAGTTTGGAGCAGGTGGTCGCTGCCGACCCCATGTTCATCATCCTCGGTGATTCCGCCTACGGTGTGACGCCCGAGTCGATCGCGACGCGCCCCGGCTGGGAGAATTTGTCTGCTGTGAAGAACAACCAGATATTCCCCTTCGACGATAACCTCGTCAGCCGCCCCGGTCCGCGTTTGGTGGATGGGCTCGAAGCGTTGGCGAAATTACTGCGCCCGGGGTTGTTCGAATAATTCAGCGTTAAACTCATGCGCCGCCCATATCTTTCCTCATTCCTGTTCCTGCTGACCGCTTTGATCTTCAGCCTTGCGGTCGGCTCGATCTTCATTCCTCCGCAGGAATTGTGGCGCGCGTTAAGCGGCGACAGCACGAATGAAACCTTCCGCACCATTCTTTGGAATATCCGTCTGCCGCGCACGGTGCTGATCGCGCTGGTCGGCGCGGCTTTATCCGGGAGCGGCGCGGCATATCAGGGATTGTTCCGCAACCCGCTGGCTGACCCGTATTTGATCGGTGTGGCTTCGGGCGCGGGCTTGGGTGCGGTGCTGGCCATGTCCATCCGCTGGCCGTACACCACGCTTGGTCTGCTGGCTGTGCCTCTTGCCGCATTCATCGCCAGCCTGTTGACCGTTTATCTTGTTTATCTTTTTGCCAACGTCGGCGGGACGGTTCCCACTACGAACTTGATCCTCGCCGGCGTGGCACTTTCCTCTTTTGCCACTTCGCTGACTTCCTTCCTCATGCTGCGCTCCACCGGCGAATTGCGCCGCGCCATCGCCTGGCTGTTGGGCGGAGTCAGTCTCGTCGGCTGGGATGTGACCTTTGCGCTCATTCCCTATCTGGTGATCGGACTCACGGTTCTGGTCTTGAATGGGTATTCGCTCAATCTGCTGCAGTTCGGCGATGACCAGGCGCTTCAAATGGGATTGAACGTGCGCCGCGCCAAGTTCATCATCATCACGGCGGCATCGCTTGTCACAGCGGCGGCGGTTTCGTTCGCAGGCATTATCGGCTTCGTCGGGTTGATCGTCCCGCATGTGGTTCGCATCTGGTGGGGCGTGGACTATCGCCGCATCATCCCGTTGAGCATCGTCAGCGGGGCGGGCGCGCTTTTGTTGGCAGATATCCTCTCGAGGGTGGTCATCGCTCCGCTTGAACTTCCGCTGGGGATCGTCACTGCTTTGGCAGGCGCGCCTTTCTTCCTGTGGGTTTTGCGCCGTTCAAAGAATCAAGGATATTGGTGATATGGATTTCATCATTCACAAAACAGACATGCAAAACGCGCCGAAGGCAGATGCCTTCTCACGCAAGTTCACGGTGAGATCAAGGATCGTCCTTGAGGTCGAAAATGAAAAACTCACGTTTTCGACCGCCGACGTTGTCCCCTACGAAAGAGACATCCCCGCTGAAGATACCAACTACGGTTTTTCAGAAACGGGTCCCACGGTGTTCTTTGCCGAAGTCAACGGGAAAATTGCCGGACGCATCAAAATGCTTGAGTGGTGGAATCGCTTCGCATATGTGGATGATATCGCGGTCAACCCTGAATATCGCGGGGCGGGCATCGGGCGCGCACTGCTTGAGCGCGGGATCCAATGGGCACGCGAAAATAATTTCCCCGGCGTCATGCTCGAAACGCAGGATGACAATGTCACTGCCTGCATGCTTTATCGATCCTGCGGTTTTGTCTTGAGCGGCTTCGACCGCAATGTGTATACAGCCATTAGATCAAATCCCGAGACCGCGCTGTATTGGTATCTGATTTTCTAAAATGCTAAAAATCCATAATCTCTCCGCCTCCTATCGTGAACATCGTGTTTTGCACGATGTCTCCTTTGATGTCAACAACGGCGAAGTGCTCGCATTGATCGGACCCAACGGCGCGGGCAAGTCCACCATCATCCGCGCCGCGAGCGGGGTGATCGCGTCCACGGGGAACATCCGCACCAACGGCGATGACTTCCACAAGCTGACTCCCATCCAGCGCGCGCGATACATCGCTGTGGTGCCGCAGGCGATCTCCCTGCCGCCCGCCTTCACAGTTTGGGAGACGGTCTTGATGGGGCGCACGCCCTACCTTGGATTTTTAGGTCACGCATCTTCCCTCGACGATGAACTGGCTCGCAATGCCCTGAGCAGGGTCAACGCTCTGGCATTATCCGATCGCCGTGTGGGAGAGTTATCTGGCGGCGAGGCGCAGCGGGTTCTGCTGGCGCGCGCCTTGTGTCAGTCCACTCCCATCCTCCTGCTCGATGAACCGACCGCGCATCTCGACCTGCAGTATCAGGTCAGTCTGTTGGAATTGATCCGCGAGCTTGCGCACAAGGAAAATCTCGCGGTACTCGTCGCGCTCCACGATCTGAATCTCGCCGCTCATTTTGCAGACCGCGTCGCCCTGCTGGTTGGCGGACATCTCAAAGCCATCGGCAGTCCGCGTGAAGTGTTGACCGCGGACTTGATCTCCGATGCGTATTGCCTGCCGGTAAAAGTTGCGGAGCACCCGTTCGTGGATGCTCCGCTCGTCTTGCCGAATCTCAAAAAGTAGCTCTTTTATTTTCCCAACTGCAAAACCCTCGCCGCCATCTGTTGCAGGAAAACCCTGTTCTCTTCGCTGATGTCTCCGCCGTAGGGGTTGTCCACCGGGCTTTGCCCATAGATCACGCCGTAGAAGATACAGGCGGCGAGATAGGTCCCTTCGGGGGTGGGGTGTCCATCTTCAATGTTTAACTGGATGTCCGGTCGTTCACGCAGAGACGCGAAAAATGCCCAGCCCACTGGAGCCACCCTCACCTTGAGTTCCTGACCGGCGGTGCTGTAGGCTTTATACAAGGCATCGGTTGTGACGCCATATTGAACGCTGTCGGGGCGCTCCCAGGTCATGAACAAGATCGGCTCTCCGCCGGCAGTGCGGATCTCCCCGACCATTTTTTTAGCATAGTCCATGAAGTTCTCGTAGTTGGTGACCGGGTTCTGGCTTTGATCCTGGATCACCACCACATCCCACGACCCGGAACGCACGCTGCCCATGGTATACGGGTCTTCCCAGTGATCCTGCAGGGTGTACCCGCCCGGGCTGACTCGCGCCGTTTGAGAGTTTGGCGCAAGCCCTGCCAGGTGATTATCCAAGCCGTTGTTGAAGTCGGTAAAGCTGTTGCCGATAAAGAGGATCTTCTTCTGCGGCAGGTCTGGCGTGCTGTTGGAAGCGCATGCGCTCATGAGATATGCCAGCAGCACGATCAAGATCGGGTATTTCCATAATGTGGTTGTTGGGGTGGAGCGGATTTTTTTCATGGGGCTTTCTATTTTTGAATGAGAGTTCGACCAAATTTAAGTATAGCATCAATGGTTCGCTCCTTCTGCCCGCTTCTTGACTCTCCCCGCGGCGGCTTGTATAATCTCAGGCGTTCAGAAGTAGTAGGCGAAAAAAATACCTGATAGAGAAGGATGTGCAAGGTGGAAGCATCCGCAGGAGATCATCGCCGAAGTCGTCTGAAGTGACATGCCGAAGAAATCTTCACGAAACTAGACCGGCACGGGAATGCCCGTTACAGCACAGGCTGATCATTGTCAGCTGCAGAGCGCAGTCGAAGACTGAACTGAGGTGGTACCGCGGAGCCAATGCTTCGTCCTCTTGTGGACGAGGCGTTTTTATTTAAGTTGAATTGGAGAACGAATGAATCTCAAGCAGGTAATCCGATCGCAATATCTCGCGGCGCTGGCAATGCTCAAGGAGGCGGTTGAAAAATGCCCGCAGTCCGTCTGGGACGACCCGCAGGATCAATTCAAATTCTGGAGCAAGTCCTATCACACCCTGTTCTATGCCCATCTCTATGTGCAGGATGCCGAGAAGGATTTTGTCCAATGGGAAAAGCATCGCGACCCGGACGGCGATATTCCATTCACCAGGGAAGAAGTATTGGAGTATCTTTCATTCGTTGAAAAACAGATCGAAGAAAAGGTTCCCGTCTCTGATCTCGAATCGGCAGACTCCGGGTTTTCCTGGTACCCGGTCAATCGATTGGAAATGCACTTCGTCAATATCCGGCACATCCAACAACATGCTGGCGAACTTTATGAATGTCTCGGTTCCCGCGCAAATCTCGAACTCGGCTGGACTGGTTACAGCCGCAACCTCAAGGAGCAAGAATGACAAAAAACGAACTACCCAAGGCTTACGACTTCAAATCCACCGAGCAGCGCATTTACGCGGTTTGGGAAAAGGGCGGATATTTCAAGCCGCATAACGACCCGAACAAACCGGATTTCGACCCGAACGTCAAACCTTTCGTCATCTCCATCCCGCCGCCAAACGTGACCGGCGAACTACACATCGGTCACGCCATGTTCGTCAGCGTGGAGGACTTGATGATCCGCTATCACCGCATGAAAGGCTTCTCCACTTTGTGGGTTCCCGGCTCCGATCACGCGGGCATCGCCACGCAATTAATGGTTGAGCGCGACCTGCTTAAAACCGAGGAGATCACCCGCGAAGAATTGGGACGCGAAAAATTCATCGCCCGCACCTGGGAGTGGAAGCACAAGTACGGTAATATGATCTACAACCAGATCCGCCGCCTCGGCGCATCCTGCGATTGGGATCGCGAGCGCTTCACTCTGGACGAGGGATTGAGCCGTGCAGTTCGAGAGGCATTCGTGCGGCTGTATGAGAAGGGACTGATCTATCGCGGACCGCGCCTCATCAATTGGTCGCCTGGTCTCAAGACCGCCGTCTCGGATTTGGAGGTGGAGTACAGCGAAGAAGAAGCGAAGCTGTATTACTTCAAATACATGCTGAAGGATTCAGACGAGTTCATTCCCGTCGCCACCATCCGTCCCGAAACGATTCTCGGGGATACCGCTGTGGCAGTTCACCCGGAGGATGAACGATTCAAGAAGTTCATCGGCAAGACTGCCATCGTGCCGATCCTCGGGCGCGAGATCCCTATCATCGCCGATGAATACGTCAGCATGGAGTTTGGCACCGGCGCGCTCAAGATCACGCCGGGTCACGACCCGAACGATTATGCCATCGCGCATCGCCATAACCTGCCGATCATCTCCATGCTTGATAAGGAAGCGAAGGTGAATGAGGTCGGTGGAAAATATCAGGGTCAGGACCGCTTCGATGCTCGCAAGAACCTGTGGGCTGACATGAAAGCCGCGGGGCTTGTCATCAAGGAAGAAAAATACATCACCAAGATCCCGCGTTCACAGCGCGGCGGTGAGATCGTGGAACCGATGATCTCGGAACAGTGGTTCGTAAAGATCGAGTCGCTTGGCAAGGCCGGGCTCGATGCTGTGAAGGATGGTCGCATCAAGATCGTGCCGGAGCGCTTCGAGAAGGTCTATTACAACTGGATGGAAAACCTGGAAGATTGGTGCATCAGCCGCCAGTTGTGGTGGGGACACCGCATCCCGGTTTGGTATTGCCCAAACAACCACATGACCGTCTCCCGTGCCGACCCGACCCAATGCTCCACCTGCGGTTCGCAGGATATCCGCCAGGACGATGACGTGTTGGACACATGGTTCTCTTCTGGCCTGTGGCCGTTCTCCACGCTGGGTTGGCCCGAGCAGACCCCCGATCTGAAATATTTTTACCCGACCTCCTACATGGAAACAGGGTACGACATTTTGTTCTTCTGGGTGGCACGCATGATCATGAGCGGATTGGAATACACAGGTCAAATTCCCTTCCATACTGTGTACCTGCATGGACTCGTGCGCGATGAGCACGGACATAAAATGTCCAAGACCAAGGGCAATGTGATCGACCCTCTCATCGTCATGGACGAGTTTGGCACCGACGCGCTGCGCTTCACGCTGCTGGTGGGGTCCACGCCCGGTAATGACACCAACGTGGGCATCAAGAAGGTGGAAGCCAATCGCAATTTCGCGAACAAGATATGGAATGCCGGACGTTTCGTGATCAACGCGATCGACTCGCTGGAAGATGGAAAAATTGAAACACTGACCACTGATAACTGGTCGCTCGCCGACTCGTGGATCTGGGCCAAACTACAAACGCTCATCCGCGATGTGGAGCGTCAATTCCAGAACTTCCAATATGGGCAGGCTGGGCAGCAGATCTATGATTTCCTGTGGTCAGACTTTGCCGACTGGTATGTGGAAGTTGCCAAGGAGCAGATGAAAGATCCCGCGGCCAAAAAGCAGACCGTGGAGACTCTGGCGCGCGTGTTCGACATCGCCCTGCGCCTGCTGCACCCGTTTACGCCGTTCATCACCGAGGAAGTGTGGGGACACCTGCGCAGATCGGTGATCGATTCTCCGATCGCAAAGGTCGCCGGCGGCTGGCCGGAAATGTTGATCGTGGCGAAGTTCCCTGAGCCGCGCGAGTCTGAAGGTTGGGAGGAATCCAAGATCGCAGACTTTGCGCTGATCCAGGATCTGGTCCGATCCATCCGCAACCTGCGGGCAGAGAAGAGCATTGCGCCTTCGAAGAAACTGGCGGCGCAGATCGCGGCTGGCGAAAAAGCGGACTTGCTGAAAGGGCAGGCTTCTGTGATCGCAACCCTTTCAGGACTCGATCCATCCCAGTTGGACATCCACACAGCTCTGGCAGAAAAGCCCGCCGATGCCATTGCGCTGGTGGTGGGTTCGGTGGAGGTTTATATTCCGCTGGCTGGCACGGTGGATCTCGCGAACGACAAACCCCGTCTTGAAAAGGAACTGAAGGAGGCGCAGTCGCACATTGAGCGGTTGGAAAAACTGCTCTCCAGCGATTTCGCCAACAAGGCTCCCGCCGCATTGGTAGCCAAGGAACGTGAAAAACTGGAAGGCTACAAAGACACTGCCGAGAAGATCAAGGCGCAGTTGAAGTAGATGAACGAAAGGTGACAGGCGACTGTCACCTTTTTTATTTGCACCGGCGGTAGCTCCACGACCTCACAGCAAACAGCGCTTGGTGGGTTATAATTCCTTCAACAAAATAATAACCTTCGGGGCAGGGTGACGCGTTTGAACGCGAATTCCCGATCGGTGGTAAAGCCCACGAGCCTTTTTGGGCAGTGACAGTTTCTTCATTGAGAAACAGGCGCCGCATAAAGCAGGCATGATTCGGTGTAAATCCGAAGCCGACAGTATAGTCTGGATGATAGAAGGTAGAACACACGACCGAACGGTCTTGTGTGGATTCACGCCCCGGAAACGATTCTTGTTTTCGGGATTTTTATTCGCACAGACTCCGTTTTGGCCTGTCTTTGCGCCCCGAAGAGAATCTCATCGAGGCGTTTTTTATTGCCATGACAAAATCACTTTCACGCTGGCTCGGAATTTTCTCCATCATCTTCGGCGTTCTGGCCTGGGGAGTTGTGGCGCGCCTGAGCGGGCTGCCCAAATTCATTCTGCCTTCGCCCATGGATGTATGGTCGCGCCTGCTCAAATCTCTTGCTGATGGCAGCCTGCTGTATCACACGGGTGTCACCCTGCTTGAAGTGACCCTTGGCTTGCTGGTGGGTGTGACCACCGCCACTGTGCTTGGGTATTCACTGGCCAAGTCGCGCCCGCTGGAAAAGATTCTTTCACCGTATCTCGTGGCGAGTCAGGCGATCCCCATTGTGGCGATCGCGCCTTTGCTCGCCATCTGGCTCGGGCAGGGACTGCTTGCCAAGGTCGTCATCTGCGCCTTGATCGTGTTCTTTCCTGTGCTGGTGAATACGGTGGTGGGCGTGCGGGCTGTGCCTCCCTCGTTGTACGACATGATGAAGTCCCTGCGCGCAACCCGCTGGCAGGTGATTTCAAAGCTGGAGATCCCCGCGTCCTTGCCCGTGTTGTTGGGCGGGCTGCGCATCGGCGCGACCCTGTCTGTGATCGGTGCGATCGTCGGTGAACTGGTGGATGCGAAAGCGGGGCTCGGCTTCCTGCTGAAGGTTGGAGATTTCCAGTACGACACGTCCATGGTGTTCGTGGCGGTGATCATGCTGGTGGCGCTGGCGTTGTCTTTGTATGGCATTGTGACCGTGCTCGAAAGAAGATTTTTGAAATGGCAGCAAAGTGCATCTTGAACGAACGCAAGGGATGCAGATAATTTTCAAGGAGATATCAATGTTTAAGAAGTTAGTTTTGATCATGCTTGGGCTGGCGGTCAGCCTTTCGGCTTGTGGCGGTTCGCAGGTTAAGAGTGAGGCGGTCCCGTTGACCAAGATCCGCCTGCCGATGGGGTACATCGCCAACATCCAATACGCGCCCTTTTATGCCGCTGTTGAAAAGGGATATTTCAAGGACGCCGGGCTTGAGGTTGAGTTCGATTATTCATTTGAGACCGATGGTGTGAAGCTGGTGGGGCTGGGCGAACTGCCCTTCGCGGTGGTTTCAGGCGAGCAGGTTCTGCTGGCTCGCGCTCAGGATGTGCCCGTGACTTATGTGGCTGCGTGGTATCAGCAGTTCCCGATCTCGGTCATCTCGATGAGCGAGCAGGGTGTGGTCTCTCCGCAGGATTTGAAAGGCAAGACCATTGGTCTGCCGGGTTTGTTCGGCGCGAATTACATTGGCTTGCGCGCGCTGCTGTTCTCTGCGGGCTTGAGTGAAGCAGATGTGACCTTGCAGGAGATCGGTTTCAATCAGGTGGAGTTGGTGGCTGCGGGCGAACAGAACATCGTGGTGGGCTACGCCGCGAACGAGCCGATCCAGTTGAAGGCGCAGGGATTTGAAGTAACCGAGCTGCGCGTGGCAGATTCTGTGCAGTTGGCCGCGAACGGGATCCTTGCGAGCGAGAAGGTCATTGCGGAAGATCCTGAACTGGTGCGCGGGTTCGTGGAAGCCTTTTTGAAGGGACTGAAATTCACCATCGAAAATCCCGATGAAGCCTACGCCTTGAGCGCGACTTACATCCCGAACTTTGCCGACCTCGATGAAAAAGTGCAAAAGGAAATTTTGAACACCTCCATTCAGATGTGGAGCGCTGACCGCCTTGGCTATTCCGACCCGAAAGCCTGGGAGAACATGCAAAACATCCTGCTGGAGATGGGGTTGATCACCGACAGCCTGGACCTCGGCAAGTCCTTCACCAACGAGTTTGTTCCGTAATTTTCATCTCACGCTTCACGTATCATTTGAAACGTAAAACGTGAAAATCAAAATGACAACCACTCCCATCCTCACGGTCAAGAATCTTTCTGTTGTATTCCCTGATAACAACGGCGGGCTGCGCGCGCTCGAAGATATTTCCTTCGAAGTCTGCCCGCGCGATTTCATCTGCTTCCTTGGACCTTCGGGCTCGGGCAAGACCACCCTGCTGAGGATCCTCGCGAGTCTTCTACAGCCCACCAGCGGCGAGGTGAATTTCATCCGCAGCCAGCAGCCGAAGGTGGGCATGGTCTTTCAGCAATCCAACCTCATGCCGTGGCGTACCGTGATGGACAACATCAAACTGCCGCTTGAGTTGGAAGGGATGGGCGAAGCGGAGTCCCGCAGCAAGGCGCGCGAGATGATCGATCTGGTGGGGTTGAATGGTTTTGAGGATTCGTGGCCGCGCGAGCTTTCAGGCGGAATGGTCCAGCGGGTTGGGATCGCGCGCGCGCTCATCCATGACCCCGACCTGCTCCTGCTCGACGAGCCTTTCGGGTCGCTGGATGCGATCACCCGCGAACGGATGTGGGTGGAACTTTCGCGCATCTGGCAGGCTCGGCAGAAGACGGTCATCATGGTGACGCACTCGATCAACGAGTCTCTGTTCCTTGCGGATCGTGTGCTGGTGCTCACCCAGCGCCCGGGCAAGATCAAATTTGAACTGGATGTGGACCTGCCGCGACCGCGCAATGACGACATCCGCTACACGCCGCACTTTGGCGAACTGGCTCGCGAGCTGAGAGATACCATCGAATAGAATCAAAAACGCCTTCCGATCCCGGAAGGCGTTTTCTTTTATATGCTCACATCTCGCGCGGAGCGTATTGGTCCACAGAGAAACTGTACACCACTTTGAGATGATAAAAAACAAGAGGGATGAGTAGCAGGAGCGGAAGTCCGTTTGAGTTGAGCAGCAAACCCACAAGCCCAAGGGTCACACATCCTGCCGCGAGGACTTTTTGCGCGGGATGTTTTTGCGCCGCGTTCACAATGAATGCGGCAATGACGGTGTAGATCCACAGGGCAAGGCTGATGATGAAATGCCCGCCGATGAGCAGGGAAAAGAAAATGGGTTGAACATGCACCGCGATGAAGACCAATCTCAGGGTCGGGTTGTCGCGGTAATAGTTGTTGGTGGAAAGGGTCAGGTTGGCGAGGAATCCCGCCAGCACATCCAGTGTCAGCAGGCAGAGAAGCGCCGTCTTCCAGACTGGCAGGGACGACCATTCCGCGCGGGCGCTGGCGAACAATGCCGCAGTCCCCGCGATGCTGAAGGCAAAGGTCATTGCCAGCTCGGCAAGCGTGGACTCTTTGCCAAAGAGTTCGTGCAGTGACTTGGGGAGTTGAACTGTTCTCACAGACCCAGCCCGTCCACGATTTCCTGGTTGTGCTTGCGGTAGTCGCGGATGAGCGAGTCGACACAGCGCGCGATGGTGGCGGGGTTGGCGCGATAGTGGACGATGCCCATGTCTGCTTCCCACTCGCTTTCAGAGATGGTGTTCAGGTAGGCGGTCAGTATCTCTTTGGTCTCTGCAATATCTTTCAAAAGTTCCGTCTTGTCTGCGGAAGGGAACTGGGTGAAGAATTTTTGATTGACCTTGCGGTAGTCGTTGGTGCCGTCGTGAAAATAGAACGGCTCCGCGCCTTCGCGCAGGGCGCTGCACCCTGCCAGCGTGATCCGATTCCAGCCGATGAAGTGCGCGGCAATGTCGCGCGGAGTCCAGTCGCCGAGGGAGGTGAGCAGGTCTTTGGCGGAAAGCCTTTGCATGGTTTCCATGAACGCCACGTAGGCAATATCCAGGTCTTGCATTTGTTTGTATTTATTGTCAAACATGGCTATGCCTCCTGCGTTTTATGGTATTTCAACACTTCCAGCATCCTGCGTGTTGCTTCGGCGACTTCATCTACCGCCTGTTGGAATGCCGCTTCGTTCGCTTTGGAAGGTTTGCGGTACCCGCTGACCTTCCGCACGTATTGAAGCGCCGCCTCCTGAATCTCCTGTTCGGTGGCGGGACGGTCGGGTAATCTCAAAGGTTTAATGCTTCTGCACATGGTATTCTCCGATAATTTTTTTTCACCACAGATAAATTGAATTTAAAAACGATTCCGTCGAAATGACTTCTTTCAGTTGCCGTGTCTTGTTGGTTTGCACTTACTCCGCTTTCAACTCGTTCAAGCGTTTTTGTAACTGCGCCTGGATCTCTGCGTACTCAGAAAGACCGGCCGCGTTCTGCAATTCGTATGGATCGTTCTTCAGGTCGTACAGTTCCTTCTCGCCCGTTGAATATTCCACGTACTTCCATTCGGAATTTCGCACGGCGTAGAACTCGGGGATCTTCGAGCCGATTCCCTCTTCGGTGGGCCAATGCTCAAAGAGTAGATCATCTCTCCACGCGGCGGCGGGATCGAGCAGCAGCGGAAGCAAACTCACCCCGTCCACAGAATCAGGTGTCGGCTCGCCGGCCAGATCGGCAAAGGTGGGAGCGAGGTCTATGTTCGCGGCGAACTTCGTCTCGGTGCGCGGGTCAAACATCCCCGGCGCGTAAACAATGAATGGCACGCGGATGCAGGACTCGTAGGGACAGTTCTTCGTCAGCCCGAAGCCGTGATCGCCGATGGTCAGCCCGTTGTCCGAAAGAAAGACGATCACCGTCTTGTCGCTCAGCCCGGTTTTGTCGAGCGCGTTCAAGATGGACGCGACGCCGTCATCCACGGCCAGCAGGGAGCGCAGGATCTGTTTGTAGGTGATGTCGATCTTCTCGACCGCGATGGAATTCAACTCCTGCAAATACAGCGGCTTGTCGCTGCGGTCTTCCTCCATGAAACTTGGGTTGCGATACGGCACGGAAGTCAGCGCCGAGTTTGCGCGGAACTGTTCGTCGTGGCGGTCTGCCCATTTGTATGGCGAGTGCGGATTGTAATAACCGAGCGACATGAAGAATGGTTCATCCTTCGATGCTTCGATGAAGTCCACCGCTTTTTGAGTCACCATGTCTGCGCTGAAAATGGATTTGTCGCCGGTGTATTCCACGACCGTTCCATTTTCTGAAAGACTGTAATCGGTGAAATAGGATGACGAGCCTTCATCGTCGTCGGTGAGATTTCTGCCGAGGAACACACCCCATTCATCCCAGCCGGGCGGAACGACTCCGAGCGGCGTGAGCATGTCGTAGTCGTTCAAATATTTTCCGTAGTATGCGGTGCGATAGCCCGCATCGCTCATCCATGTGGCAATGGATGCGCTGTCATCGAACTTCTGCGCGCCGCCCAGCGGCATGCGGTCTGTGAACACCTCATGGTTGTGGACGTACTCGCCCGTCAATACGCTCACGCGGCTTGGGCAGCACAAAGGCGTGGTGACGAATCCGTTCTCGAAGGTCACGCCGTTTTTCATCAGAACGTCACGCACGGTCGGCATGAACTGGACGGTTTCATAGGGCTGGTCATCGGTCAGGATAAAGATGATGTTGGGACGCTCGTCATCGAGACGAGTCTGCGTTGCCTGCGCATCGTTCTTAACGTCGAAGATGGTCGGCGCGTAAGCGGCAGGCTCAGCGCTGACGGCGGGTTCGGTGGCAGTCGCCGACCCGGCGCAAGCGGCAAGGAACATCGCCCCGCCGATGATGAGTAAAAAGTATTTAATGAATTTCATGGATCTATCCCTTTGGAAAATCGAGCAGCAGCACTTCCGCGAGCAGGCGCGAGTTGACGTTGCGGTCCATCTTCTCCAGCACAGACTCCAGCTCGCTGACCACGCGCCGCGCAGTGGAAAGATCGATCTGCCCGGCGAGCGATTCGATCTCCATATTGCGGTCCACGTTGACCAGCGGAGTCTCGGCTTGCGCGGCGCGCAGCATCACATCCCGCCAGTAGGAAAGCCAGACCAGAATGGTCTGCCGCATGGTGTCCTTGTCTTTGGCTAGTTTTTCGGCGTAGGAAAATTTTTCCACCCGTGTTGCCGAAAGCAGGGTTTGCAGATCGTTCAACCGTTCCTCGCGTTTTTCAAGCAGGGTCAGATCATCCACAAGACTGCGGGCGTAGCCGGGGCGTCCGCCGCTGATGTGCGCCAGCAGTCGCGCACGTTCATCATCCACGCCGCGCGAGAGCAGGTCGGCTTCGATCGCGCTGACCGGCAGTGCGCGCAGACGCAGGATCTCACACCGCGAGATGATGGTCGGTAAAAGTTGTTCGGGTGTGTCGGCGGTCAATAATAGAATGGCGTGCGCCGGCGCTTCTTCGAGGGTCTTCAGCAAGGCGTTGGCGGCGTTGTCGTTTGCTTCTTGAAAACGCAGGAACAATGCCACGCGGAACTTTGCCTGATACGGTCTCAACGACAACGAGTGCTGCACCGCGCGGATCTGATCGACCTTGAGCGTGCCATTGACCTTTGAATGTCCATCCTCATCCACTGCCTGGATCACGTTCAGATCGGGGTGCTGCATGGAATCGGTCTGGCGGCAGTCGCGGCATGTCCCGCACGGGACTCCCGGCTCAACGGGGTTGGTGCAGTTCAAGGCTTGAGCGAGGCGCAGTGCCAGAGTGCGACGCCCCACACCGGGAGGTCCGCAAAAAAGATAGGCGTGGCGCACATCTCCGCGTGCTGCGTGCTGGCGGAGCATTTCCACAGCCCATTCATGTCCGAGCATATTCCAATTTTCAGTCATAGGTTTTATGTTGCAAGTTTAAGTTTGTGCAGGCGGGCAGATTTAATAAATGGATTTTATCATCCACACCTGCACTTGCGTACGCGCAGGTGTGGATGATCCTTTTATCTTTACTCTTGTCCTGCGCGCAATCTCAAATACGAATCATATCGCTCGGGATGCACCGTGCCGGCTTTCAATGCCGCGAGCACCGCGCAGCCCGGTTCATGTTTGTGTGTGCAGTCGCTGAATTGGCATTGCGGCACGAGGTCGCGCAGTTCGGGAAAGTAGGCGTCGATCTCTTCTGCTTCGGTATCCCACAGCGCGAGGCTTTTCCAACCCGGTGTATCCGCCACGTACCCGCCGCCCTCGAGCGCGAACATCTGGCGTGTGACCGTGGTGTGACGTCCCTTGTTCATGGCGCTGCTGATCTCGTTCACCGCGAGTCCCAGCCCCGGCTGGATCTGATTCAGCAGGCTGGACTTTCCCACGCCGCTGGGACCTGCCAGCGCGCTGACCTTGTTCTGCAATTGCGATTTCAATTCATCCAAGCCCGCGCCGGTTTTTGTGGAGGTGTAGATCACTCGATAGCCGATGGATTCATAAAGGCTGAAAAGTTTTTTCGCATCTTCCACAAGATCGATCTTGTTGGCGATGATCACCGCGGGGATCTTTTGCTTTTCGGTTGTCACAAGGAAACGATCCAGCATCCTTAACTTCGGATTTGGATTCGCGCACGCGAAGACGAAGATCGCCTGATCGGCATTGGCCAACAGCACCTGCTGATAGATTCCCTGCGGGCGCGGGTCGAGCCGAACGAGAGCCCGCTTGCGCTCCTCTACAGTTTCCACCACCCCGGAGCCATCCAAAAGGATCGTGATATTCACATAATCACCGAGTGCGGCAATATCGCCAGTGGCGCGTCCCTGCTTGAGTTTGCCGCGTAACTGGCAAATGACAAGACCCTCCCCGGTTTCCACAGTGAAGAAACCAGATTGGGCCTTGATGATCAAACCACGTTTTTGATTTTCGTTCGTCAAATAATTACCTTTACGGCGTCGGTGTGTATGGCGGCTGTCCGATGGGACCATACCACGGCACGGTCTGCGGGCTGCCGTAGTAATAGGTCTCCGCCATCGCGCGGAAGATCGGCACGGCGTACTCGGAGCCTTCGCCGATGTTCTCGACGATGACCACAATGGCAATGTCGGGCAGGGTGGTGCCGGCTTCGTTAATGGTGTAGCCCGCGAACCAGGCATGCGATTTTCCGTTGCCAGATTCGGCGGTACCGGTCTTGCCGGCAACATCGAACTGCTCGTTAAATCCGCGCAGGTTGAAGCGCGCTGTTCCGCGTTGGGCATTGGTCACCATGTACATGGCTTCCTGAATGATCTTGAGATTCTCGTCACGGGGCGGGAGTGTGCCGGTCGCTTCGGGGCGGAAGACGAGTTTAGGGTCGCCATCCACTGGCAGGATCTTTTCAACGATCTGCGGACGGTATAAGGTGCCGCCGTTGGCGATGGCCGCGGTGAATCTTGCAACTTGCAGCGGGGTCACCAGCATATCGCCCTGCCCAATGGACTGATTGACCGCATCCACCGGGGTGACCGGGTCGTTGATCTGCCCGGCTTCTTCGGGAATCTGTTGGATGCCGGTCGGGCTGCCGAGACCGAAGGCACGCGCCATCTTTGCGATGTCGGTCTTGCGGTCAAAGTTGAACAGGTCCAGCCCGATATGCCAGAAGTACGGGTTGCATGAACGCATCAGGCCTTCCTGCAAAGTGAGTAAACCTGAAGGCAGGGTGGATGAGTCATCGCAGAACTCGCCGGCACGAACAGCGTCCTGACAGTGCTGCCATGTCCAATCGTAGAGGATACGATCGGGAAGTTCGGTGAACTCATATTGGCAGTCGTAGGTGGTTTCCTTTAGATACAGTCCGCTTTCGAGGGCGGCAGCCATGGTAATGGTCTTGAAGGCAGAGCCGAGCGGGTATTGTCCCTGTGTGGCGCGGTTGAGCAGCGGCTGGCTGGTATTGTTGATGAGATCGCCGAGCGCTACAGAGTTGGGGTTGTTCGGCTCAAAGAGATTGGGGTCAAAGTCGGGACCGGATGCCATGGCAATGATGCGCCCGGTATCCACTTCCATGACTACGATCGCGCCGCGGAAAAATTCGATCGCCTGTTGAGCGTAGTATTGCATGTTGCTGTCAATGGTCAGGTAGACCGAGTCGGCAGGTTCCGCTGCACTCTGCCCAAGTGTGGAGATGATCTGCCCGGTGGGACTGACCACGCGCAGGATGCCGCCGTGCTTGCCGGCGAGGTAATCCTCCGCCCATTTTTCGATGCCGTCCTGACCGACCTTTTCACTTCCGTCGTAGCCGAGGCGGCGGTAGGTGTTGAGCTGTTCTGGTGAGATCAACTGGGTATATCCCACCACTTGCGGGGCGAGCCCCGTCCGAAAATAATAGCGTGAGTTATAGGCGTTGGAAATGACAAGCCCGCCGGGGTTGATGGAGAGCAGCCGCTGGGCTTCTTCGCGTGTGCCTTCGCACATGGGCAGGTAATACCCGGGTCCGCTGGCATCGATTTGATCTTGAATGAATTCAGGGTCAAAGCCGCACAACCGTCCAAGTTCTGTTTTGAGCGCGCCGATCATTTCGAAATCGATCTGATCGGTTTGAATGCCAAAGGCGAACGCATCGGCTTGTGAGACGATGGGCTGCCCGTCACGGTCGTAGATGTCGCCGCGTGCGGGGACGCTGTATTCCATGGCAAGGTTGTTGCCGCCATCCAACTCAGGCAGGATGAGCCCGTCGCGCCATTCCACTTTCCATTCGTTGTTCTCTTTGACCAGCCGCACCACGATATCGCGTTGAATGTCACCTGCCAGCACGGTCTTGTAGGTGATGTTGTAAGCCACCTCTGCCGCGCGCGAACTCAATAGAGCGGAGTTGACAATGAACTCGATCTTGGCTGTGCTCATCATGTTGATCGAGTCGTTGATGCGTTTTGAGAATGCTTCCAGCGTGATGCCGTCGCGGCTGGGCTGGCTGAGCATGGCGTACATGGCTTCGTAATCGTCTGTTTGTAAAGCTGTCAGGAAGGTGGTGACTGCCGCCTTTGCATCCGGCGCGGGGATGATCGTCGCCTGGGCGGTTGGGAGGGGCGCCGTGGGGGTGGTGATCAGGCTGAAGATGCCCGAACCGCTCCCGGTTCCGCTTGAGCCGCAAGCCGAGAGGAAGATCGTCAGCAGTAATATGTTGATCCAACGAGAAGACTTCATTCGTTTCCTTTCAATCGATCGCTCAGGGTGCAAAAGAAGCGGAGCCGGCTAACCGGCGGCTTCACCTTGCAGAATCCTGCTCGAGACATGACATTGATAATTCAATAAGTTCTGACAAGCCGAAGGGACGTCTGCCGGCGGCTGGATGTCCAGTTGACGCAAGGCACGCACCACATGGCACATGGGTAATCCCATTACGCCTGCGAAGCATCCGTGCATCGCTGCGACCGGCTGGAACTTTGGATGCTGAATGGCGTACGCGCCGGCTTTATCCATTGGGTCGCCGGTCTGGATGTAAGCCGCGATCTCTTCGTTGCTGTATGCGCGCATCGGCACATCGGTAATGCATAACTCGGTCAGAATTTTGCCGTCGCTTACGCGATAAAAGGCGACTCCTGTGAAGACCTGGTGGGTCTGCCCGCGCAGTTGTTGCAGCATGTGCTCCGCGTCGGCTTCGTCAACTGGTTTGCCGAAAATGGTCTCATTGAAGATCACGGATGTGTCTGAGCCGATGATGATGCTTTCGGGGTCTACCTTGCCTGCCACGGCTTGCGCCTTGGCTTTGGCCAGCCGAAGCACATACTCTGTTGGACTCTCGCCTGCGAGCTGGCTTTCATCCACATCTGAGACGATGGTCGTGAAATTCCAGTTCCCCAAAGCGAGAAGTTGTTTGCGCCGCGGCGAGTTGGATGCCAATACCAGATTTTTTTTATTCATTCCGCGCAGAATTCTAACACAGACTTTTTTTACAACTTAATGAAGGGTGAGAGGCTTCACACGGCGGAACTTTGAAGTTGATCGGCTCAAAACGGCGCAGATTTTTTATTTCAAGATCCTTTTTCAGCAGGAGCAGGATCGGCGGTTTATTGTGCCTGCGATTTCCCTCTGGCAAATCCCTTTATCACGTTGTAAAATCCTTCCAAATCTGTCTAGTCAATGCGGAGGCAAAATGCAACAACTGAAGGAAAGAATTTTAAGGGATGGTCAGGTACTGGGGAACGGAATTCTCAAAGTGGATAGCTTCGTTAATCATCAGGTCGATCCATCGTTGATGGATGCCTGCGGGCGTGAATTTGCAAAACGATTCGCGAATGTCGGCGCAACCAAGATCCTCACCGCTGAAATATCCGGCATCGCTCCTGCTGTGACCACAGGCATTCATCTTGGTCTGCCCGTGGTGTACGCGCGCAAGACCAAACCCATTACCATGCCAGACCAGGTGTATCTCACCCTTGCTCCCTCGCACACGAAGGGACGCATGGTGGAGTTGATCGTCTCGCCGGAGTACCTTGCCAACAACGAGAAGGTGCTCATTATCGACGACTTCCTTGCTTCGGGTGCCACCATCCTTGGGTTGGCCCGCCTCGCAGAAGTGGCCGGGTCGAAGATCGTTGGGATCGGCGCCTTGATCGAAAAGATCTTTGAAGGCGGGCGCGACGCGCTCAAGCCGCTTAATGTGCAGGTGGAGTCTCTGGCTTGCATCAAGTCGTTGGATGATAAAAAGATCACCTTCGTGGATTAACATTAATCGTCTGTTGTTCAAGATCATCAAGAGGCTCCTCCGATATCCGATCATTATCCGCTTCATCGGCTGGACCTTTGCCCACATGAGTTTTCTCATCCCTGTCGCGCGTCTGCGCGAGACCTCGAGCCTGCTTGCGTTTCATCATCCATCGCCCAGCTATGGGTTTCATGTGTTGATCGTGCCCAAGCGCGAGATCGCATCACTGGCGCACCTGCACCCGGCTGACGCGGATTTTCTCACCGACCTGTATTCCACAGTTCAAAGCCTGGTGGATGAATTTCATCTACAGGCGTATCGTCTCATTGTGAATGGCGGGAAGTATCAAGACTTCCCGCATTTGCATTTTCACCTCATTTCAGATGTTACAGGTTGAAAAACTTCAACCCAGGAAATAATCAATGACAGAATCCATTGCCATTCTCGATTTCGGATCTCAATATGCGCAGATCATTGCGCGGCGTGTGCGCGAATCCAACGTGTATTGCGAACTGTTCCCGTGGGATGCTCCGCAGGAAAAAATTCTCTCCATCGCCCCCAAGGGATTCATCCTCTCCGGCGGACCGAAGTCCGTGTATGAAGAGAATGCTCCCTACATTCAAAAGTTCATTCTTGAATCAGGGCTGCCCATTTTGGGTATCTGCTACGGCATGCAGGCATTGACTCACGCGCTGGGCGGTGAGGTCAGCCCGTCTGCGGAACGCGAATACGGACATGCAGAAATCCAGCCGCTTGTGCCGGGCACCATGCTCGATGTGCTCTCCAGGGTGTGGATGTCTCACGGTGACAAGATCACCCGTATGCCCGAGGGATTTATTGCGCTGGCGAAGTCTGGCAACAGTCCATTCGCGGCCATGGGTGACATGCAAAGAAAATATTTCGGCGTTCAATTCCACCCTGAGGTGCATCATACCCCGAATGGAATTGAACTGCTCAGGCACTTTGCTGTTGATATTTGCGGTGCGAAGCCCGAGTGGACCCCGGCATCGATCATCGACGACGCAGTGGCACGCATTCGAAACCAGGTCGGCAGGGAACGGGTGTTGGCGGCGGTCAGCGGCGGCGTGGATTCAACGGTCGCGGCGGCGTTGGTTCACAAAGCCATCGGCGACCAGCTCATCTCTGTGTTTGTGGATACAGGACTTCTGCGCCACAAGGAAGGCGAGCAGGTTGCCTCGGCTCTGCGTGATGGTCTTGGTGTGGAATTGATCACCGTGCAAGCCAGCGATGACTTCCTTGGCGCGTTGAAAGGCGTTACCGACCCCGAACAAAAACGCCGGATCGTGGGCGAGAAGTTCATCCGCATTTTTGAACATCAGGCAAAAAGTGTGGGGCAGCCCAAATTTTTAGTGCAGGGAACGATCTACCCCGACGTGGTGGAATCCTCCGGTCCCGACCGCAGCAAGGCAGAGAAGATCAAGAGCCACCATAACGTGGGCGGGCTTCCAAAGGATATGCAATTTGAGCTTGTTGAGCCGCTGCGCTATCTGTTCAAGGATGAAGTGCGGTTGGTGGGCGAAGCGCTTGGGCTGAGTCAGGGCTTGGTGTGGCGGCAGCCGTTCCCGGGTCCGGGGTTGACCGTGCGTTGCCTCGGGGAGTGCACACCGGAGCGGGTGTCCCGTCTGCGGGCGGCGGATTTCATCCTGCAGGAGGAATTATCCAAGGCAGGTGTTTTGGGCAAAGGAGGTTCGGCTTCTCAGGCTTTTGTTGTGTTGCTGCCTGTAAGGTCAGTGGGGGTGATGGGCGACCAGCGCACTTATCAAGAGGCGGCGGCGATCCGTGTGGTGACCACCGAAGATTTTATGACCGCCGACTGGGCGCGCCTGCCCTATGACCTGCTGGCCAGGGCTTCGAGCCGCATCGTTAACGAAGTGGACGGAATTAATCGGGTAGTGTATGATATTACGAGTAAACCTCCCGCTACCATTGAGTGGGAATAGGAGCATCCATGAAAAATTTCAACTTCGGCGAAGTGCTGACTCGTGCGTGGCAGAATATCTGGAAGTACAAGGTTCTGTGGATCTTTGGCATTCTGGCCAGCTGCGCTCGCAGCGGAGGGGGAAGCGGGAGCGGCAGCAATAATCAGAGTTCAGGCTCCGGCGATGTTCCTTTTTCTGGACAGGAACTTGAGGGGTTTACGAACGAGGCGGGACGTTTCTTTGAGCAGAACTGGTGGATTTTCGTTGCCATTGGCGTGGCAATTATTTTCCTGGCAATACTATTTTTCGCATTGGGCATGATGGGACGCATCGGCTTGATCAAGGGTACGGCCCTGGCAGAAAAGAATGTGGATGGCATTCTTTTTGCCGAGGTGTGGAGCGAAAGCATGCCGTATTTCTGGCGCATCTTTGGCTTGAACTTTTTAGTTGGGCTGGTGGTGCTGCTGATCGTGATTCCGTTCGTGTTCTTTGGGGTGCTGACCGCCGGCGTTGGATTTCTCTGCATGCTTCCATTGATCTGTGTGCTCATCCCGGTCGGCTGGATCGTGAGCGTGGTCGTGGAACAAGCCCAGCCGGCCATTGTGCTTGAAGACCTTGGCATGTTGGACGGAATCAAGCGCGGCTGGGAGGTCGTGAAGTCCAACGCGGTGACCATGATCATCATGTCGCTTATCCTTGGCGCAGGGGGAGGGATCATTGGTTTGATCTTCGCGATCCCGATCATTGCGGCATTCATCCCTGTTTTTATCAGTTTGACTACTCTTGGAGAGTCTCTCACGCCGCTGTACATTTCACTGGTGTGCTGCACTTTATACATGCCGGTGTTGATCTTCCTGAATGGTGTGTTGACCGCCTACATCCAATCTGTCTGGGCATTGACCTACATGCGGCTTGCCGTTCCCAACAAACCAGAAGAACTTGACAACCCCGAACATCCTCAAGAACCCGATACCGCCGTGATCGCAGCCTAGGTATGCGTAGATTTTTCATCCTGCTTATCAGCTTGAGTCTTGTGTTGGGCGCGGCAATGGATGCCCGTGCACAGCAGGGACTTTCATATGCCAATCTGTACACTGCGGATCTTTCTGCGTTCCCGGCAGTGTCTGCAAGTTTTGATGTTTTCGACTCGAACGGCACTTTCGTTTCAGGGCTTAAGCCGGATGCCATCACCGTTCTCGAGGATGAGCAGCCCCTTCGCGTTGACTCTCTGAACGAGGTGGCGGTTCCGCTGCAACTGGTGGTCGCTGTCAATCAGGGCGCATCGCTGGATACCCGCGATACAACCGGCGCATCCCGTTTTCAGCGCACGGCGCAGGTGCTGGCGCAGTGGGTGCAGGGACGCCCAACCGACCAGCCCGATGATTACAGCCTGGTCAGTCAGGCGGGACCGGTCATCAATCATGCGGGCGCTGCAGATTTCGTAGTGGGGTTGACCTCCTTCAAGCCGGACTTCCGCGCGGCGATCCCGAACCTGCAATCTCTCACCACTGCCATGGACACTGTCAGCGCGCAGACCCCGCAGTTGGGAATGAAGCGGGCTGTGTTGTTCATCACTCCCTACATGAACGACCCCAATCTTCCTACTGTTCTTGAGGCGTATGCTCAACGCGCCCTCGAAGAAAAGATCAGGATCTTTGTCTGGCTCATTGACCTCGACACGACCTTCAACACCACCAACGCTGCCGCGTTCAACAATCTTGCGATCCGTACCGGCGGGAGCATGTTCACCTATTCGGGTTTGGAGCGTTTCCCAGACCCTGAGTCTTATTTCTCTTCCCTGCGGCGGGTTTACACCTTCTCATATCAGTCACGGGTCAAATCATCCGGCGACCACGCCTTGTCTGTGCAGATCAGTCTGCCGGCGGGAGCATTGAATTCCAGCACGCAGGCTTTCAGCATGGATATTCAACCGCCCAACCCTTTCCCGGTCGCATCCACTTTACAGATCACACGGCGTGCGCCTGAAGACGATCCCTTTAATACTGAACTGCTTGTGCCCACGGAACAAAAAGTTGAGATCATTGCGGAATTTCCAGACGGGCATCCACGCCCGCTGACACGCACCACGCTCTATGTGGACGGCGTGATCGTGGATGAGAACACGACAGAACCCTTCCTCGAATTTACATGGGACCTTGCCTCTTACATCACGACTTCTGAACATCAGATCGTGATCGAAGCCGTGGACTCGCTTGGGTTGAGCAAAAGCAGCATGCCTGTCCCGGTTGTTGTGACCGTGGTGCAGGCTCCGCGCGGGGTCTCGGCTTTCCTAGCCAGATACCGCACGCCCATCACCTTTGGCGCGATCATCTTTGCCGGGCTTCTGCTTTTTGCCATTCTGCTGGGAGGCCGGTTGAGAGTGCCGTCTTTGCGGGCGGCTCAGGCTGCGCGCAAGGCAGAGGCCGACCCGCTGACCCAGTCCATTCAGGCGATCGCGGAATCGCCCGCCCCTGTTGAGGCTGCGGATAAGAACAAGAAGCGACGCATTCTCTCAAAGAAAGCAGTGGCAGACGCCAAATTAAAGAAAGAAGCGGGGGCATCCTTTATTCGGATCCAACCCGATGGACAGGTGATCCCGGTTGCGCCGATCAATGTGGTCGAGCCGGAGATCATTTTCGGCACCGATCCGGTGCAGTGTTCGCAGATCCTGGATGACCCCTCCATTGCGTTGGTGCATGCCCGTCTCAGGCAAACCGACGATGGCGGCTACCTTTTGCTGGATAACAACTCCGTTGCGGGCACATGGGTGAATTATGAGCCTATCCCCCGCGAGGGCTATCGGCTGACGCATGGGGATATGATACACTTCGGGCAATTGATCTACCGTTTCACACTTTTGAAGCCGCCTGTTGTCGCAAGGCCCACCATTACCGTCCTGGACGACTCCGACTATAGATGATCCGTACCACACTTGCCCACCTGCACGTTGCAGCGCTTAGTCATGCTGGCATGTCCGGTAAGAAGAATGAAGATCGTTACGCGATCTCTTCCTATCTGCTGGGCAATGATGACCCACGCCCGGCGGTTTTCGCCGTGGTGGCAGACGGCATTGGCGGGCATCGGGCGGGTGAAGTAGCCGCTGAACTGGCGGTGAACTACATTACCAAGGGTATTTCAGAAAGCACGGGGCGCAAGCCTGTTAAATCTTTGGAGAACGCGATCCAATTGGCCAGTCAGGCGATCGCTTCTCATTCGGCTGGCAATGATAACGAGACGGGCATGGGCGCAACTTGCGCCTGCGCCTGGGTCATTGAGAATAGACTGTACACCGCCTATGTGGGAGACTCGCGGATCTATCTGGTGCGCGGCAAGCACATCCAAAGGCTCACGGTCGATCACACCTGGGTGCAGGAAGCCTTCGAAAAAGGCATCATCACCGCCGAGCAAATGCGCGACCATCCCAATGTGCATGTCATCCGCCGCCATCTTGGCGGCATCAAACTGCCTGAAGTGGATTTCCGCCTGCGGATCGACAACGAGGAAAGCGATGAAGAGTCAGAACGCAACCAGGGCTTCCACCTTGAGCCGGGCGATGTCATCCTGCTTTGCAGCGACGGCTTGACCGATCTTGTGTGGGATGATGAGATGCTGAAGATCATCCGCTCGAAAAAGGATATGAAAGCGGCGGCGGAAACGCTGGTAAATCTTGCGAACGAGCGCGGCGGCCACGATAACATCACGGTTGTTCTGCTGGCAACTCCGCGCCTGGATGAAACAGCAAGGAAGAAACCCAAGATATTGGATTGGTTGTTGGGAGATGAATAGAGCCCCGGTTTTGAACCGAGGCTCTTTTGTTTAGATTGGATGTTGGCGTATCATTTCGCGCCGACGCCTGCGCTGCAGACCCGGACGGAATCTCAGCCCTGAGTTTTTTGCGCCTGCTCCCGGTCGAGCCATAGCTCGCGATACTTGCGATTCCAATCCACAAGAAAGCGGACCGCGATCACAAGCCCGGCTGCCGCCGCCACCCAGAACACATCATCCCGGATGTCGAACAGCCAGAGCACAGGCGCGGCAAGGATCCCTGCGAACACACTTGCCCGCGCCGAGTGCCGGATGATCAGAACCAAAAGAACGAGCAAGCCGAAACAGATCAGGAAGCCAAGGGGATTGACCGCTAGGAATGTTCCACCGGCGGTTGCGAGTCCCATGCCGCCGCGAAAACCGGCGAACAGCGGCCAGCAATGACCGATCACCGCGCAGGCAGCTGTCAGCGCGAGGATGAAGAGCGGCAGGTCGTCATGTTTGAATGCCAGATAGGTGGGAATGAATCCCTTGGCGACATCCAGCACAAAGACCAGTGCGCCCCAGCCAAACCCCGCCTGGCGGATGGTGTTGGTGGTCGTGGCGTGACCCGAACCCGAGTCGCGTACATCCACGCCTTTGACCCGGTGAGTGATCCACAATGCGAAAGTGAGCGAGCCGCAAAGATAGCCGAGAATGGGAAAAAGAAAGTGGGAAATGTTTGGCATGTTTCAGGACCTTGCTTAATAAGCGTGAGCCAGCACACGCGCGCGCGATGCCAGCTGCTGTGCGAGACCGTCGAAGATGAATTTGTGGAAAGGCCACATGGCGTACCAATAGAGAAATCCCGGCAGCCCATACGGCGCGAAGTAGGCGGTGACGATCAGCAGGGTCTTGCCATCCTGCGGCGCGGATTCGAACTCCAGCCATGCCTTACCCGGCACTTTCATCTCTGCCCGCAGGCGCATCATTCGATTCTTTTCGATATTCTCAACCCGCCAAAAATCGAGCGACTCGCCGGTGGTGATCTCATCGGGGTGACGCCTGCCGCGCCGCAGCCCCACACCGCCAATGGCTTTATCCATCCAGCCGCGGATCGCCCAGGACCAGTCCATGTACAGCCAGCCGCGCTCGCCGCCGATGCCGGTGTAGGCGCGAAAGACATCTTCCGGTTGCAGGTCAAGCAGTACCTGCCGGCGCTCAATGAACATGCCTTCTTCCACCGAGAATTGATAGGGCTTGAAATCTCCCATCGAAACCACAAGCGCATCTGACCAGCTTGTCTCCACGTTGTCGCGCTGGATGCGTCCGAGCGCGAGATGCACAGCCGTCTGATAATTAATGGGCTGGATGTGGGGGAAGACTTTCTTTGCGGCATTATCGCGGACGATCAATTTGGCGCGCAGACCCTCGATCAACGGAGCGACCACCCGCCAATGGATCGGCGTGACCATGTGAACCCAATACGCCGACAGGCGCGGAGCGTGGAACGGGGTGGGGATGAGCCAGCGTTTTAAGTTGCGCTCGGCGGCGTATCCCAAAAGCATCTCGGCATAGGTCAGGCGTGAGGGACCGCCGATCTCGATCACACGCCCCGCGCTGTCTGGGAATTTTAATGACTCCACCAGGTATGAAAGCACATCGCGGATGGCGATGGGCTGTGCCTGCGAGTAGAACCAGGCCGGGCAGACGAGAAGCGGTTCACGCTCGGTCAGGTAGCGGATCATTTCAAAGAGCGCGCTGCCAGAGCCGACGATCATGCCGGCGCGGAACTCGGTGACCGGGACCCTGCCGCAGCGCAGGATATAGCCTGTTTCGTGGCGCGCCCGCAGGTAGGGAGAAAGATCGGCGGTTGGGTCCACCAACTCACCCAGGTAGATGATCCGCTCCAGGCTGGCTTCATCCGCCGCTTCAGAAAAATTCCGCGCGGCTTGCAGGTCGCGTTCGGCGCTGGCTTTCCCGCCCTGCATCCCGTGGATCAGGTAATACGCCACAGACACATCCTTCATCGCGGCGGCGAGACTCTCCGGCGAGAGCGCATCGCCGTGAACGACCTCCACCTTGTTCAGCCAGGGACGTCCCTGCAGGCGGGATGGGTCACGCACGAGGCAGCGCACGCGCTGACCCGCTTCGAGCAGTTTCGGCACCAGCCGCCCGCCGACATATCCGGTCGCGCCGGTGACAAGGATCACGTTTTTGTTGGTCATGTTTTTAATTATAAGCCACCAATTTATGCGGAGGATGCGCCGCGGGAGTTTTTTCGAAAAAACTATTGTACAATTCCTGCATGCCCCTGGTGTGGATTTCCCTGTCTTTTATTCTTGGCATTATTGCAGCCAGCCTGCTTTCGCTTTCGGCGAATCTCTGGCTTGGCTTTGGGCTCGCGCTCTTATTCGTTCTTGTTCTCACCCTTCTGGCTTTATCCACCGATAACCCCGTCTCGCGCTTTTTCTCGCATCTCCAGATCGATCGATCCTTCCTGATGCTCAACCCGCTGCCTTATGCCTTGCCGGTCATTTTTTTCTTTGGCGGGTGGTGGTATCAGTTCCGTCAGCCGGTCATAGACTCGTTCCACGTTGCCTTTTACAACGACCGCACCTATGAGGTGCTGGTCACCGGCACTCTGGCAGATGCTCCCGATTACCGCGACACCTACACCAACCTGCAGATTCAAGTGGAGGCAGTGGATTCGGGCAGCGGCGACCTGACCGCGCACGGGCTGCTCCTCGTCCGGGTGCCGGCGCTGGAAACCTACGAGTACGGTCAGCGCGTGCGCGTGCGCGGACTCTTGCAGACCCCGCCCGAGAACGAGGAATTTTCCTATCGCGATTATCTTGCGCGGCAGGGCATCCACTCTTACATGTCGAAGTCCGAGGTGACCGTCCTGCCGGGGAACGGCGGCAATCGTTTCTTCGTGCAGGTCTATAAACTGAAAGATACCCTGCTCAAAAATATCTATCGCCTGTACCATGACCCAGAGGCTTCTCTGCTGGCGGGTATTTTGCTTGGCGTGGATACCGGGCTGACCCGCGATCTGCAAGAAGCATTCAAGACCACCGGCACCGCGCACATCATCGCCATCTCTGGTTTTAACATTGCCATCATCGCCGGCATCTTCTTTTCTGTGTTCAAAAAATTATTCGGCGAAAGATTGGGCGCGGTGTTCGCTGTTGTTGGGATCATCTTTTACACCCTTCTGGTCGGCGCAGATTCGGCTGTGGTGCGCGCCGCCGCGATGGGGATCATTTCACTGGCGGCGCGCCAGCTTGGGCGGCGCAACAGCGGAATGAACGCGCTTGCAGGAGTTGCAATGCTTAT
The DNA here is from genome assembly GCA_017985935.1 of Anaerolineales bacterium. GTDB lineage: Bacteria > Chloroflexota > Anaerolineae > Anaerolineales > Villigracilaceae > Villigracilis. The sequence continues at coordinate 44,404 of JAGNWT010000005.1, read as the reverse complement.
GACGATCTTTAATCCGCATGTGTTGTGGGATGTTGGCTTTCAACTCTCTTTCTTTGCCACACTGGGACTCATCCTTTACGCCGAACCCTTTTCAAACTTCACCGGCGGTCTGCTTTCAAAAATCTCAAAACAGGATACAAGCGTGGTTGCGAAGATCATCAACGAGAACATCGTCCTGACCTTCGCTGCGCAGTTGACCACCATACCGATCATGGCTTATCACTTCAAACGCATCTCCCTGATTTCGTTCATCGCCAATCCCTTCATCCTGCCTGTTCAACCGGCGGTGATGGTCCTCGGCGGACTCGCTGCTTTCACCAGCCTGGTCATCTTTCCGCTCGGTCAGCTTCTCGCGTGGGTCGCCTGGCCTTTCGCCTCGTACACCATTCGCGTTGTGGAATTTTTCAACAGCGTGCCGCACGCTTCGGTCTATCTTGGGGATTCTCCCATCTGGATCGTTCTCGCCGTTTATGCCGCGCTTCTTTCTGTGACCTTCGGCTGGGACCGCGTCAAAGAAGGATTTAACTCTCTGGCAGGTTCGCTTCGAGCCGTCGCTTTGACCGCGGCATTCGTCATTCTCTTCGCCGGCATGGTGACGATCTGGCGCGCATCTGCCTCCGCGGGCGATGGGAATTTGCATGTCACCTTTCTCGATGCTGGCTCGGCCGATGCCATCCTCATTCAAACTCCCGAAGGACGGAACGTGCTGATCAATGGCGGCGCGAGCACGGCAAAGTTATCTGACGAACTCGGCAGGCGGCTTCCGTTCTTCTCGCACAAATTGGACTGGCTCATCATTGCCTCCACCCAGGAAGATCAACTGGCGGCCCTGCCGCGCGTGATGGAAAGGTACATGCCGGAAAATGTGATGTGGAGCGGCAACGTGCAGGCTTCGTTCCCCGCCCAGGAGTTGGATCAATTCTTTGCCGCGCAGGGCATCCCCGTCAGCCGCGTGGAAGCGGGACAAAGGCTTGAGCTGGGTGAAGGCGCATTTATCGAGATACAGGCTGTCGGTCCGCGTGGGAGCGTGGTGCTCATCGAGTATGGAAATTTCCGCGCCTTGCTGCCCATTGGATTAAGTGATGGCATGCTCGAAGAGTTGGAATTCGGCAATGTGATCGGTCCCGTGGATGTGCTTCTGCTGGCTGATTCAGGATACGCGCCATCGAACCCGCCCGACATTCTTGAGAATGTGAATCCGCAGTTGGTGGTCTTGAGCGTGGCGGCTGGCGATCCGCAAGGACTGCCTGACCCGCTTGTGTTGGAATCTTTGGACGGGTACTCTGTGCTGCGCACAGACCGCAGCGGATGGATCACCGTCATCACAGATGGCAATGAAATGCGCGTGGAAGTGGAACGGACCGAGGTGAAGATCGAGTAGGTTTTATTGGGTGAAGGAGAACACGATGAAGACAGCCGGTTTACAGGTATTAAGTTTGATCCTTGTTCTTTCTCTGACGGCGCTGGCATGCGCCGCGCCGGGCATGGTGGATGACCTGCTCAACCCTTTGCCCAGTGATGATTTTTCAAAAGAGTCCAGTGGGTGGGGGATAGGCACCGACTCGCAAAGCTCCGTTGAGTATGTGGATGGCGGCTTACAGATGATCGTGTACCAACCGTTCTTTGTGACATGGTCGAACCCCAACACCGAAGTCTACGAAAATGTTCATATCGAAGCGGGCGTAAAGAATGCCAGCACAGACCCGAAAGCCTTCTTCGGCATTCTTTGTAATGAGCAGGTCGCAACCACCGCTTTTTATTATGTCGGCGTTTCACCCAATGGTTATTACGCCTTCATCGAGTCAACGGTAACGGGGGACAAGTATCTCAAGGAAGGCACATCAGAGCTTATATCCAGTTCGGCGGATTCCATGCGCCTGGGTCTTGATTGCGGTGTGAACACCCTGACCTTGTACGTCAACGGGCAATTGGTGGATTCAACGCCCGCCGGTTCCCTGCCGGGCGGATCGCTCGGTCTCTTCGCCGCGACAGATGAACTGTCCAATGGCGCGAATGTGACCTTCGACGATTTCGCCGTCACCCCATTGGGCGAATAACTTGGGACCAGTTCTGCTTGCAGGCGGTGCGGAGTTTGGCGGGCGCATGTCCGAGCCGGATCTGCGCGCCATTGAGCTGGCTGGCGGACCGGACTCTCTGGTGTGCATCATTCCCGCTGCCGCCGCACCCGATCACAATCACAAACGCGCTTCACAGAACGGCATCCGCTGGTTTCAAGGATTGGGAGCGAAGAATGTTCGGGCGGTGGATGTGATCGATCCATCAAGCGCGAACGATCCATCCCTTGCCGCGTTCATTCTTAACTCGCGCCTGATCTATTTGCTGGGAGGTTTTCCCCGCCATTTGGCAGAAACCCTTTCTGATAGTTTGTGCTGGCGCGCCGCTTTGGATGCGCACCGACAGGGCGCGGTCATTGCCGGCAGCAGCGCGGGGGCAATGGTCTTGTGCGAGCATTATTACGATCCGTACGAACGGAAATTATTACGCGGACTGAATCTCATTCGGGGGGCGTGCGTTTTGCCGCATCACAATAACTTTGGCAGGGCGTGGGCAGACCCGCTCAAACGGCTGATCCCTGAGTCAACGCTGTTGGGCATCGATGAAGGCACAGGCATGGTGAGTGATGCCGAAGGGATGTGGCAGGTCTATGGCGCGGGGGAGGTCACGCTCTATCGCGGGCGGAACTCGGGTTCGAATCAATCACAACAAATGAATTACAAGCGCGGTGAAAAGCTGTCCTTCCAATAAATCGGACATATAATTTGGTGTGACTCTGGAGGAGCCATGAACCCTAATTTGAAGATCATAAAAGAAGATGTGCAGGGTAAAGTGCCGGTGACCGTGTTCCACCTGCACGGCTGGCTGGATTCGCAGGGTGAAGGTGTGCTGCTGGCCGCCGCGCGCGATGCCTACGAAGCGGGCAGCCGGCACTTGTTACTCGATCTCGACAAAGTGCAAACCCTCACCAGTGCGGGCATGCGTGCCATGCAAAAGGTGTATAAGATCTACACTCCTTCCAATGAACGCCCGAAAATGTCTTATGTCAAATTGTGCAATGCCCCGACCGAGATCTACAACGTGCTCGGTGTGACGGGTTTCCTGCTCACCATTCAGAACTACGAAACGCTGCAGAGCGCCATCAATTCCTTTGGCGAGTAATCTGCGCCTGCGCAATGGATCATGCTCTCCCTGTAAAGTGGAGAGTTTTTTGTTTAATGCTGCGGAGGGGTGGGGCATTTCCTAAGCAAACTATCATCTGCCGGCAGGAAAGTTTATATAGAATGGAGACATCATGTACTACAAAAATACAACCAGAGGAAGCCATGTCCCATTTATATAAGTCCGTTCCCGTTCGTTCGTATGAGATCACCCCAAAGGAGACCTATCTCTCCCGCCGTGATTTTATAAAAGCCGCGAGTCTCACTGCGGGCGCGGCCATGTTGACGGCCTGCGCTCCCTCCGTGGCAGATGCTGTCGAAGAGGCTGGACCCGTTCCAACCTCCGATGGGACCGATGAGCTGGGTGACAAGGTCAATAGCTACGAAGATATCACCAACTACAATAATTATTACGAGTTCACGGTCGATAAACAGGCCGTGGCAGAATCTGCCCGTGGATTTTCCACCACACCGTGGACTCTCGAAGTGGGCGGGCTGGTCACCACCCCCAAGACCTTTGGCATTGAAGACTTGTTGAAATTATTCCCGCAGGAGGAACGCATCTATCGCCTGCGCTGTGTGGAAGCGTGGAGCATGGTCATTCCGTGGGAGGGCTTCTCGCTCGCGTCCCTGCTTAATATGGTCACCCCCACATCCGACGCGAAGTATGTGCGCTTTGAGACCGTGTACCGTCCCGATGAAATGCCCGGGCAGAAAAGCCCGTTCTATCCATGGCCGTATCAGGAAGGTCTGCGTCTTGATGAAGCCATGAACGATCTGACTCTGCTTGCAACCGGACTGTACGGCGAACCCAACGTGCCGCAGAACGGCGCTCCCATCCGCCTGGTGGTGCCGTGGAAGTATGGATTCAAATCCATCAAATCCATTGTCAAGATCGAGCTCACTGCCGAAGAACCGGAAACCATGTGGAGCACCATCGCTTCGAACGAATACGGTTTTTACGCCAACGTCAACCCCAGTGTGGATCATCCGCGCTGGTCGCAGGCATCTGAACGGCGCATCGGCGAGTTTGAGCGCAGGCCCACCCTGCCTTTCAATGGCTATGGTGAGCAGGTCGCATCGCTGTACGAAGGCATGGACCTGAGCTTGTATTACTAGTTCCTTGATGAAGAAATTTCCCTACACCCCTTTGCAGATCGCTGTGCATGTGTATGCATGGTCCGTGTTTGTCATGCTTGTCTTTGATTTCTTTATGGGCAACCTCTCGCCCAACCCGATCCAGGACCTTGAGCAGCGCACCGGCCGCCACGCGCTCACTTTGCTGGTGCTGTCTTTGCTTTGCACGCCGCTCAACTCCATCTTCAAGTGGAGCGAGCCTCTCAAACGCCGCCGCGCCCTGGGGTTGTATTCATTCATGTACGCGACCATTCACATGATCATTTTCGCCGATCTCGATTTTGGTCTCGCGTGGAGTTTGCTGATCCAGGAAGTTGCGGCGAAGCCGCGTCTGATCGTGGGTGTGATCGCCTTTGTGTTATTCATTCCGTTGGCCGTCACATCATTCGATATCTGGAAGGTGCGTCTCGGCAAAAATTGGAAACGCCTGCATCGGCTCGTCTATTTGATCGCGCCGCTCGTACTGCTTCACTACCTGTGGAGCAAAAAAGGTGACATCCTCTCCCTGCAAGGAGAGGTGATCAAACCCTTGATCTATGGACTCGTGATCGGAATATTTTTGCTGATACGGATCCCCCCGATTCGGAAAGCGCTCGCTTCTTTCTCCTCCCGTGTGCTGGCTCTGCCCTTCAAAAAGAATCAGCAGCCCCGGGTGAACACCCCTTAATGCAGAACCCGGGCGGAGAGTTCATCTTCCACCCGGGTAATTGACTAAAATATTCCGCGCAGCAGCAACAGCAGACCAATGATCGCCAGCGGAACACCCACGATCGCGCCGATGATTGTCAGGCTGACGACGACCCCGACAATGATAAAGACGATGCCAAGCACCATCGCTACAAAGCGCCCGGTCAACTCCACGATCACGGCGAGCAGTTTCCACAACGCGGCAAACGGCCATAGATACCAGGGAATTTGTTGTTTTGTTTGAACTGTCATTTGTACCTCCACGTTTTTATACGCAGGTCTTTGAAAATGGATGCAGAATTTTCCCCCTGAAGGTTGCTTAAAGAAAGGCTATAATCCCCGACCATGACTACCAAAACTAAAAAATCCACCCCCGTAATTGAGATCGAAGAATTGGAAGAAGAGGAAGTGATCGAAGCTGCCACAGAGGAGCTGGTCACTTTCAAGAAGAGTCACTTTTACTCGGTATTGGTTGTGCTGGCTTTTGCGGTTGGCATTCTGGTTGGCTACTTTGCCTGGGGACGTGACGGCGGCACGGTCACGGTTGCCGCGCCCGCGCCTTCCGGACAGGTCGTAGAGGCGCCTCAGCCGACACAGTCGCCGTACACCCGTTACGATATCCCGACCGAGGGCTTCCCCAGCCGCGGACCTGAAGATGCTGAGATCACCATCGTTGAGTTCAGCGATTTCGAATGTCCCTTCTGCCGCCGCTTCCACGACCAGACCTATCAGGCCTTGCTTGAAGCCTATCCCGGCAAGATCCGTTTTGTGTATCGCAACCTGCCGCTGACTTCCATCCACCCGAACGCCATGCCCGCCGCGATCGCTTCGCTGTGTGCCAATGACCAGAACGCGTATTGGGAATTCCACGACAAGCTCTTTAGCAACGAAGCGTTGGGCGAAACCACCTACGTCCAGTATGCTGCCGACCTTGGGTTGGATGTGGATACCTTCACTTCCTGCCTTTCGAGCGGCAAGCACGACGACTTCATCAGCCAGGATATGGATTTCTCGATCGGGCTGGGCGTGCAGTCCACGCCGACCTTCTTCGTCAATGGGCTGGCGATCGTTGGAGCGCAGCCGCTTTCCAACTTCAAGCAGTTGATCGACAAGGAACTGGCTGGAGAGATCCCCAACTAGCCATTTGCCCGCTTTGTGTTAACCAGAAGAGTCCGCGGAGTTCTTAAAGATTCCAAGGACTCTTTTTCTTTTTGGTATGATAGCGGGCGCGTCACAGAATCCAAAAAAATCCTTGAGGATAGTGTATGAGAAAATTTGTTGCCGTTGCCGGGAATATTGGTGTTGGGAAGTCGACCCTTGTAAAAATGCTATGTGACGAAATGGGCTGGGATCCATTTTACGAGCCTGTGACGGAGAATCCCTACCTCGCGGATTTTTACCAGAACATGTCTGCCTGGGCCTTCCACTCGCAGGTCTTTTTTCTCACCCATCGCCTGCGGTCACATTTGAATCTGGCGCAGCATCCCAACTCGGTCATTCAGGATCGCAGTGTGTATGAAGATGCCGAGATCTTTGCCCAGAACCTTTACCGCCAGGGAAACATTCAAGACCGCGACTATCAGACCTATCGTGAATTGTATGAGACCGCCGTGCAATTCCTGCCGCCGCCTGACCTTGTGATCTATCTGCGGGCCTCGGTGCCCACGTTGGTGAATCGCATCAACTCACGCGGGCGGACTTATGAGCGCACGATCGCGGCCGAGTACCTGCAAAACCTGAATGAGCTGTACGAGTCATGGATCGAAAATTTCACACTGTGCCCGGTGCTGGCCGTCCCCGCGGATGACCTGGATTATGTGGCCCATTCCGGTCATCTTAAATTGATCGTGGCCAAAGTCAACGATAAGTTGACCGGGCGAGAAGAAGTGGTCTTCGATGCGGACGAAGTTGCAAGAGCAGCGGAAGATTGATCCGTTTCAACATGACAAGAAATGAAAAACGAGTTGTGAAGCAAACTTCACAACTCGTTTCTTTTTACTTCTCAATATCCTAACCCCTACGCCTTTCCCAATACCATTGCCAGCAGAGCCATTCTCACATACAGACCATATTCCATTTGGCGGAAGTACGCGGCACGCGGATCATCATCAAAGTCCGGGCTGATCTCTCCCACACGCGGCAGTGGATGCATGACTGCCATTTCCTGTTTGGCGGCTTTCATCACTTCGGGGTCGATCACGTACGCGCCTTTGACCTTTTCATAATCAGCGGGGTCTTCAAAGCGTTCCTTCTGCACGCGGGTCACATACAGAATATCGGTATCGGGCAGGACCTTTTCGAGCGAACTATATTCCGCCTGCGGCACGCCCTTCGCTGCCACCTCGTCCATCACTTCCTTCGGCATTCTCAAAATCTCAGGCGAGACATAATTCAACTTGATGTTGCTGAATTGCGAAAGCAGGCGCGCCAGCGAATGGACGGTGCGCCCGTATTTCAAGTCGCCGAGCATGGTCACGGTCAGGTTGTCGAGCCGCCCGATCTCTTCCATGATGGTGAAAGTGTCGAGCAGGGCCTGGGTGGGATGTTCACCCACGCCGTCGCCCGCGTTGATGACAGGCTTGCGTGCCGCCTTCGCCGCGATCGCCGCGGACCCGGTCTCCGGGTGGCGCAGCACGATCACATCGGCGTAGCATTCCAGTGTGCGGATGGTATCGGGCAGGCTTTCACCTTTCGAAACGGACGAATATTTCACCTCGCTGATCGGGATGACCGAGCCGCCGAGTCTTTCCATTGCCGCTGTGAATGAGGAGGATGTTCTGGTGGACGGTTCATAGAACAGGTTGGCGAGAATTTTTCCCTTGAGCAGGTCGAATGTTCCGATGCGCTCGACCATGCCGCGCATTTCGTGCGCCACGCCGAACACATACTCGAGATCGTCGCGGCTGAATTGTTTGACGGACAGAATGTCCTTGCCGTACCAGTCAGCTTGTTTGTTTTCTCCGAACGGCAGGTGGGGGTTGAGGGAAGGGGTTGGCATTTGTTTAGTCTCCTTGTTTGTTGGTTTTCTAGTCAGGTAGTCGGGTGATCCTGTGTATCAACAATAATTACTTGAAAATGTATTTCACGAACTGGGCGATCTCTTCAAAGGTCTTTTTGTTTTCAGGGAGCAAATTCCCCAGCGCCTGCCAGACATGCCACATGCCATCCCACACATTGAGGGAGACATTCACGCCGGCGGATCTTGCTTTCTCTGCCGCCATGAGCGCGTCGTCAAGCAGGACCTCGTCGCTGCCGACCTGAATGAAGATCGGCGGGAAACCTTGAAAATCTCCGAATACAGGCGAGACGAGCGGATTGCTCAAATTCGATTCGTCGGTGTAGCAGAGTGCCCATTCACGCAGTGTCTCTGTTTTCAAGATGACTTCGGCTTTTGCCCTGGTAGCGTGCGAACCACCTTTCAGCGTCAGGTCTGCCCAGGGAGACAGGCACAAAATGGCGGCGGGGAGCGATCCGCTTTTTTCTTTCAGGGCGAGCGCCGCGGCGAGGCTTAATCCACCGCCGGCTGAATCTCCCGCGAAGATGATCTTCTCCGAAGAAAATCCCTGTTTCAGAAGCCAGTGATAGACCTTGAGCGCGTCATCCACCGCGGCAGGGAAGGGATGCTCAGGGGCGAGGCGGTATTCGGGGATGAGCACTTTTGTGTTCGTAGCTTCCGCCAGCAGACCGCACATCATGCGATGGTCTGCGATGGAGCCGGTGACATATCCGCCGCCGTGAAAGAACAGGATGGCGTGTGCGGGGTTTGCGTTGTGCGGTGTGAGCCACTCGGCTTGGATTCCATCTGCCTCAACTGTTTCCACTTTGACGGTCTCTGGCACAGCGCCCAATAACTTGGAATTCTTCACGCCGTTGGCGCGAAGTTCCGCAATGGACAGTTTTTGATTTTTGAACATCAGGCGCAGCACTGCACGCCAGAAGCGGGTCTTGAGGCTGAGTGGCATTTTTCTCTTTCTTTTGAAAAAACTTCCGAAGGCTTGTGCGCTTCGGAAGTTTGAATGACTAGAACCCTGTGGAGACGTCCAACCCGTTTTCGCGGGCGATGTCGTCGAGGATGACTTCGATCTCGTCGATGAAATGATCGAGTTCATCGACCCGTTCGCCGAAGTTCACGCCGAGCAGACCAAGCTCGCCGGCGGCGTTCTGCCAGAATCGGAGGTGATCGCCTTCCAACACTTCGGCAGATAAGGTCCACGTGTGCAGCAGCGGCCAGAGCGCGGCGAAGGGCGTCTCACCCTCCAGCATCGACTTGATGGCTTTCTCGTAATAATTCGTCCGCACCGGGTGAATGCGGGCATCCACGCCGGGGTTGTCGCAAGCCAGTTTGTAGGCAGATTTCCAATCGGAGAACCAGAGCTTTAATTTGTCCACATCGGTGTTGCTGGAGCCGACGAGGTTGAACGCGGCCGCGGCCATATCTGGTTGACCGGCAGCCCGGGCTCGGGCTGGGAATTCCAAAAGCAGCCGGCGCTCCTGGATCGGTGGTCCGCTTAATTCCGCCACGGCGTTCAAGGCGTGGAAGATCGACTTCATATATTTCTTGATCTCCTGCGGACCGACCTGCTCCACTTCGGTCAGGTCAGACCAGATCTGCCGTCCGTGCGAGAGCATTTTGCGGCAGCGCTGGAGCATGAGCGGGGGCTGTTCAAATTCGAAGCCCGCGCGCAGGCTTGCTTGCACGAAGTCGAAGAATTTTTCGCGTTCATACAGCAGGATGGGATCGTACATCTCGAAGCCGAGCCACGGGTCGCCGCGCAGTTCACGCGGCGATTTGAACATCGCCTTTTCGCGGCGGCTGATATCGAGGTGAAAGTCGGGAGTGAGTTTGACGAACTCGCGCGGCTGGGTCGGCGGGGTCTTGTGGACGAAGACGATGTCAATGTCGGCAGTGCCGCCAAGCATCGGGTCCACGTTGAGCAGGGAGCCTGTCAGGTACACCGCCACGATGTCTGTGTCGTTGAAGGCTCTTTCCTGGGCGGTCTCTTTTGCAATGCGGAGCAGGGAATCTCTTGTGACGCGCATGGGCTATCCTTTGTTTTCTTCGGACATGGGAAGGCTCGGTTGGAACGGAGACAGTCCCAATGTCGAGCGGATGCGGTTCTCGATCCGCTTGAGGTGCTCGGGGTTGCGGACAATATCCAGCTCGTTCGAGTCGATCTTCAACACGGGCGTGTGATCGAACGGTTTGTTGAAAAAATCTTCGTAGGCGCGATTAAGCTCGTCGATGTAGGCGCGTTCCATCTGCCGCTCGTAGGGGCGGTCACGCTGGGCGATGCGGCTCATCAGCGTGTCGGTGCTGGCTTGCAGATAGACGAGCAGGTTGGGCTTGGGGATCTTCTCGCCGAGCGCCTCGTGAACCCTGTGATACATGTCCAGTTCATCGCCATGCAGGTTGATGCCCGCGAAGAGCGCGTCTTTGGCAAAGGTGTAGTCGGCGATCAGGTTCTTTCCGTCCGCAAGGATCTTGGGGACGTTGTTATTCTGTTGATGATAACGGCTGAGTAAAAAGAAGATCTGGGTTTGAAAAGCGTAACGGGCGCGGTCTGCGTAAAAATCGGAGAGGAAGGGATTCTCCTCGAAGATCTCCAGCAGCACTTCCGCTTCGAATGTATTTTGCAAAAGCCGGGCAAGCGTTGTCTTGCCGACGCCGATCACACCTTCGATTGCGATGTACATGAAAAATGACGCTCCCTGAATGAATTGCGCCAAGGATACCATAAAAGTTTGGCACGGCTCCCTACGATATAATTCCATGCATGACCCTGCGACTCACCCTGCTTGTGGATTCTTCTTCCGTGCCCGTGTGGATCGAAGGACTCGCCGCTCGACTCGCCGACCTGTCCGGGGTGCAGGTCTCATTCAGGGTCCACGCTGAAAAAAAATCCCAACCCAACCGCATCCTCGAAAATTACCTGCGCCTTGAACGGCGTTTCCTGCACGACATCCCCGACCTGACCCGCCGCGTGGAAGTGAAAGTGGACTCCGCATCAGAGTCCCAGCCCGACATCTTGATCTCGTTCCTGGATTCGCCTGTGAACGAATCAGCCCGCCTCGGCACATGGATCTGGAATGACATCTCTGCTTCTGCGGGCTTTCACGAAGTCCTCAACCGAGTTCCGCTCACCACCTGCACGCTTTTCGCACAGTTGCCGGGCGGAGAGAAAAAAGAAATTCGCCGCGCGGTCTTCGCCACCGACTGGTTCTCTGCGGCTCGCAACCGCAACCGAATTTACATCCGTGCTTCGACCACGCTGATCTGGGCTGTCAGGAAGTTGATGCTTCACGGTGAACAGAATCTCTTCCAGCCGATGACCGATACGCCTAAGCCTCGCCGCGAGGTGAACGCTTTGCACATCGCATCCCTTGCCGTAAAACAGGCGGCGCGCGCGCTGGAAAAGAAAACCCGTCCACAGGAAACATGGGTGGTCTTTGCGGAGAAAGTTGAAGAACAATTGATTCCCAATGCGAACCAGAAGCAGTTGATCCCGCCGCAGGGAACTTACTGGGCAGACCCGCTTGCCTTCGAGCGTGAGGGCAAGACCTATCTTTTTGTTGAAGAATATATCCGCGAGACGAAACGCGGGCGCATCGTCTGCCTGACTCTCGATGAGAATGCAAAAGTGACTTCGCATCAGGTCGCGTTGGAAAGACCATATCATCTTTCGTATCCGTTCATTTTCGAGCATCGCGGCGGGATCTACATGATCCCCGAAACCGCGTCCCGCCGCGCCATCGAAGTCTATCGCTGCGAAAATTTCCCGGACCGCTGGGAATTTGTCACCACGTTGATGGACAATGTCTATGCGGTGGACACCACGCTGTTGAATCATGGCGGACGCTGGTGGCTCTTCGCGAATATGCTGACCGAGAAAGGCGCATCCTCCTGGGATGAGTTGTACCTCTTCTCGTCAGATGATCCGCTTTCAAAAGACTGGGCTCCGCATCCGCTCAACCCGATCATCTCCGATGCGCGGCTGGCGCGCCCTGCGGGTCCGTTCTTCACGCTCGATGGAGAACTATACCGACCCTCGCAGGACTCCTCCCAGCGATACGGTTACGCCGTCAACTTGAACCGTGTGGATGTGCTGACCGAATCAGATTACGCCGAGACCTGCGTGGAAAAAATCCTGCCGCAAAGCGGGTTCCTCACCACGCACACTTACAGCCGCGCGGGCGGATGGGTCTTCACGGACGGCGTGACAAGAAAACTCAAAGAGGTGGAATGAAAAATAATCTTATCTGCATCCTGCCTCGGGTGGATGGGATCGGCGGCACGGCATCCTTCCGCTTGAAGTTCGAGCAGGGATTGCGCGCACGCGGCGTTGAGGTCACGCACGATCTGTCTGCTTCTGCGGATGCCGTGCTCGTCATCGGCGGGACTCGAAACCTGTTCCAGTTGTGGCAGGCTCGTCAGCGCGGACAGCGGATCGTCCAGCGTCTCGATGGCATCAACTGGGTGCATCGCAAGCGCAACACAGGGTTGAAACATTACATCCGCGCGGAGTATGGCAATTTTATTTTGTCCTTCATCCGCAGGCGCATTGCAACTGGAATTATTTATCAAAGCGATTTCTCCCGCAACTGGTGGGAGGATTGGTACGGGGCGACCCGCGTGCCGTTCACAACGGTCCATAACGGGATCGATCTGCAGACCTATTCGGCAGGTGATCCGCCTTCGCATCCGCCGTATCGCCTGCTGCTGGTGGAAGGGAGTCTCGGCGGCGGCTATGAGATGGGGCTGGATAACGCCATTGAGCTGACTCAGACCCTGAAAGAAAAACACAACCTGCCGATCGAGTTGGTTGTTGTTGGAAAAATTTCCGACGAGCACCGTCAGCGGGTGGATGCCAAAAGCCGTGTGACCATTCAGTGGATGGGAAGCGTGGCGCGTGAGCGTATCCCTGAGATCATGCGCTCGGCGCATCTGTTCTTCACTGCCGACCTGCATCCCGCCTGCCCGAACTCGGTCATCGAAGCGCTGGCTTGCGGTCTGCCCGTGGTCGGCTTTGACACGGGCGCGGTGAAGGAACTGGTCATTGGCGACTCGGGCAGGGTGGTGTCCTACGGAAGTAATCCGTGGAATATCGAGCAGCCTGATATTTCCTCGCTCGCGCAAGCCGCGTATGAAATATTGAAAGACCAGCCGCGCTTCAGCCGCACAGCGCGCCGTCACGCCGAATCCGTGCTGGGGCTGGATTCAATGGTGGATGCGTATCTGAAGTTTTTAACCACGAAGGGTCACTAAGGTACACAAAGGATTTTTTGTTTTCACTTTGTGACTCTTTGTTGCCTTTGTGGTTGAATCTTCCTGGAGAAAAAATGGACAACGAAATTCACGAATTCCTGCTCAGGCATTTGAACGGCATCATGAACAATGACATCGCTTCGTATCACGAAACGACCGCCGAAGACCTGACCCTCTACGAGTGGTGGGTCACGCCGCACCGACTCGACGGACTTCCCTTCCACGAGTTCATGATGACCGCCAACGAATCGCGCGGCTCGGTCTTTGGCGCGGAAGATAAAGGCAAAAGCCGCTTCGATCTTTCCAACCTGCATATCCAACACTACGGCGATACCGCCATTGCAAGTTACACCCTCCTCATCAGCACATCCTCGCC
>JAGNWT010000005.1:0-30665 GCA_017985935.1 Anaerolineales bacterium | reverse complement strand
CGCGCGGCTCGGTCTTTGGCGCGGAAGATAAAGGCAAAAGCCGCTTCGATCTTTCCAACCTGCATATCCAACACTACGGCGATACCGCCATTGCAAGTTACACCCTCCTCATCAGCACATCCTCGCCCGATGGGGTCAAGGTTGCCGCGCATAACGAAAGCCGTGTCATGGTGAAATTCAACGGCGCGTGGAAAGTTGTCCACGTGCATAAATCCCCTGCCTACTCCGCCCCGCACGTGGCTCCGTAGCATTCCTTATGATGAAAAAAAAATTCATCCTTCAGCCTTCATCTTTCATCCTTCGCTCCTACGATTTTCTCTGGCTCAGCATCGCGCTCTTTCCCTTGCTGATCATTGCCGTGCTGCTGCCCATTCAGCCGCATGACTACTGGTGGTATCTGCGGTTGGGGAAGGATGTCTTGGAAAGCGGTTCTGTTCCCGTGGTGGATACCTACAGTTCCATTCAAATGGGACAGCCCATCGTCTATCAATCGTGGCTGTCGGCGGTGATGCTTTGGCTGGTGTTCAAGGCAGGCGGGATTCCGCTCACTGTTCTTCTGGTCGCCGCCCTGATCGGACTCACGTACGCTCTGCTCTGGCTGATGATTCGTGAAGCGGGAGTTGGTCCGCGGCTTGCTGCTGTGCTGACCGTCGTCGCTGGGATATCAGGCAGTAACAACTGGGGAGTCCGCCCGCAGTTATTTGCATATCCGCTTTTCCTTGCTGTGCTCTGGCTCTTGCTGAAATGGACTCGCCGCGAAGATAAAACCCTCTGGCTGCTGATTCCTCTCAGCCTCGCATGGACCAACCTGCACGGTTCCTTCATTTTATTTTTCATTCTCGTTGGCATTGCTTTTGTCTTCGGCGCGGGCGACCGAAAAAAACTTTTCGGCATCGCATTGATCTCGCTGGCGGTCACCCTCCTTAACCCGCGCGGAGTTATCCTCTGGCAATCGGTCATCGGCACCTTTACCGCACCGGGCATCCGCGACCTCAGCCCCGAGTGGCTTCCTCCGCTCAACCAGGGCTGGCAGATGAACATCTTCTTCGCGTGGCTGATTCTGCTCGTGCCGCTTGCCGCCTTTGCCCGTCAACGCCTCGCCCGCTTCGAGTGGATTCTCTTCCTCGTCTTCACGTGGATGGCGCTGACCGGCATCCGTTATGTGATCTGGGATCTGTTCATCCTCGCCGCGCTGACCGCCGCCCTCCTGCCTGAAATTCTTTTGCGGAACTTCGACTCATCGGCAGGGGCGACCATCCCGGGTTTGAACTACTCTTTGGGAATTCTCTTCCTTTTGCTTTCGGTCTTCCTGCTCCCGGGCCTGCGCGACGCGTGGTGGGCAGACTCTCCGCCCGCGCTGGATCCTGTCACCACCCCCGTGGCCGCCGCGGATTGGCTGGCAGATCATCCCGACCTGCCCGGTCCCATGTGGAACGATGTGGTCTTCGGCAGTTATCTGATCCACGCCGCGCCGACACGCCCCGTGTGGTTGGACACCCGCATTCAAGTCATCTTCACCGCAGAGCAGGCGCACAACTATCTCTTCGTGCAGTCCGCGCAGGAGGGCTGGGATTCGTTCTTGAAAGACAACAAGGTCAACCTGCTCTTCCTCGCGCGGACTCAGCCCGCCATCGTGGGTGCTGTGCAAAATTCTAGCGAGTGGTGCGAACAATACAGCGACGATGTTGCGCTGATCTTTGCAAGATGTGAGCCTCTTCCATGAAAACTTTTCCTCACCGACTTGGTTTACAACAGCGCGTGCTTCCCAGTTACCGCGTGCCGTTCTTTGACCTGCTCGCTCAATCCTGCGAGAGCATGAGCCTGTTCGCCGGTCAGCCCCGCCCCGTGGAGATGATCGCGAGCGGCAGACCACAGGTTGCAAAATATTACGAAGCAAAAAACATCCACCTCTTCAGCGGATCGTTCTATCTTTGCCATCAGCAGAATTTAATTCACTGGCTCGATGAGTGGAATCCGCACACGCTCATTGCCGAGGCGACTCCCCGCTATCCTTCCACATTCTCTGCGGTGAGGTGGATGCACGCGCGCGGCAGAAAGGTCATCGGCTGGGGACTCGGTGCGCCGAAGCGAAGCGGGTTTTGGGCGGGGTTCATCAATCAATTTGACGCGATGATCTCCTACAGCCAGCGCGGCGCGGATGAATACGCCGAGCTTGGATTCCCGCGCGAAAAAATATTCGTGGCGCATAATTCCGTTTCCCCTGCTCCAACCTTCACCCTTCGACCTTCAACCATTGACCTAAAACCTGTGATCCTATTCGTCGGCAGACTCCAAGCCCGCAAACGGATAGACTCCCTGCTCCGCGCCTGCGCTGAAATGGAATCCAGTCCGCGTCTGGTCATCGTCGGCGATGGACCGGAGCGCGCCGCGCTCGAGTCGCTTGCCAGAGAGGTGTATCCTGCCGCAGAGTTTGCCGGAGCCAAACATGGAGCCGAGTTAAAACCCTATTTTGCAGAAGCAGACCTCTTCGTCCTGCCGGGGACCGGCGGCCTGGCTGTGCAGGAGGCGATGAGTCACGGTCTGCCCGTCATCGTTGCGAAGGGCGACGGCACTCAGGATGATCTCGTCCGCGCGGGGAACGGTTGGCAGATCGAGCCTGAGAACTATGGCGTGTTGGTTTCCACAATGAAAAACGCGCTCTCGGATCGGGCGCGTTTAAGAAGGATGGGGGATGAGTCTTTTCGGATCGTGTCTGAAGAGATCAATATTCAAAAGATGGTGGCGGCATTCATGGATGCGCTGAACGGCGCGTAGCAGACTCCCTCATTGAGGCTGCCTGCGTTGAGCGGAAAAGAGGGAGACCACCAAGTAAGCGGCCCACACCAATGGGATGCCGATCACTGCCGTGTTCCAGCGGGCTGCTTCAGGGACAAAGATCAGCACCCAGGGCGAAAGGATCGCAAGCCCGGCGAGCGCCGCCTCTTGGGGAGTGAAGTCCCTTTTTGATGTAAGGATCAAGATCCCAAGGAAAAGATCGTAGATCCAGCGCATGGGAGTTAATGCAATGCCGCCAAGCACAAACGCTGCGAACCAATGATCGCGAGTCCCTTTGAATGAGATGAATGAACTGAATAGCATGATGCCAACGAAGAGTGCGGCGTAGAGAAGATTCCACGGCATGGGCAGGATCTCCACGCTCCATAACACGGGCATGCCGCCGTTGATGCCCAGCATGTTGAAATATCCAGAAAGCCAATTCCCTGCTGAAAGAAAGCTGCCTGCCAGCAGAACCGCGATACTGCCCGAGAACCCCGCAAGGAGTTTCCAATCTTTTTTCAGCAGCGCCCAGAGCAAAAAGCCCGCCACTGGAACGGCTGTGACCGTGGGCTTGATCAACGCCAGCGAGAGAAATACTCCCGCGGGATAAGGTTTTTGTTCGCGGGCGTAGAACGCGGCGAACAAGGCGAGCAGGCTGAAATATCCGAGCTGTCCCTTGGTGACAGAAATGACAAGGAAGGGCAGGCTTCCAATCGTGAGCCAGATCAACCAAAAGGCTTGCGCTCTAAAATTCCCGCTCCCTAAAGACGAAGCGATCTTGAATAAGAAGTTCAGCATGCCCCATAATAACGAGCCTGAATACAGGATGACCGCCCATTGAAAAGGCATCAGGGAGAACGGGGCAATGAGGATGAACATCCATGCGGGGTAAACGAACATCATCGGGTCTTCGCCGAGGGCGGGACCGCCGTACACCAATTCCTGGGTCTTCAATGTTGTTTCTGCCTGATACGGATCAATCCCGTTCAGCATTTCGCGCGCGCCCACCCAATAGGGAGCAAAGTCCATTCCCGTCCAGCGGTACGGTCCATGCGGACCGTTGAGCAGCCAGCGGTCCCAGGACCAGGAGATCACAAAGAGGCACGCCGTCCACAAGATCAATTGCAGCGCAAGCACGATGCTCTTGTTTCTATCCATTTCGTTGCCTCGTCCGCAGATCGGGATCCATATCACCCGATCTTTGGGGTATCCCCAATGATCTCCCAGCCTTTGTTCAACGCGTAAGCCTTCAGCTTCGCTTCGGGGTACACCGCCACGGGATGGTCCGCGTGCTCAAGCAGGGGAATATCCAGAATGGTATCGCCGTACGCCACATCCACCCGATCGACCCCGAGCCGGCTCAATACCTGCTCGATCTTCTTTTCATTCGCCATTAATCCGCTGACCAACTTCACCCGCCCATTGACGATCTCGGCCGGTGTGCCGATCACTTCCGCGCCGATGCGCCTGGCGAAAGGCTCAATGAACGGCTCGACCACACTGCTGGCGATGTACACTTTCGCGCCGTCCGCTTTGTGTTTGATGAGGCGCGCCACCACATCTTCGCGGCGCTTCTTCCACAGGTTTTGTTCCACCACCCATTCCGATGCGTGGCGTAATGTTTCAGGGTTTGCGTCCTTGATGTAGGCGAGGCTATCCACCATTAACTTTTGTCCCCATGCCTGCCAGTCGATCAACCCGTTCTTTGCCAGCAGGTACGAGGGCGCAATGACAGCCATATACCAGTTGGCGCGCGCCTTGCTTTGGTTGTGCTTCACCCAATCCACCAGGCCGAGAAACGGCGAGCCTGTTGTGAGTGTCCCCATAAGATCCGATGCGACGATCATGAATATCTCCTTGCCCAAATCAAAATTTGACCGATTATATCTTTCAACTCAACTACTGCGCCGTGTTGCCGCCGTCTGCCAGCAGCAGGTGACCTGTCACGAACGAAGCCTCATCTGAAGCGAGGAACAGAACCGCGTTGGCGATCTCTTCGGGTCTGCCGAAGCGTCCCATCGGAATGTATGAACTTGATTCCCTGATTGCTTCCTCCAATGTCACAGGGTCGGAGCCTTCAAAGTAACCGGTCTCCATCCAGCGGTCCACGAAGGTATCGCCCGGGCAAACCGCGTTCACGCGGATCCCTTCACGAGCGTGGTCGAGCGCCATCGCTTTGGTCATCAATGCCACCGCGCCCTTGCTCATTGTGTACGCCACCACTCCCTTGCCCGCCACCACAGACCAATCGGATCCGTTGTTCACGATCGCGCCTTTGCCCTGCCTGCGCATGTGCGGGATGACGAGCCTGCTCATGCGCCAGACCGCCGTGATGTTGATGTCCAAAGTCTTTTGCCAGGACTCCTCTGTTGTTTCTTCGGCGGTGCCTTTGGGAACGATGCCCGCGTTGTTGAACAAAATATCAATGCGGCCGAATTCCTTGAGAGCAGAGTCCACGACTCTCTGGCAGTCTGCTTCCTTTGTGTGATCCGCTTCGACGAACACGCATCGCGCGCCCCGCTGCCTGATCTCTGCTTCGGCGGCAGTTCCCAACCCGGCGCGCCTGCCCGTGATGACGAGCGCCGCTCCCTCTTCTGCGAAGCGCAGCGCGGTGGCTTTTCCAATTCCTGATGTCGCCCCTGTGATGATGGCGACCTTGTCTTTAAGTCTCATGCCTGTTCCTCCAATCTGTTGAGTGTTATCTGATGCAAGTATAATCTCACGCATGGACAGCAAGACTCTCAACGTACTTGAATATCCCAAGATCCTCGAGCGGCTCGCAGGTTACTGCGATTTTTCCGCTTCGATGAGTTTGGCGCGCAGCCTTCAACCCACCGATTCTTTTGAACTTGCCACCGCCGGTCTGGCAGAGACGGCCGAAGCCCGCAGGGTTTTGTCTGTGCAGGATGTGGGCATTGGCGGCGCGCATGATATCCGCCCGCAGGCAGACCTTGCCGCGCGCGGAGGCGTGCTCGACCCGCAGCAACTGCTCGATATCAAAGCCACGCTCATTTCCTGCCGCGAGTTGAAAAAATCCTTCGACCGCAAGGCGGATGAGTATCCGCGGCTGACGAGTCTTGCGGCATCGCTGCCTGATTCATACGGCATCGTGGATGCTGTGACTCGCATCCTCTCGGATCGCGGCGAGGTGCTGGACTCCGCTTCGCCGAAGTTGGGCGAACTGCGGCGTGAGATCAAGATCGCGCACGGAAGGTTGATGTCTCGCCTGCAGCGTTACCTGACCGAGTCTGCCAAGAAATTGCAGGAGCCGATCATCACCCAGCGGGATGGTCGTTATGTGATCCCGCTTCGGGCTGAGTTCAAGGGCAGTATCAAAGCGGTCATCCATGACCAGTCTGCCAGCGGCGCAACCCTCTTTGTGGAACCCCTGCCCGTGGTGGAACTCAACAACGAGATGCGCGAACTCGAACTGAAAGAACGCGACGAAGAACGCCGTATTCTGGCGGAAGTCTCTTCGCTGGTCGGCGCTCACTCTGCAGAATTGAAGTACGGCGTGGAAAATCTTGCCATGCTCGATCTCATCCTTGCCAAGGCAAAATACGCAGATGAGTTAAAGGCAAGCGAACCGCTTTTGCAAAACCTGTCCAAAGCCAAAGGTCAAAGGTCTGACCAGCAGCGTTCAACCTTCAACCTGAAACTCATCCACGCCCGCCACCCTTTGCTTAACCCCGAGACCGTTGTGCCGATTGATGTGGACCCGCGCGAAGGGACGCGTGCCATCGTCATCACGGGACCGAACACCGGCGGCAAGACCGTCTCGCTCAAGACCGTTGGCTTGCTCGTGCTCATGGCGCAAAGCGGAATGCACATCCCGGCTCAGAGCGGCTCGGAACTGCCGTGTTTCCACTCTGTGTGGGCGGATATCGGCGACGAGCAATCCATCGAACAATCGCTTTCCACCTTCAGCGGACACATCACCAACATCATCCGCATTTTGAAAAAGATAGACAGCCGCTCGCTGGTGATCTTCGACGAACTTGGTTCGGGAACAGACCCGCAGGAAGGTGCCGCGATCGCGCGCGCGATCCTGACCCATCTGCTTGAATCAGGCGCGGTGACCCTGGTCGCCACGCACTACCCTGAGCTGAAAACCTTCGCGCACGGCACGGAGGGAGTGGTCAATGCTTCACTGGAATTTGACATCAAGACTCTTCGCCCGACCTATAAGCTGACCCTCGGACTCCCTGGCAGGTCCAACGCTTTGCTGATCGCCCAAAAGCTGGGACTTCCGCAAGCCATCATCGACTCCGCCAAGGCGGAGATCAACCCGCTGGACCTGCGCGCCGACAAACTGCTGGACGACATCCGCAAGGAACGCAACCGCACATCCCGCGAGCGCGAGAAGCTGGAGAAGGCGCGCGATAAATTCGAAGCGCAGACCCGCGAACTGGAGAAGCGCCTCGAAAAGATAGAAGATGAACGCCGCGACACTTTAGCCAAGGCACGTGCCGAAGGCGAGTTGGAAGTGGCGGTGCTGAAGAGGAACATCGATTCCTTGAAGGCACAATTAAAGAAAGCCAGCCAGCCTTTGCAAGCCATCCGCGCCATTGAGCAGAAGATGGAGAAGATCGAAGAGAAGGTGGATCAGCCCGTTGAACGCCACGTGACGACCGTGGATCGTTCAGCATCAAACACCGGGCTGAAGCTCGGCGAGAAGGTCACTGTCAGCTCGTTGAATGCCGATGGCGTGGTGACAGCTCTCGGTGAGTCCGATGCGGAGGTGCAGATCGGCACCCTGCGTGTGCGGGCGCGCTTTGCAGACCTGATTCGAAAATCCGCCGGTGATGCCCAGCCCAAGGTCGAGAGTCAAAAGTCCGGCGAATCTCGAACTTCAACCCTGGACTCTGCCCGAAAGTCACCGGGCATGGAAGTGGACCTGCGCGGGTTGATGGCGGACGACGCGCTCGATAAATTGGAAAGATACCTGGAGCAGGCTTTTCTTTCGGGGCTGCCCTTTGTGCGGATCATCCACGGCAAGGGCACAGGACGCTTGCGGCAGGCAGTGCGCGAAGCCCTGCGCGGACATGAGTATGTGCGCGCCTTTGAAGAAGGCGGCGACAAGGAAGGCGGCGAAGGCGTGACCGTGGCGAAGATGAAGAGCGGATAGTACTTTTGGCAGGCGGATGGCATTTCTGTAAGCGTTGCGACGCTTTGAAGGTGGTATATAATTTTTTTATACCAAGTCAGGGAGCATGTTATGTCCATTGATGATGCCATTAAACAAATGACCGATCTCATCAAAGCCGCCTGCGCCAGCGCGGAGATCAAAGCCGCGAAGATGTCTGATGAAGAGGCGCGGCTCTCGGTGTATGCGCCGGCGGGAGACATCCAAAATATCAAGGATGCGACCTTTATGCCGGCCATGGATCTGCTGAACAACGAGGGTATGGATGTGCAGGTCTTTGTCTATGACAGGGATGCGCCGCCGCTAAAAGGATGAACGCTTTGCGCAAAAATAAAAATGACCCGCCATTGGCGGGTCATTTTTATTTCATGTTCCATTGATTGGCGAATTTGAGGATCCGCGGGCGGATGTAAAACGCGAACGGGTCAGCCTGCGGGCGTTTCTCCTTGATCAGTTCCATTGCCGAAAGCGGACTCATGCCCTGGGCAATGAGGATCGCCGCGCCCATCGTCACCCCGCGATGGACTCCGCCCGCGCAATGGGCATAGACCCTTCCGCCCTCGCGGATCACTTCCAGCGCGGCTTGCGCTCCGCGGTGCAGCGCCTTGAGCGGGATCGGCACAAGGGGCGAGTCGAATGTCGGCAGCCAGAGCAGGCTGAGGGGAGTCGGATGCGGGTCTCTTCGCGGGCGGAACTCCACGCGCATGTTGATGACCAGCCGCACACCCAATCCGCGCAGGTGGTTGTAATCTTCCGCAGACGGGGTGGTGCCGATGAACAGGTCGTGGGTAATGGAGGAAAAGTTCATGCGGGACATCTTATCACAAGGTCTGTTTGCCATGACATTCTTAAGATGTTCTTCACTATGACCCCGCGCAGACTCCGTGCTACAGTTCCCGCCCACCATGAATCTGATTCCCGCTCCCAAAAAATATGCCCGCCTGCTTTTGATCTTCATCGGGTTTGCGCTGTTCTTCGGCGCGAGCCTGCTGCTGACCGAAAGCGCGAACGCCTCGCCGCACCCGCAGGACGCGGATGGCACGCCCACTGTCACGCCGACCTTCGACATGAAGCGCCTCGAAAGCCCCGAAGTACCCGAGGTCCGCGCGCAGGTGGACGAAGGCGCGATGGTCTATTGGGGTATTTGCATGGCGTGTCACGGTGACCGCGGGCAGGGGCTGACCGATGAATATCGCATTGGCGCGTTCGGCGAAGATGCCAACTGCTGGCAGTCGAACTGCCACGGCAGCGACCATCCCACACCGGGTTTCGAAATGCCCAAGACCCTGATCTTCCCCGCGCTCTCCACCGCGGGCGCGCTCGGACGTTTTCAGAACGCGCAGCAACTTTACGATTATGTGGTCGAGATGATGCCGTGGTGGGACCCGCGCTCGCTTGGCTCTGAAAAGGCGTGGCAGGTCACCGCCTATCTGTTGAAGATGCGCGGCACACTTCCCGATGGCATGGTGCTGAGCGAGATCAATGCCTCGGCGGTGCCTGTGCATCGGGCGGTGGTGGTTCCGCAAAATCAAAACACCGGGATATTTCTCTTCGTGGGGATTCTCGTTGCGGCGATGATCGGATTCGCCGTCTGCGATACTCTCGCCCGCAGGGAAAGCGCGTCGCCTTCGGACCCGATAACGGGTCGGTCGCTTCGCCCGAGCTTTATCGCCCATTTGCATCCGCCAACCATCCCCGCTTTGCAGTCGCGATTTCGTTACACCCTCGGCGCGGGCGGAATGGCGGTCTTCCTTTCGCTGGTGCTGGTGGTGACGGGGTTGCTCGAAATGTTCTACTACATCCCGACCCCGGAGAAAGCCGCCGTGTCGGTTGAGACCATCGTGAACTTTGTGCCGTTCGGCGCGCTCGTGCGGAATTTGCATTACTGGTCGGCGCAGTTATTGGTGATCGTGTCTCTCGTCCACCTGGCGCGGATCATCTTCACAGGCGCGTACGGCGCGCAGCGCAAATTTAACTTTTTGCTCGGGCTGGGACTCTTCGTTTTTGTGGTGTTGTTGGATTTCACAGGCTATGTCCTGCGCTGGGACGAAGGCATCCGCTGGGCGTTGACCGCGGGCACGAACCTGCTCAAGTCTGTGCCTGTCATCGGCTCGGGACTTTACAACTTTGTCCTCGGCGGCAGCGCTCCCGGACCCGCCGCGTTGATCCGCTTTTATGCCTGGCATATCTTCGTGCTCTCGCTGGCGGCGGTCATCGTGATGATCTGGCACCTGTTCCGCGTGCGGCGTGATGGCGGCATTGCGGTTGCGCCTGCTGGTCAGCGCGGAGAGACGAAACGCATCACCCGCAATGAACTGCTGAGCCGTGAAGTGCTGGGCATGTTCATCGGCGGCATTGTGCTTATTTTGCTTTCAACGTTTTTGCCCGCGCCCATCGCGCCGCCCATCCGCAGTGACACGGTGCTCGAGGCGGAATCTTCCGCGCCGTGGTTCTTCCTGTGGGTGCAGCAATTGCTCAAGCTGGGCGATCCGTTTTTGTTGGGGGTGCTTGTGCCGCTGGGTGTGATCCTCTTCCTCGGCGCGCTGCCCTATCTCTTCAAGGATATTGACCAGACCGAGCTTGGTCGCTGGTTCCCCCGCAGCGGTCAGCGTGTGCAGTTGATCTTCCTCATCATCGCTGTCATCGTCCTGGCGTTGACGGCAATATCCATTCTCAAGGCACTATGAAAAAACTTTCCCGACGCGACTTTCTAAGATTGGCAAGCAACTCCCTGTTAGGTCTGAGCGGAGCGCTCGGCTTGGGCGGTCTCTTCCGTTTCCTGTCCTTCGATATGGACCCCGCGCCGCCATCGGAATATGACCTCGGTCCCGCCACGGATTTCCCGACCGGCTCGCGCACTCTGCTGATGCACATCCCCGCCGTATTGATCCACAATGACGAAGGCTGGCTGGCGATGAGCCTGGTCTGCACGCATCTCGGCTGCACGGTGGAGGCAAAGGACAAGGGATTTGAATGCCCGTGCCACGGGTCGAAGTACGACGCGCAGGGCTATGTCTCGCGCGGACCGTCCACCAAGTCTCTGCGAAGGCTGCGGGTGGAGGTGAACGAGGCGGGGAATGTGATGTTGTTTATGATGTGAAATATGGGGATGCAGGGAAATGGAAAAAGCTTTATTTCTGCGCGAGTTCCATGAAGTCTGCCGGGGTCGTGATGGTGATCCGCGACCGTTCGTACACGGTTTTTGTGATGCCGTGGTTCGGCTTCATATACACTTCGACCGTGTTGCTGCCCAGGCTTGTGACAATGATGCGCACCCCGGCAAACCTTGGCATGGAAAACAGGAATTTGAAAGCGTTCATCAGGTCAAAGCTGATGTAGTCGCTTAATACGATCACATCCGGCTGTTTTTGGATAACCTCATACAGGAACGCAGCCTCATTTGTGTAGCTGGACTTGGATACCTTTAAATTCATCCCCCGCGAAAGCAGTTCGACGATCCCGCCATCGAGAAGTGATGTTCCAAAAACAAGGATGTGCTGATATGAAGTGTCCGGGCTCGCCATGATAAATTCTCCTCTACCGAAATAAGTAAATGTATTAATGATTAGTCGTCTGAGTGGGCAAAATGTTACGGTTGATGACGGCTTTTTTCTGGATTTTAGGCAATTTTTGCGGGTGGAATCAGCGGAAGGGTTGTAAAATGAGGGGAGATTGCAGGTTGGAAGGTCGGTAAGTCTGAAAGATTAGGGTTGAAGGTTGGTTGACGAGGAACGAGGGTAGAGATGGAAGAAGGCAAAGGTTCCAAAAGTTCAGAAGCGCAGAATCAGCCCGCGTCGCAGGGAGACATTCATATTGGCGGAAATGTCACTGGCGATCATATCGTCATTGGTCATAACAACATCATCATTATTGACGGTAAGCAAGTGGCGTTTCGCACGGGCTGGTTTTATGGGCATCGTTATGGCGACATCGAAAACTTTACAGGTCGCGCCACTGAACTCAAAATGCTCAGCGATTGGCTGGATAATGACAAGGACAACTTGTTGGTGCTCCGCGCGCTTGGGGGATTTGGCAAATCAATATTGTCATGGCAATGGTTCAACAATAACGTTGATAAAACAAAATGGCAGACGGCGGTCTGGTGGTCGTTCTATGAAAAGGAATCGGGCTTTGAGAGTTTTCTCGCTGAGACGCTGAAACATCTCGGCGTGGAGGTCAAACAGTCCACTCGGCAGCAGGTCAATGATCTGCTGGAAGCAATGCGCGGGACGAACATCCTGATCGTGCTGGACGGCTTCGAGCGCTTGCTGCGTCAATATGGGAGGATGGATGCCGCCCTGCAAAGCGATGACGAGGACGCTGACATTGACCCATCCCAACGCGATTGTTCCTCCCCGCTGACGGAAACCTTCCTGCGCGGCTTGAGCGGCGCGGGCACGAAGTCCAAAGTCTTGATGACCACGCGCCTGTGTCCGCGCGCCTTGGAGAGCGCCGACGGCAAACTGCTCAAAGGCTGCCGCGAGGAGCCGCTCTTCGCCTTCTCGCCCGAGGACGCGGCGACGTACTTCCACAACGAAGGAATCAAAGCCACACGCGCGGAGCTCATCGAAGTGTGTGCCGCGTACGGCTATCACCCGTTGAGTTTGAGCCTGCTGGTTGGTTTGATCAACGAAGACCATGAAAAGCGCGGCGATATTGCGGCGGTGAAGAATCTGGAAATCTTCGAGGATGTGAGAGCCAGACGACATCACGTTTTGGAACGCGCATATGAAAGTTTAGCCCCCGAGCGCAGGGATTTGCTGAGCAAGATTTCCTGCTTTCGCGGCTCGATGGAATACGCCGTGCTCAAAAAGGTGTACCCCAGTCCCGACCTGGACAAAGCCCTGCTCGACCTGCGCAAGCGCGGACTGCTGCAATACGCGGGCGAGTCCCAACGCTACGATATGCACCCGATTGTGCGGCATTATGCCTATGACCATTTCACCGACGAAAAGCGGCGCAAAGAGGCGCATGTTCAACTTGTCGAGCATTTTATTGATGCCATGCCGACGAACAGGAAGGTGAAAACGCTGGAAGACCTTGCGCCTGTCATCGAACTGTATCATCACATGGTCAGGGCTGGGGATTTGGATGAGGCGGTGAATTTGTTTTATGTCCGATTAAGCAGAACTTTATATTTTCAATTTGGAGCATACCAACTAGAAGTTGAACTTATGCGGTCTTTATTTCCTGATGGCGAAGATAAATTGCCGCGGTTGAAAACAGATAATTACAAAGCATGGACTCTCGGTGAACTTGCTAGTGCCTATGCCATGAACGGACAACCAAGCCACTCTGTTCCATTGTTTGAAATGCAAAACACTTTGCAAGAAAAAGCGGGCGACAAGAAAAATCTTGCCGTCGGGTTAGGGAACGTGGCAGGGGATCAACTGAAAATTGGCATGTTGAGCGCCGCGGAAAGCAACCTGCGTCGCCAAATCGACATAAGCCGTAAGATTGCAGAGGATGGTTATGAAGCAGCTGGTCATCAAGACTTGGGGAAAGTCCTGTCCTATCGTGGCTCATGGCAGGAGGCAGAGCAAGAATTAGATGTGGCAGTTGCTGTAAAAGTTTGGAGAGAAAACTTGCAAGGATATGGTGTTAATTTTGAATACCGTACCCTGCGTTTCCTATTTATGGCACGTTCTAATACACAATCGTCAATCGTAAATTGTAAATCGGCAATCGAATGTGCCCAACGCGCCCTTGAATTGGCAGATGAACAAGCAAAAGATTTCCCTATTCCTCGTGATTATGTTCGTGCTTACTGGCTGCTCGGTGCGGCGTATCGCGCGAATAACGAGTTGGACAAAGCGGAAGAAAACCTGACCAAAGCGCTCAATCAGTGTCGGCAAATCAATGCGGTTGACGCTGAAGCCGACATCCTGCTTGAACTTGCGCGGTTACGTTACGCCCAAGACGATTTCAAAGACGCGCAGGAAAAAGCATCCGAGGCGCTAATGATCACGGAGCGCAGCGGGTATGTCCTGCAGGGGGCGGATGTGAATCTCTTCCTCGCGCAATTCGCGCTGGAGCAGGAGAAGGACAACGCCAAGGCAAAGGAATATGCTTTGGAAGCCAAGAAACTCGCCACCTGTGACGGTCCGCCGTATTATTACAAGGTGGCATACGAAGAAGCAGAGCAGTTACTTGCCCGCTTGAAAGAATGACAAGGTCATTCCCTGCGGGCGAAGAGATGGAGAGGTTCTTAAAAAATTCAATCTGTGATCTTAAACATTGAACCAAAAAGGACTCGGCAATTCGCTGGGTCCTTTTTACTTCTCACCCATTCCTTCTCCCCTTTTACTCACAACTCATCCCCCTTTTTATGCTAGACTCGCCCTACTGAAAACTGTTTACCGACACCAACCCTCCAACCAATCGACCAAGGGACTACCAAACTAAAAATGGAAACCCTCTCCTCCGCCCTCGACCCGCAATCCGCTGAATTCAAAGCCAACGCAGAACACAACCGCGCCCTTGCGCAGGAATTAAAGAAACACCTTGCGGATGTCCGCGAAGGCGGCGGCGAGAAGTATCGCAAACGCCACGAAGAGCAGGGCAAGTTATTCGTGCGCGAACGCATCGAACGTCTGCTCGACCCCGGTGCGCCCTTCCTTGAACTCTCCGCGCTGGCGGCGATCAATCTCTATAACAACGAAGCACCCAGCGCGGGCATCGTCACCGGCATTGGGCGCATCTCGAATCGCGAAGTGCTCATCATCGCCAACGATGCCACCGTCAAGGGCGGCTCGTATTTTCCGATGACGGTCAAGAAACATCTGCGCGCGCAACAGATCGCCGAAGAAAATCATTTGCCCTGTCTCTACCTCGTCGACTCGGGCGGGGCGAATTTGCCGTTTCAAGATGAAGTCTTCCCAGATGTCAATCACTTCGGGCGCATCTTCTACAATCAGGCGCGCATGTCTGCCAAGCGCATTCCGCAGATCGCGGCGGTGATGGGTTCCTGCACAGCGGGCGGCGCGTACGTCCCTGCCATGAGTGATGAAGCCATCATTGTCAAAGGTGCGGGCACCATCTTCCTCGGCGGACCTCCGCTGGTCAAAGCCGCCACGGGGGAAGATGTCACTGCCGAAGAATTGGGCGGGGCGGATGTCCACACGCGCAAAAGCGGCGTCGCCGATCACTTCGCAGAGGATGATGACCACGCGATCGAAATTTTACGAAGCATCGTGGAAACACTTCCACGTGGACACGCGCGTACGCGTTCGCATCTTTCCGCGCTGGATGTTGCTCCACCCGAGGAGCCTTTATACAATGCTGACGAATTGTACGGCGTCCTGCCACGCACCTTCAAAGAGTCCTTCGACGTCCGCGAGATCATCGCCCGCATCGTGGATGGGTCCAAGTTCCGCGAGTTCAAAGCACGCTATGGCACGACTCTCATTTGCGGGTTCGCTCGCATCCACGGCTACCCCGTCGGCATCATTGCCAACAACGGAGTTTTGTTCAGCGAGTCCGCGCTGAAAGGGACACACTTCATTGAACTGTGCGACCAACGCGGCATTCCGCTCATCTTTTTGCAAAACATCACCGGCTTCATGGTCGGCAAAGAATACGAAACCGGCGGAATCGCCAAAGACGGCGCGAAGATGGTGCATGCAGTTGCAACGACTCGCGTCCCTAAGTTGACTCTCGTCATCGGCGGCTCATTCGGCGCAGGCAACTACGCCATGGCAGGTCGCGCCTACGGCTCGCGCTTCCTTTGGATGTGGCCCAATGCGCGCATCTCCGTCATGGGCGGGGAACAAGCCGCGAACGTGCTCTTAACCATCAAACAAGATCAACTCGTCAGAGAGGGCAAACCAGCCCTGAGCACGGAAGAAGCGGAAGAGTTCAAACGTCCGCTGTTGGAGAAATACGAACGCGAAGGCAGTCCCTATCATTCCTCCGCCCGCATCTGGGATGATGGCGTGATCGACCCGGTGGATACGCGGCAGGTCTTGGGGCTGGCACTGTCTGTGGTCCTCAATGCGCCGAAGGAAGATGGCGGTTTTGGAGTATTCAGGATGTAGAAAATATCAGGGGTGACCAACAAAAATTTCTGCTACCCTGACTCAAAAGGAACAATTTTGCATCAATTACTCCGGTTATATTGCCTTATCATGTAAATACGAGTAATATTGTATACAAATTCACTTACTCAGAAGGCATTCACATGGAAACTAAAAATTTCAGAAAGTTTTGTCCCGTTTGCAAGTTGGTTAACGACGCAAACGCGACCGTTTGCCAGCATTGTCAGTCCCCGCTCAATATCGACTTCACCGGGGTCCCGACAACGCGCCGTGTGGATCGAACCTTTGAGCTTTCTGAAGAATTGCGCGAGCAGATCACTCGCGAGCATTTGCCTCCGGCGCAGGGAATTGCGCTCTACGTTTTGAACAGCGGGGAAAAAGTAGCCTTGTGCATGGAACAGGAATTCATGCTGGGCAGGGACGAGGGAGATTCCCTTTTCCCCATGATCGATCTCACGGACTTTGAAGCATTTGAGAAAGGCGTTTCACGACAGCATGCCATCGTCAAGACCATTGGGGAGCGATACATGCTGATCGATAACAACAGCTCGAACGGTACATGGCTTAATGGCGAACGCCTTTTGCCGAACAGCCCGCATCCCATTCATAGCGGAAATGTCATTCAATTGGGACGTCTAAAACTGGTGGTGGTTTTTTCACGCTCACCGGGTTAGCTATGGAATAGCCGCACCCCTTTATGCAGGATTCAAGGTCACCCCAATCGCTTCGTAGACCCACGCCCCGCCGCAGGAAGAAAGACCGCTCGCCCATTCTCTTGTTCCTTTTCTTCCTGTTCTTCCCAACCTTCTGTGCCATCACTTTGGGCTTTGCCCTTTTTCGCGCCGGTTACATCCCGGCGGTGGTTTCGTTTAATCTCACCGCGACCTCGGTCGCAAAAAAGAATGCCAGTTGTCAGGTCTTGATCGAGCGGGCGATCCGGATCTCGCAGGATTCCTGCAACCAGATCGACTCGAACAAGGTCTGTTATGGCAACGACACGATCAGCGCGGACCTTGTGCCGGGCACGACCCAAAAGCTCGCAATGCGCGGCGATATTGTGGATGTGGAAAAAGTGCTGCGCATCTCCGCTTCTCCGTTAAAGCTGGATAGCGAAGAATGGGGGATCGCCATCATGAAGGTCATCGCCAACCTGCCGCGGTCGCTGCCCGGTCAGACCGTGACGATGATCGTCTTCGGCAACACCACATTGAGCAACCAAAGCCAGCACCTTGAATCATTCTTCTTCTCCAGCGAGCTGGGGCAGATCGTCTGCGAAAAAGTTCCCGATGACGGCGTGATGATCAATATTCCAAAAGACAGCGGAGTCCGCTTTGTGGTCAACGGCGCCGACCTGACCCTGACCGGTGATGCTTCCATTCAGGCGCACAAGAACGAAAAGATGGAAGTCAGTTTATACGAAGGCACCGCGCGGTTGGAAGCAAACGGCGAGGCAGTGTACTTTGGGGCCGGCCAGCAGGTTGAAGTTCCGCTTGGAGGCGAGAACGGCACTGAAGCCGCCGGCCCGCCATCCGCGCCGACCGCCCTCTCACAGGAAGACCTCGATACCGCGTGCGCGCTCACCGGGCAGTTCTGCTCGCGAGATGAGATCACCCCCGTCCCGGATGAACTTGCAAAAGAACTCCTTGAAGCAGAGCTTGGCATTGCAACGCCGGTTGTCGAAGCTTCGCCCACTGTTACTGCCACCCGCACTCATACTCCCACAGTCACAGCGACCAATACATTATTTGTGCTCCCAACATGGACCCCCACTGTGGCGCCTCCCACGAACACGGCCGTCGTGATTACCAAGGTCCGCACCCCAACCCGCACTCGAACCCCAACAGTCGTGCCTGCAAGAACATCCACGCCTTCAGTGACTCCAACGGCAACCGCCACATTCACCCCAACCCTCTTGTTTGTTGCGCCGACCTTCACGTTTACTCCTGTGCCCTCACCGACCGCTACCTTCACTTCGGTAGTGTCGAATACGCCCATCGGTGACCCCGTCTGTACGGATGCGCAGATCGTGGCAGGCAGCCTGACAGAGAAGGGCAACTCGCTGTCCATTGACCTGACCAACAACACCGTGGAGACCGTCACATTGGATGCGATGCAGATCACCTGGAATACTGATGCCGCCGTCAGAATCCTCGATCAACTTCTGGATGGAAGCCAGATCGGGAATCCCAACGAGCTGACCTCTCCCAGCGACTTCCCATCTCCCAATCCGTTCACCGGTCCACTCAGCAGGCGTCAGATCGAGATCGTCGGTGACAACACCGAGACCTTGAGCATCAACTTCCAAAACTCTCCAGCCGGCAGCGGCTACACCGTTCAACTGCACTTTGATAACGGGTGCAAGATCGTGGCATCGAAATAGGATCTTCATCTACACAGACAGGGCTTTCACGCCGCATCATGATCAGCGAACTTCGTCCCGGCTTGCAATTTCACCAATACCAACTCCTTGAGCAGGTCGGCGTGGGCGGTCAGGGCATTGTCTGGTCGGCGGAGGATTTTCAGCGAAACGACATCGTTGCCATCAAGTTCAACGAGATCGCGGGATCTGAGGAACAACAAGCCGATGATGAAATGTTCGCGCGGCAGCTGGGAAAACTGCTCACGGTCCATCACCCGAACATTCTGCCGATCTATGATTGCGGGTTGGAGAATAACGTCCGCTATCTGGTATCGCCGTATATCACGGGCGGCTCGATCTATGAACGGCTGAAGAAGGGACCGCTGTCTCTGGATGATTCCCTGCGGCTGTCAGTTGAGATCGCTTCCGCGTTGGATCATCTGCATGGACTTGGGATCATTCATCGCGACATCACCTCTTCCAATGTTTTGTTAAATTCAAAAGGGCACGCCTACCTTGCAGACTTCGGGCTGGCGCGCATTATTTCCAACACCACCCTGCCCATGCACACCGGGCGCGGAACCGCGCTCTACTCTCCGCCGGAGCAGCACAAAAGGCTGGAGATCACACGCAAGTCTGATATTTATAGTTTTGGCATTCTACTGTTCGAGCTGTTCACCGGAAAACTTCCCTGGGATGGGGAGACCGTGCTGGGCATTCAGCAGCTTTACTCGAACACAGAGCTTCCCGATCCCGCCGAGTTGAACGAATCCCTGCCGCCTTTGATGAAGGATGTGCTGCGCCGCATCACATCTCAAGACCCATCCCTGCGTCCCTCCTCCGGCGCGGAAGTTTTGAAAATGCTGTATTACATTTTCAACATCAAGAGCGAGCCGATGCTGGTGGACGGTTCGATGACCCGCGCCCGCGATGCCGATGATCTTTTCAGGCAAAGCATTGATGAGTGGAATATGGAGGACGGTCGCGGCGAACCGGGGTTGACCAAGTTCGCACTGATCAATCACGACTATAAGACCCGTTCGGAAAAAGAGCTTCACAGGCGCGCGGCAAAGTTCATGTTATTCCACTCCCTGCTGTATGGGCACAACGAAGATTTCTGGCAGACAAGGGTTACCGACCCGGATGAAAGGCTGGCGATCTCTCTCGCGTTGATCGAACGCCGCGAAGAAGCGGTTGCCCTGCGCGTGCTGGATCATCTTGATCAGGAGCATCGTCCCTTGTCTGAGGATGAATCCAAAGCGGTGGTGATCTCCCTGCTGGGGCTGGCAGACCGTGCGATCGGGCAGAGCGTTTCACGCAGGCTGTTGGCAGGTGTGCAGGCGCTTGTTCCGCCGGTGCAGACCTGGGGCGACTCTCTCCTCACCCCGGGGTTGAGCAGCCTCCTTGGTGAGATGTCCATTGAAGATTCAGATGTGGGCGATCAGGCAGCGCGCGTGGCGGGGCACCTGCGTTCTGCTTCGGTGGTGGACCATATTGTGCGCCAAGTGGATGCGGATCGGCTGGCGTCCACCCTGCTTGAAGTGCAAAAAACTGCGGGGCAGCTGCCATCCTTTGTGCCGCGCGACATCCGCTTGAAGGTGTTCGCGGAGTGGATCATGCGCCGGGTGATGACCCAGCCCGCGCAATTGTTTGGCGCGTACATGATGGCGCTCGCGGGCTCGGCATTGGGCATCGGGTTTCAGATCTATCTTACCTATCGCCTGCCCGAGTTCATGGACATTGCCCGCATCTCCACTTCGCTTGAGCAGGGATTGATCATCGGCACGATCTTCAGCATGGGCATTCTGATCACCAAAGTGATCGTGGAAAGATTCTCCGCCGCGCGAGTCCTGCCGCGGATCTTTCTGGGGACTGTGACTGGCGCGCTCGGCATGAGCATGGCCCTGTTCGCCTTCCATGTGCTTTTTCTCAATACTCCGCCGCGGGGCATCATGATCCCGCTGGGGTGCGTCATGATCGCTCTCTCTTACGCCTTGTCTGGGTTGATGCGCTCGCGCATTGCCCGCATGGCATTCACGGCAGGAGTCATTCTGCTGACCATCAATGCCGCCTGGTGGCTGCATGTGAGTCTGGCGGGAGATGTCACCGAGTGGACTCCGTTCTTTCGGTACGATTATTCCTGGTCGTGGCAGCAGGTGCTTTTTACTTCATCCATTGTTGCGGCGTGGATGGGAATTTTGGGGAATTCGATCAAACTTCAAGCCGACGATGCCTAGTTTCTCAATGGTCAATCTCGGATACAATCAGCGAAAACGCCGCTGATCATTGTGGCGGCATAAAACAAACCTTGTTTAATATTTAATAATAGAGAAGGGTGATATATGAAGATCCTGATCATTGGCGGTACCCGTTTCCTCGGCAGGCATCTCGTGAATTCCGCCCGCGCCCGCTGGCATGAGGTGACCCTTTTTAATCGCGGGCAGACCAACCCGGGCCTCTTCGGGCAGGTGAATTCGATCCGGGGAGATCGTGAAAAAGACCTGGACCAGTTATCGGGTCAGTGGGATGCGGTCATCGACACCTGCGGGTATCTTCCACGCATTGTCCGCATGTCTGCGGAGGCGCTGCGAGGCAGGGTCGCGAAGTATGTTTTCATTTCCAGCATTTCGGTCTATTCCGAATTTAAAAAGATCGGCATTGATGAGAGCGACCCGGTGGGCAGGCTCGCGGATGAGTCGGTGGAGGAAGTGACCGGCGAAACCTACGGTCCCTTGAAGGCTTTGTGCGAGCAGGCAGTGCAGGATGTGTTTGGGATCGATTCGCTCATCATCCGCCCGGGGTTGATCGTGGGACCGCATGACCCGACCGACCGCTTCACCTACTGGCCGGTGCGCGTGGCTCGCGGCGGAACCGTGCTCGCACCGGATAATCCTTCTGTGCCTGTTCAGATCATCGATGTACGCGACCTCTCGGATTTCATCATTGAGCTTATTCAGCAGAATGTTTCGGGCGTGTTCAATGCCACAGGTCCCGGCCGTGAGTTAACCTTTGGCACGCTGCTCGATACCTGCAAACTGGTCAGCGCCAGCGATGCACGCTTCCAATGGGCGCCGGCGGATTTTCTTGCGAAGAACAATGTCGCGCCGTGGAGCGATATGCCGGTCTGGGTTCCCGATACCGAAGAGGACGCCGGATTTTCACGCGTCAATGTTTCCAAGGCGGTCGGGTCGGGGTTGAAGTTCACCCCGCTCGAAGAGACGGTCCGCGCCACCCTCAGTTGGGCATCTGCACGGGCTGAAGACCATGCCTGGAAGGCGGGCTTGACCATGGAGAGGGAAGCGGAATTGCTGGAGTTGATGAAATAAAATGTTCACAAAACTCCTGATCGCCAACCGCGGTGAGATCGCCATCCGCATCATGCGCGCCTGCCGCGAACTTGGCATCCAAACTGTCGCCGTGTATTCCGAAGCCGACGTGCACGCGCAGCATGTGCAATTTGCCGACGAAGCGGTCTTCATTGGCAAAGCCGCGCCGAAGGAATCTTATTTGAATGCGGATGTCTTGATCCGGGCTGCGCTCGACTCAAAGGCAGATGCCATTCATCCGGGCTATGGCTTCCTCTCAGAGAACGCGTCTTTCGCCGCCGCGGTTGAATCAGCGGGACTGACCTTTATCGGCCCTGCGGCAGAATCCATCCGCGCCATGGGCGACAAGGCAGAGTCAAAAATATTGATGAAGAAGTCCGGCGTGCCGACCGTGCCCGGCTTTGAAGGCTTGGAGTCTGAGGATGAATTCAAGCGAGCCGCGCAGGAGATCGGCTACCCGGTGCTGATCAAAGCCTCGGCGGGCGGCGGCGGAAAAGGCATGCGCGTGGTCAATGAAGAAAGTGAATTGAGCGAAGCCATTGCCACCGCGCGGCGCGAAGCGTTGAACTCCTTCGGTGATGAAAGACTGCTGATCGAAAAATATCTGGCTAACGCGCACCACATTGAGTTCCAGGTCTTTGGCGACAAGCACGGAAACTTGATCCATTTATTTGAGCGTGAATGTTCCGTGCAAAGACGGCATCAGAAGATCATCGAAGAGACTCCCTCTCCGCTGCTCACGCCCGAACTGCGCGAACAGATGGGGCGTGCCGCCGTTGCCGCCGCGAAAGCCGTGAACTACTTCAACGCCGGCACCATCGAATTCATCTTCGACCCCAAACTTGCGACCTTAAACCTTCAACCTTTTTACTTCCTCGAAATGAACACCCGTCTGCAAGTGGAGCATCCCGTCACCGAGCTTGTGACCGGCATAGACCTTGTCCAGTGGCAGATCAGAATCGCGGCTGGAGAAAAATTCCCGTTCACTCAAAGCGACTTCCACCAGCGCGGACATGCCATTGAGTGCCGCGTCTATGCCGAAGACCCCGCCAGTGGATTCCTGCCCAGCACTGGCAAGCTTTTGCAATTCATCGAGCCGCGCGGGCCGGGCATCCGGGTCGATTCTGGGTTTGCCGCGAATGATGAAGTGACCCACTTCTACGACCCGCTGCTTGCGAAGTTGATCGTTCACGCCGAGAATAGAGAGACCGCCGTGCAAAGAATGCAGTCGGCGTTGAAGGACTTCATCGTGCATGGCGTGGTGACGAACATTGATTTCATGCAGGCTGTGCTGGCGCATGAAGATTTCGCGCAGGGCAAAGTGTCCACACGGTGGGTGGAGAAAAACTTTGGCGGGTGGATTCAGTCCGAGGCGGGAGTTGAAGCGTTGATCGCAGCGGCGCTGGCAGATGTGGTCTTTGCCGGCTCAAGTTCACAGCCCGCGGTTTCGAACGAGTCCGATCCCTTCAACCCGTGGAAGCAGACCAATAATTTCAGGGTGAACTGACCATGAAGATCACTTTTGGTTCTCAGTCTTTTGAGGTCAATCCTTCGGGTGAGAATTATGTTGCGGCGATGGATGGAAAAAATATTCCCGTGCAGATCGTCCGCGCGGACGCTTCGCGTGGGCGCATGGACCTGTTGATCGACGGCAGGCGGGTCTTGGCGCATGTTTCTTCGGATGGCGCGAAGCGCTGGGTGACGATCAACGGACAGACATGGATGTTGACGAAAACCTCGGGCGCGAAGAGAGGCGTCCGCCACGATCATGCCGGGGGATTGATCGCCCCCATGCCCGGTCAGGTGCGGAGCGTTTCTGTGGCCGTGGGAGATGTCGTTAAGAAAGGTCAAACCCTGCTGACGATGGAAGCCATGAAGATGGAAATCCGCATTCAGGCTTTGCGGGATGGAACGGTGAAGGCATTGCATGTGAAGCAGGGTCAGACTGTGGAGCGCGAACAGATCCTGATCGAGATGGAGGATTAGATGCCCGGAAAATATTTTGACGAATTGGAAGTGGGGATGCACTTCAAACATTCGGCGGGGCGCACGATCACCGAGATGGATAATGTGCTGTTCTCGTCGTTGACGATGAACACCCAACCCCTGCATCTTAACGAAGAGTTTGCCGCCAATACAGAATTCGGTCAGCGCATTGTGAACGGCATCTTCACGCTGGGGCTGGTCGTCGGCTTGACCGTGGCAGACGTCAGCGAAGGTACGATCATCGCGAACTTGAGCTACGATAAAGTGACCCATCCCAACCCGACCTTTCACAACGATACTGTTTACGCCGAGACCGAAGTGCTGGAAAAACGCGAGTCAAGATCCAGACCGAACGTGGGCATCGTGAAGTTCAAACATTGGGGCAAGAAATCAGATGGCACGATCGTGATCGAATTCGAACGCACCGCGATGTTCTTGAAGAAAGGTCAGCGCCTCGACTTTTTGCCGAAGTCGCACGGACCTTCCTTTGACCTTTGATCGATAACGGAGACCTTATGCCCTCAAGACGCGCACTACTCTACATGCCCGGTGACAACTGGAAGATGATCACCAAGTCGGTCACGCTCGGCGTGGATTCCATTTGCATGGACATGGAAGACGGCACGGCTGTCAATAAAAAAGCGGAAGCGCGTGCCACCATCGCCAGGGCTTTGCAGGAATTGGATTTCGGTAAAAGTGAAAAACTGGCGCGAATTAACTCGGTTGGCTCAGGCTGGGAGAAGGATGACATCGAAGCGGTTCTGCCGTTTCATCCCGATGGCATCGTGATCCCCAAAGTGGAATCCTTTGAGCAGGTTGAATGGGCAGGCAGGATCATTGAAGATGCGGAGTTGAGACACGGCTGGAAGGTCAATTCGATCCGGATTTTGATCGGCGTGGAAACCGCCAAAGGAATTATGAATCTCAAAGAGATCGCCGTCCACCCGCGGCTTGATGCCATCATCTTTGGCGGTGAAGACTTCGCCGCATCCATTGGCGCGGTCCGCACGAAGGATGCAATTGAATTATTGTATGCGCGGCAGGCGGTCATTGTCGCTTGTGCCGCGAACGACCTGCAAGCGATAGACATTGTCACCATTGATTACAAAGACATCGAGGCGTTACGCGCTGAATCAGAATTCGGCGCAAGGTTGGGATTCGTCGGCAAGCAGATCATCCACCCGGCGCAGGTCGAGCCGGTGCAGAAGGCGTTCACTCCCGGCAATGAAGCGGTTGCCTACGCAAAGCGCATCATCGAGACTTTTGAAGCCAGTCAAAAAGAAGGCAAGGGCGCGTACTCGCTTGATGGTAAGATGATCGACATGCCATTATTACGGAATGCAAAGAAAGTTTTGGAGAGGGCAAAGCTCGACGATTGACCATTCCCTATTTTGTTATCTATTCTCCAGTTAAAGGACGGTATTGATTGCTATCCATCGTTTATGGTCTTTTATCCGCGCTCGGTTGGGGCGCGGGTGATTTTACAGGCGGGCTTGCTTCGCGAAGAACGGGGGCGTATCGCACTGTGTTTTATGGCGAAGCGATCGGCGTCATCCTGCTTTTCGCGGGATTACTATTTTCCAACGAAGGATTTCCCGGCACGCGAACCATGCTGCTTGCCATGTTGGCGGGCGCGGTGGGCACGGTCGGATTGATGCTTTTGTACCATTCGATGACCCTCGGCTTGATGAGCATCGCCACACCGGTCTCCGCATTGCTGGCGGCAGTGCTGCCGGTGGTGGTGGGCATGTTCAAGGAAGGGTTTCCCGGCATCCTGACCGTTATTGGATTTGCCTTTGCCCTCTTTGCGGTGTGGATGATCTCTCAAAGCGAGGGCGGTGTGACGGACATTCTCGCTCATCTCTCCGACTTGAAACTGCCTCTGCTCGCAGGCATTGGATTTGGCTTGTACTTTGTCGTCATGCACGAGGCCACCAGCGGCGGAGCGACCCTCTGGCCGATGGTTTTCTCCCGCAGCGGCGGCATGACCCTGATCATCATTTACATGCTGACGACCCGCACCCCCTGGAAAGTGGAGGACAGGTCCGTGTGGCCTGTTCTGGCGCTCAATGGTCTCCTCGATATTTCAGGGAATGTGTTCTTCATCCTTGCCGGGCAGGCCGGCAGGTTGGATGTAGCCGCAGTGCTCAGCTCTCTCTTCCCCGGAGGGACCGTCGTTCTGGCGTGGATCTTCCTCAAGGAAAGATTGAATCGCAATCAGTGGATCGGCATCGGCTCTGCATTGATCGCCATCGTATTAATGACAGTGTAGTCTGTTTTTTTGTGGTACACTATCGGTCGCTCTCGTTGAGCGATTTTTTTGGGAAATTGTTTTGGTCACTCTGAACTGTAAGCCCGATGAACCTTGGTCGGGCTTTTTTGTTGGGCGGGCTGCTTGCAAAAGCGGACCTGATTGGCAGGAAGGTAGTTAAGCGGAGTCATCAGAACATTTCATTATTAGTGTGATCGTCACGTGTGATGATCACAAAAGGAAAACTGATGACAACTGATTTCTCCTCCCTGAACCTGCGCCCCGAGTTGGAGCAGGCGATCAATGACCTTGGCTATGCCGAGCCGACCCCCATTCAATCCGGCATGATCCCCCTCATGTTGACCGGCGCAGATGTGATCGGTCAAGCCCAGACCGGCACAGGCAAGACCGCCGCCTTTGCCCTCCCCATCCTCCACAACTTCAAACATCAAAAGAATCCGCAAGCCCTGGTGCTTGCCCCTACGCGTGAACTTGCGCTGCAGGTTGCCGACTCGATGATCGAGTACGGAAAGCATCTTAGCGCGCGTGTGCTCGCTGTTTATGGCGGACAGCCCTACGGACCGCAGATCAGCAACCTGCGCCGCGGCGTGGATATTGTTGTTGGCACACCCGGTCGT
This sequence comes from Anaerolineales bacterium, assembly GCA_017985935.1. Classification (GTDB taxonomy): domain Bacteria; phylum Chloroflexota; class Anaerolineae; order Anaerolineales; family Villigracilaceae; genus Villigracilis. The sequence continues at coordinate 4,145 of JAGNWT010000005.1, read as the reverse complement.
TTGAATGACCTGCTCGAGCGTGGCGTTCTTTCTCTGGGTGAGGTTAAAACGGTCGTGCTTGATGAAGCCGATGAAATGCTCAACATGGGTTTCATCGAAGAGGTCGAAAAGATCCTGGCGATGACTCCGCCCGAACGGCAGACCGCGCTCTTCAGCGCCACCATGCCTCCGCGCATCCGCACACTTGCGAACCGCTTCATGCGCGACCCGCAGTCTGTGGTGATCAAGAGAAGCACGCTTACCGTCCCGGCCATTGAACAGCGCTATTACCTTGTTCACGAGAACGACAAGACCAACGCTCTGACCCGCCTTTTCGAGATCGAGCCGATCCACTCTGCTTTGATCTTTGCCCGCACCCGCGCCGAAACCAGCACCCTCGCTAATGAGCTTGTTGTGCGCGGCATCCCTGCTGAAGCCATTCATGGCGATCTTGATCAGAACGCGCGCGAGCGTGTGCTCGGTCGCTTCCGCGCGAATCAATTGAAGGTGCTGGTCGCCACGGATGTGGCAGCCCGCGGTCTGGATATTGATGATATTTCACATGTTTTCAACTATCACCTGCCGGATGATGCCGAAGTGTATGTCCATCGCATTGGTCGCACAGGACGCGCAGGCAAGACCGGTATTGCGATCACCCTGCTTTCTCCGCGTGAGAAGCGCCGCATGCGCGAAGTGGAGGCGTTGACCAAACAGCTCGTCGCCAAAATGGAACTGCCCACCGCAGAAGACATCATCAAGCATCGTGAACAGCAGACTGTGGACAACCTGAAGATCTGGCTGGGGCGCGGACGTTTCAAGCGCGAGTTGGAAATGGTGAACGACCTGATCGCCGCGGGTTTCGATCCGTTGAACATCGCCGCCGCCGCGATCAAGATCTCGCGCGCCGATGAAAAGCAAAGACCCATCGCCGAAGTTTCCGATGTCAAGCCGGAGTATCCCCGCAAAGACGATCGCAGCAGCCGCAAGCCGGCTTACGGTCGTAAGGGTGAGCCTGTGAAGTCCGGCAGGCAGGATCGCGCACGAGGCGCATCTTCTCATGAGCCGGGTATGGTCCGCCTCAAGTTGAACAAGGGCAAGGAGAACGGAGTCCGCCCGAACGATATCGTTGGAACCATTGCCCATCATGCTGATATCCCCGGCAGTTCCATCGGCAAGATCCGCATTGAAGATAAGTTCACGCTTGTGGACATTCCCGAGGAACTGGTCGAGAAGGTATTAAAGCATAATGGCAACTATCGTATCGGCAAGGACAAGTTCACACTGAGCAAATCCTGATTTTTCATTGACACAATACAGGGCGCATGATAAAGTAAGGCCCTAACGGATACCAGTAAGTTCGCTTTGGAAGTATAACCATCGGCTCATGGGTAAAAGTCCATGAGCCGTTTTGTTTTAGAGTTCTGGCGAAAGAACCGGGTCCTCCAAACTTTTTATTTTGCCAAGGAGGCAAACAATGTCAGAACGTATTATCGGAACAGTCAAATGGTTCAACGGAAGCAAAGGCTACGGATTCCTCGCTCGCGAAGGCGGCGCAGATGTATTCGTCCATTTCTCCGCGATCCAGGGCGACGGTTTCAAGAACCTTGAAGAAGGTCAGAAAGTTGAATTCACCGTTGAGAAAGGCCCCAAGGGCCCGCAGGCTACCAACGTAGTCGTTATCAGCTAATTCAAACTTAAAACTAAAAAACTCCCCGGGATGAAAGTCCCGGGGAGTTTTTGATTCTGGCTAATTTCTCAACTGTCTTGCTCTGCCAAAGAATGCGAACGCGATCAATGCCAGCGAAAACGGAATGAAGATCTGCGGGTGACCGTCGCTGCGTGCGCCGATGAAATCCAATTTGGGCACATTATTGAGCGGACCAAGATACCAGAGTGTGAGATACACGATCTCGAAGGGTTTGCTCGTTCCGCTCCAAACGCCGAGGGCGAGGGCAAGGGATGGGATGAAGAGCGCGCCAGAGAGTAGGGCAAACAGTCCAACCGAGTCACTGTTGATGATGAAGTTGAGTAAGGCACCGCTTCCCATCACGAAAGTGACGATGAAACCAGCCAGCCATTGCGCGGGGAGTTGTCTCCACATCGGTGAAGCAGATGAGAACGCCATTTGTTGCACATTATCACGCGCTTCACGGTTGCCGATGGGGGAGAGTAATAAGATATGCCATGCCCACGCAAGCGGCAAAATGAACTGATGTACTACCTCGGTAGGGCTGGCAATGCTTGCGATGATGAGTCCCGCCGCACCTGCGTACCACCACCAGCGTTGGCCTTTGACCAGCAGTTTTAATTCCGCGAGTAAGACGTTGAAGAAACTGAAGCGATTCGCGGCGTGATTTAATGCGGTCAAACTTACAGTGGGGGGAGAGGTTCGAAGCGCAGGAACAGGTTCGGCTGAGTCAGAGGCGTTGCGCTTCGCGTTCATCCGCTTTGGTTTTGAGCGTGATGGATCAAATCTGTCGAAGAAGATCGCACCAAATAGCGTCAATGCGACCGCAAGCAGGATGAGTGCGAAGCGCATGAAGAGAATGTTCGCAGTCCAATGAACGCCTTCCCACACAAAGGTGGTGGCAGCGGGTGTCATGCCGCCGCCGAGGGTGAAGGAGCCGTCGTAGTCAGAGTAAAGTTTTGAGACGGCGGTGCTCATTTGGTCTGAAAGCAGTGCCAGCCCGGTGGGTTCGAGGGCTGGAATATTTTGGAGTGTGTCATTCTCTATGAAGATGGGCAGGGCGGTGATGAAGAGAAAAAAGTAAACCACGTTGCCGAAGCCGCCCTGCAAAAATGGGATTGTCTCAAACAGCACAGCCACTGCAGCAACCAACATCATCAGCGGAGTGGCGATGAAAAGGAAGGGCGCCAGAAATGCGGCGAGGTCGATCTGTGTGCTTTCGCCTTGCAGAAATTGAATCACGAGCCCGGCGAGCGCGAGCACGACGACCATCGCCATTAGCACGGCGAAGTTGCTGAATAATTTTCCAACGAGATACAACGGACGGGTGAGCGGGGTGGTCGCCATGATCTGACCGACGCCGGTTTCGCGGTCACGCGCCACCGAGCCTTTGACGAGGTAAAAGCCGAACCAACCGAGGAAGAACGCCGCAATCAGCGACATCATTGCGCCAACCCAAGCCGAGTTGTATTCGCCGCGGTATTGTCCCAGTTCCAGCGCCATGTTGCCGATAGCGGTTTGATAGCCGAGAAAGACCACCAAGCCGACCATCACGAGAAAACTATAACGGCGCACACGTTCCAAAAAATCGGCGCGGGCGAGATGATAAATAATGCGTGCCGATTTCATTGTTTACCGCCGATGAAATACAGATAGGCATCTTCGAGATTCGGGCTGACGCTTCGCGACTCTGCTTTGGGTTGGTCGCCGCTCACCACGCGGACTTGTACGCCGTCGCTTTTGCGGATCGTTCCGCTGACGATGTGCTTGCTTTTGAGCGCGGGCAGGTCGTCGCTGTGGATTGTCCACTCCCAGACCTTGCCTTCAAGTTCGTTGAGCAAACTTTCAGGCGCGGCTTCTCGCAGCAATTGACCTTTGTTGACCAAGGCAATATGCGTGGCAGTGGCTTCGACATCTGAAACGATGTGCGTTGAAAGAATCACAATGCGTTCGCCGGATAAGTCTGATAGCAAATTGCGGAATCGCACCCGTTCTTCGGGGTCGAGACCCACGGTTGGCTCATCCACGATGAGCAGTTGTGGGTCGTTGAGCAAGGCTTGTGCAATGCCCACACGCTGTTTCATGCCGCCCGAATATCCGCCCAGCGGACGTTTCGCCGCGTCTTTGAGATTTACAAGTTGCAGCAATTCATCAATGCGTTTTTTTGCTGTGGCAGCATCAAGTCCTTTGATCGCTGCCATGTATTCGAGAAATTCCACGGCATTGAGGTTGGGGTACACGCCAAAATCCTGCGGCAGATAACCGAGTACATCACGCAATGTATCCGGCGATTTGACGATGTCCACATCGTTCCATTTGATGCTGCCGTCCGTCGGTTTGGTGATGGTGGCGAGCATGCGCATAAAAGTGGACTTGCCCGCGCCATTCGGTCCGAGCAAGCCTAAAATGCCGGGTTTGATCTCAAGGGAAAAATCTTTCAATCCCCAAAATCCGCGTTTGTATTCTTTGCCTAGGTTGT